>CAZBCQ010000057.1:0-22646 GCA_964490255.1 uncultured Terriglobales bacterium | reverse complement strand
CCACTGGGGTAGCTGGTGGCGGAGCGGCGCCGTTTCAGAGGATGGAGGGCGTAATAAGGCGGCGACGGAAGGAGTATGCGAGGCGTCGCGCGGTGTAGCTGCCTTGGATTATGAAAATCAGGACTGGGAACAACGCGCGCAGAACAGGGCCCGGGACGGCGGATTCCACCAGAAGTCGTGCGGGACGCGCCACAACACTATATCTCGGTGCAATAGGGCTCCCTCACTGGGTTCGGGATGACAGTCCTCGCTACGCTCGGACAGCGCAGCCGGGGTCGGCTGCGCCACGTGTTCGTTGGCGAAGATTAGCGCCAGCTATAATCGATATTTTCGCGGGATCCTGCATGCTACGTCCTAATTTCAAGGAATTTGAGCGCCTCGCGCGCGGTGCCACACTGGTGCCGGTTGCTAAATCGATCAGCGCCGACCTGCTCACTCCTGTCTCTGCCTTCCTGATGTTTGCCGCCGATGAACCTTATTCGTTCCTGCTCGAATCGGTAGAGGGCGGAGAGAAAGTCGGCCGGTACACATTCCTTGGGGCGCGTCCTTATATGCGCGTCATCGCTCGCAGTGGTGCGGTCGAGATTGTGCGCGGGAAGAAGGCGGAGCGGCGGAAATCCGAGCCGATCGCAGTCGTCCGCGAACTGCTGCGCGAGCATAAGCCTGCGCACGTGGCGGGCTTGCCTCCTTTCACCGGGGGCGCGGTGGGGTTCTTTGCCTACGACATGGTGCGGCAGTTCGAACGCTTGCCCAAGATCGCGAAGGACGACTTGGATGTTCCGGATTGCGCACTGATGTTTTTTGACCGGCTGCTCGCTTTTGATCACGTGCGCCACCAGATTCATATCATCGCCTCGGCGGATGTTTCCCGTGAAAAGCCAAAGCAGGCGTATGCGCGTGCCCTGCGTGACATTGAGGCAATCGAAAAGCGGCTGAAGTCGGGGCTGAAACCGTCGCAGATGAAGGTCCAGCGGCATGGCGGCAAACTGAAGATCAAGACGCACACCACCAGGAAGCAGTACATGCGGGCGGTGCGGGGCGCGAAGGAATATATCGCGGCAGGAGATATTTTCCAGGTGGTGCTTTCGCAGCGCCTGGACTTCGAACCGAAGGCAGATCCGTTCACGATCTATCGCGCGCTGCGCACAGTGAACCCGTCGCCGTATATGTATTTTTTGAGTTTCGGGAAAAATCAGGTACTGGGCTCATCACCGGAGATGCTGGTTCGCGTGACCGGCCGGAAGCTGGAATACCGGCCGATCGCTGGAACGCGCCCGCGCGGGCGCGACGAAGTCGAAGATCGCCAGATTGAACAGGAGTTGCGTGCGGACGAGAAAGAGCTTGCGGAACACGTAATGCTGGTTGATCTCGGAAGGAACGATGTGGGACGCGTGAGCGAATACGGAACGGTGAAGGTGCGCGATTTGATGTTCATCGAGCGCTACTCGCACGTGATGCATATTGTGTCGGCGATCGAAGGAGAGTTGAGGAAAGATCTCGACGCGCTCGATGCGTTTGCGGCGTGCTTCCCTGCGGGAACGCTGACCGGCGCGCCGAAAGTGCGCGCAATGGAAATCATTGAGGAACTGGAGCCGCTACGCCGCGGGACTTATGGAGGTTCGGTGCTCTACGCGGATTTTGCAGGGAACCTGGATTCTTGTATCGCGATACGAACCCTGTTGATGGAGGGCAAGAAGGCGTATCTGCAGGCGGGAGCGGGAATCGTGGCGGATTCGGATCCGGCGAAGGAACATGAAGAGTGCCAGAATAAAGCCGGTGCAGTCATTCGGGCGGTGGAAGCAGCGAGGAATGCATTATAGGTGCTGGGGTAGCTAGTAGCTGGTGGCTAGTAGCTCAGGCAGCAACGCGACGGAGGCACTTTTGAATAAGGTCGGCACAAAGGAACCTGATTGTAGATGCTGGGGTAGCTAGTAGCTGGTTGCTTCAGTGGTAGTGGTCACTATCGCCAGCTATGACAAAGACATCGTACTCGGCTAGATCGATAGTTAGGCTGATCGATAACTCGGGGTTATTAACCACCGAGACCAGCGACCTGCTACGCCAGAGAAGCAGGGTTCGTAAACTAATGCTGTAAGAAGTCGATAGCGAAGAAAGAACGCCGAGTGGGGTCGGCTGGGAGATGGGAATGGGAGGTTATCGCGACCTCGCTGCGTGGCAAAGATCGATGGACCTGGCGAAAGCCATTTATCACGTCACCCGGGCTTTCCCCAAAGAAGAGATATATGGGCTCCGGAGCCAGATGAGACGATGCGCTGTTTCGGTACCGAGTAATATTGCAGAAGGGTATGGTCGTCTTTCGCGTGGTGAGCTGGTTCAGTTCCTCGGCCAGGCGCGTGGTTCGCTTTTCGAACTTGAAACTCAAATAATGTTGAGCCGAGGTTTCTTATTCTTGAGCGAGACGGAAGCTGAACGTTTGCTGAAGGACGTAGGACAGGTTGGACGGATGTTAAGCGGCCTGTTGAAATCGACGCGGCTGTCTACTGGAAGCCCGTTAGGGAATTGACTCGAACATACACCACCGCGCGCAAGCGACCAGCCACTAGCTACCCAACTATGATTTTTGTTCTCGACAACTACGATTCGTTTACCTACAACCTGGTCCAATATCTTGGTGAGCTGGGGCAGGAAGTGGTGGTGCGGCGGAATGATCAGATCACGCTGGACGAGCTGGACGAGATGCGTCCGGAGCGGATCGTGGTTTCGCCCGGGCCGTGTACGCCGCAGGAAGCAGGTATTAGCATTGATCTGATCAAGCATTTCACCGGGAAAGTACCGATGCTCGGTGTTTGCCTGGGTCATCAGGCGCTGGGCGCCGCTTTCGGCGGGGATGTAGTGCGCGCGAAGACGCTCATGCACGGGAAGGTCAGCAAGGTCGAGCATGACGGTCGGACATTGTTCCGAGACGTGGTTTCGCCGATGCAGGCGACCCGGTATCACTCGCTGATCGTGGCGGAAAAGACCCTTCCCAGAGAATTGGAAGTGAGCGCGTGGACCACCGAGGCCGACGGCACGCGGGTGATTATGGGATTACGGCACAGGACGGAGCCGGTGGAAGGCGTGCAGTTCCATCCGGAAAGCGTGCTGACCACCGAGGGGCGCAAAATGCTAAAGAATTTCCTGTCTATCTAGTCGGCCGGCTTCGACCAGAACGGCCGAAAGCACCTATTTACCATAGAGTTACGGTACGAGAATGTTCGAAAGTTGTGCAGTTAATCTGTTGACAGCTCTCGGGCGTTCGCGCAATCCTAAGTGGCTCTTCCACGGAGAACCAGATGGGTATCGAGCCTCAGCAGGAGCAGCGGGCGACGCGGCGGTTTGCTTTGCGGCTCCCTCTCACTGTGAAGTTTCCCGATGGTGGTGAAAAAGAAGCGCAGACACGCGATGTAAGCGCGCGAGGAATATCGTTCTACGTAGATAGCCCGCTTGCGGAGGGGACGCCAATCGAGTTCACACTTACGTTGCCTCCGGAAATCACTTTGACGGAGAGCATCAAGGTTCATTGCAAGGGCCGGGTTGTGCGGGTGGAACCGCAGTCACCCGGGCGAGTCGGAATCGCGGCCGTGATCGAGCGGTACGAATTCCTGGCGGAACCGTAGAGCCGTCCTCTTAAGCAACGTACCTCGCCAGCAGAATCTCAGGCGAGAGCATGCGTTCACCCTCTCAACCTGCTCGAGATTATCGTCATCCTACAAATATGCAGTACGTCTCCTGGTTGTGGACCTCGCAATACCACATCGCTATTCTCGGCACCATAGCGGCTTTTGTTCTCGCATGGATCGTGACGCAAGGCGGGGCGAAAATCGTCAATGCAAAAGTTCAGAGCGACCGCGAGCGGTTCCGCCTCCGCCAGAGTCTGAACACGTTCGTGCTGGTTGCTTTCGTCGTCGTCGTAGGGCTGCTTTGGGCGCGCAAGCTTCAACACACGAGTACGTTCCTGGGCTTGATCGGCGCCGGTTTGGCGGTCGCCCTTCGGGAACCTCTGCTTTCCATCGCGGGAAGAATCGCAATCTTTGCCGGCCATATATACAGCGTCGGCGACCGGATTCAACTGGAGAAGATGTCGGGCGACGTGATCGGCGTGGGCTTCTTCTACACGCGGATGATGGAAATCGGAAACTGGATCGGCGGCGATCAGTACAGCGGACGGATCATTCAGTTTGCGAATGCCACGATCTTCGGCACGGCCGTCATGAACTATACCCAGGATTTCGCCTATATCTGGGACGAGGTGAAGTTGCCGGTCACGTACGAGAGCAACTTTCGAGTGGCGACGCAGATCCTGACCGACGTTGGCGGTGAGTATACCAAGGAGTTTCTCGAGGGAGCGCAGCACCAACTCGATCGCATGCGTCATTACTTCCTGATCCCTGAGACCGATCTGAAACCGCAGGTGTTCACCAAGGTCACGGATAACTATCTGCAATTGACGATGCGGTACGTAGTGGATCCGAAAAAGAGACGATCCGCGAGCTCGTTCATTTACGCGAAAGTGTTCGAGCGCTTGCAGCAGCGCGATGATGTTCAGATTGGAAGCCAGACGATTTCGGTGACTCTCGGCGAGAGCAACGATCTGAAGAGGGTATTGGACGGGGGGCATGAATCAAATGGGCGACCCGAACACAGAGCGGCGTAAAGCCGACAGAGCCTGGAGCGTGAAAACTCAGTAAAAAAGCCTAGATAAGGCCCTTCGGCTTGGCATCAACCAAAACAGAACTGCTGCAGACGGGTTATCCTGTAGAGTAGATGAAATCCTACTCATGGATTGTAGCCGTCGGAGTTCTCGGCGCTGCCGTGATGGCGCGCGCGCAGAACAACGTGGTCGGAGAGCTCTTCGCCTCCGATGCGAGCGTGCGCGGCTCGGTCCTGCTGGCGGGAACGGGAACAAAGGTTGTGAGTGGTTCGTCGGTAACGGCCGGCGATGCGCCGGCGGTGTTTCGCCTCACGCGAGGAGGCGATCTGCGAATCTGTCCTGCGACGTCGGTAACCCTGACCTCCTCCACCAGCGGGAGCCAGTTGATGGTCGGCATGAGCACCGGTTCGCTCGAGGCCCATTACTCGCTGGCACTCTCCGCCGACACCATCATGACGCCGGATTTTCGGATTTTACTGGCCGGCCCCGGAACATTTAATTTCGCGATTAAAGCAGACGATCACGGCGATGTTGCAGTTCGTGCAATGAAGGGAAACACAGCTTCCCTAATTGTTCAGGAACTGAATGGTGATGGCACATACCAGGTCAAACCGAGTGAGGAAGTTCTTTTTCGCAGCGGAAAACTTACTGATCCCGATCACGGCCCATTACCAGACTGCGGCTGTCCGGCGCCGGCAGTTCCGGTCCAACGGGTCGCAGTAGAGGCTCCAAAGGAACTGACGAAGGCGAAGGACGAAAAGAATGCTGAGGCGCCGCCTCCGGTCCCGATGACGCCCGTTGCCGAGCAGCACCTGGAGGCAGCGGTGCCGTTCATCTATCAGGCGGGAGATCCGGCGCAGGAAGTGGTAATAGGGGTCGCACGGCTGCGACTCACGCATGGACCAGTGTTGCCGAGCCGGATGGTTTTGCCGCCTCCGCCGGAGCCAGCAAAAGTGAGTGCGGCCGCCGCACCGGTTCCGGCTCCAAAGAAAGCTGCCGCGAAGAAAGGGCTTTTCGGGAGAGTAGGAGCATTCTTCGCCGCGATTTTTCACTGATGCGCGGCAGCTCCAAAGCGCGTGCAACGTGAGCCTTTAGTCGAAAGGGCAAGTCCGATGGATTGTCACCCTCGTAACCGGCAGGTAAGTGCCTGATATTTGTTGTTGTTGCGGCGGCGGGCCCTGTAACGCAACTAGTAACGGCAGCGTAACTGGTCTTAACTGAAGGGTACTAACTTTTTCGAAACCTTTCATTTAAATTACGGTCTATACTCAACAGCAAGAACCATGTCCACCCCTGTAGTAACACCTCCACCAGCCCGGAAGCCAATACGGAAGAAACAGACGGGAGAGCCTGACGTTCAGACTCTGTTTGGCAATGGGGACGGGTCCTATAGCGTCCAATCGAAAAGCTTCTATGCCTCATTCGCGCTGCAGTCGGTACTACTAGCCTTTCTGATTTGGGCAAGCACGTGGGTGTGGACACACAAAGACGAGATCAAGGTACAGATTCAAGGGACGGTCACCGATATAAGCCCCTATATCCTTCCTCCGGCGAAGACGCAGGCCGGCGGCGGCGGTGGTGGTGGTGATCGAGACAAGCTGGCGGCCACGAAGGGCGCGCTTCCGAAGAGATCCCTGGAGCAGATAACGCCTCCGGCGGTTGTGCTGCGCAACGATCATCCGAAGCTTGCAGTTGAACCTACAGTCGTGGTTCCCCCGGAAATCAAGCTGCCGTCATTAGGGACGATGGGCGATCCGATGTCGAAGGTACTAGGTCCGCCTTCGAATGGAACCGGATCCGGTGGTGGCATCGGGAGTGGTGAAGGCGGCGGTGTGGGCTCAGGATCTGGCCCGGGCGTTGGTCCGGGATATGGCGGTGGGATCGGTGGTGGCGCGTACCGCGTTGGCGGGGGTGTAAGCGCTCCCCGTGTTCTGTTCTCACCCGATCCGGAATATTCGGAAGAAGCGCGCAAAGCCAAATATCAGGGAACGGTCGTGCTGTGGGTGGTGGTTGGTCCGGATGGACGTCCGCGCGACATTCGCGTGCAACGGACACTAGGGCTCGGACTGGATGAGAAAGCGATCGAAGCCGTACGGCAGTGGAAGTTCGATCCTGCGCGCAAGAACGGGCAGCCCGTGGCGGTGCAGATCAACGTGGAAGTGAACTTTAGGCTCTACTGACGTTTCACGTTCAAGTTGCATGAAGGCCGAGCGAGAGAGCTCGGCCTTTTGCTTTCATGGGATGTTTGCACACGTGGTGATCGACGACACAGACACTCTGAACTGGCGCGATTAGCGTGACTGTCCCATGAGCGTGAAAACGAAACCTAAGCCGCAAAAATCAGTGCCAGTCGCAAATGCTTTCGTTGGAAAGAAGACTGTCCCAACCGAAATAGAAGTGGCGAATGCAGTCGGTAAGCAAAAACCTATTTGGGACCAAGTGATCACCTGCTTGCAATCGGAAGAATTCAAAGTGCGTGATCGTGAGTGGAAGTCTGCCGCACCGAAATATGGCTGGTCACTGCGCCTGAAGCGCAGCGGGCGGAATATTGTTTATTTGATTCCGGAGACGGGTGCTTTCTGCGTTGCATTTACGCTTGGGAAGGCCGCAGTGAAGGCTGCAAAGGCGAGCGACCTTCCGGACAAGACCAAGCAGATAATCGACAATTCACCGGTCTATCCGGAAGGCACAGGAGTTCGTTTCGAAGTCCGATCTGCGGAAGATGTTGCGACTGTGGTCAAATTGGCGAGACTCAAACTTGAAAATTGAGTCCGGCCAGGACAAAAGGTCCATTCTTCCGCGGGAGATCCTTAGTCGCGGCCGAAGACGCGAGTTACCGGGGAGACGCGATCCTTGGCCTTTCCGGCCCAACCCTTTCCTTTGTCGATGTAGTCGCCAGCCTGACCGGTGATGTCATCAATCGCGTCGCGCGCGTCTTCGTAACGGCGACGAAGATCGCGGCGTACCCTTCTACCCGCCTTGGGCGCGAAGAGCAAAGCGGTGATCGCGCCGATCCCGAGCCCGATAAAGAGAAACATGAGACCAAAGCCTAAATTGTTAGCTCGTTCCGATTCCGGGGAGTAGTCGCCAAACCGTTCGTAGTCAGTCATTGATCCTCCTGCGCAGTTTATTTTATGCGGACAGCGTGTTTCCATACACGCTGTCCGAAAATTGGATTCCAAAGTCCAGTCGCTTTCCGGAATCTTTAACACTTCCGGCTTTACTGCTCAAAAAAGTGAAGAGGCTAAGCGGCTTTCGCGCTCACCGAGCCGTGATCCTGGCAGTTGCCGCCTTCCGAGTGGTGCAGGTGTCCATTGACCAGGTAGTCGACATGATCGCCGTGCGGGACGGCCTCGTGGCCGCAGCCGGCTCCGTGCCTGTGTCCTTTCTCATGGCCGCCGCACTCGTGGTTGGGAGCTGCGGATGCGGGATTTCCTGAGTTGATGGCAATTACGTGCTCGTCGACATGACCCTCGTGCGGGTGGTGCATGTGTCCGTCGTGGAGATAGTCCGTGTGGCCCTCATGTTGAATTGTGGTATGCCCGCATCCGGGACCATGCTGATGTGAATGCGCGTTGTGAGGTTCACATTGGTTCTGCTGTGCCATGGAATTCTCCTAAACGCTGTATTTGGATTGTTCGGTTCCCTGAGTTTCCCTGTAGTTAGGGATGGCATGGGGCACTAGAACGATGTCCAAAATTTGCTTTGAGGTGAGTAGCTCTTCTTGGGTAGTGTCGAAACACTCTTGCCATCTCGGCCTTGCTCACGCATTCTTAGACTCGGCTAAATCCAGTCATAGCAACTTGTGGCAGTTCAGCGTCTGAATGCGAGGAGACGAGATGGTTTCTACGCGAGTTCTGAGACTTTCAGTAATCATAATTCTTGCAATCGCAGCAACCGGTGCCGCTGGGGCCACGGACCAGGTCACCGTCGAAAGTGGAAAGCTACAGGGGACGACGAATGCGGAAGGCAGCGTCCGCATGTTCAAAGGTATCCCCTTTGCTGCCCCGCCGATCGGGGATCTGCGATGGAAAGCGCCGCAGCCGGCAATCAAATGGAGTGGCGTCCGGATGGCGGACAAGTTCGGATCTGCCTGCCTACAAACAAATGTGTTTGGCGACATCTATTTCCGCGACGCCCAGCCGAGTGAAGATTGCCTGAACCTGGATATATGGATTCCTGCAAAAGCCGCTGGTTCAAAGTTGCCGGTGCTAGTGTGGTTCTATGGCGGCGGATTCGTCGCAGGCAGCGCTTCCGAGCCGCGATACGACGGCGAGAACCTGGCGAAGAAGGGCATCATCGTGGTAAATCCCAATTACCGCCTGGGCGCGTTCGGATTCTTTGCGCATCCAGAGTTGACCAAAGAATCTCCGCATAAGGCTTCCGGAAATTATGGACTTCTGGACCAGGTCGCCGCACTACAGTGGGTGGTGAAGAATATTGCGGCGTTCGGTGGCGATCCGCACAACATCACCATCGCGGGGGAATCGGCAGGATCGTTTTCGGTGAGCGCGTTGATGGCATCACCGTTGTCGAGGAACTTGTTCCAGAAGGCGATCGGTGAAAGCGGAGCGTTCTTCCCGAGCAAAGAAGGTGGAACGCTGGGAATGAACTCGTTGGCAGAAACGGAGCAGTTCGGGGTGAAGTTTGCGGAGTCGCTCGGAGCCAAAAATCTCGCAGACCTCCGCGCAAAGCCGGCCAATGAGGTCTTACAAGCAGCAGCGAAAGAAAATCGAGGATTCGCCTTCGCTCCGATCATTGATGGGTACTACTTCCCAGAAGATCCACGGACGATTTACGCGAAGGGCGAGCAGAGCCGTGTCCCATTGCTTGCCGGATGGAATGCCGATGAAGGCAAGATCATGATTTTGTTCTCGCCGCAGAAGCCTAACGCGAAGAGCTTCGCCGAACAGGCACAGACGCGATTCGGAGATCAGGCAAAGAAGTTCTTGGTCTTCTACCCGGCGGCGAACGACCAGGAAGCAATGCAATCGGCAGAGCAGCTCTCGAGCGACGATTTCATCGCTTTCTCGACGTGGAAATGGATCGACACACAGAGAAAGACGGGCGCGCCGGTTTACGAGTATCACTTCGAACAGGTGCCAAAAACAAAACCGGGCGCCATGGCGGGTCCAATTCCGGCCAGCCAGTTGGGATCGAAGCATGCCGGCGAAATCGAATATGTGTTCCAGACTCTGAAGTCACAAGAGGGAGTGCCCTGGACGGAGGACGATTTCAAGGTGTCCGATGCGATGTCATCCTACTGGGTGAACTTCGTGAAGTCGGGCGATCCGAATGGCAACGGATTGCCGAAGTGGCCTAAGTACGACAATCCGGACGGATACCAGGTGATGCATCTCTCCGGGACAAGCATTCATGCGGCTCCCGATGCGCTGCGCGGCAGGTATGAGTTCCTGGATGCGCACGCGCCGCAGCCGGGAAAGTAGCCGTCGCGTAGATAACGTTCCTGCAACGCCGGGAGAGCTTCCGTCGTGCTTTTCTATCCGCCGCAAGGCCGACGCAGCTTTTTCGAGCGGCACGAGGGCGGAGTTCGCGGTTCCCAAAGCCTTCGATGCCCGTGTAAAATCAAATGTTTGCAGCGCAAGCGACGGGTCTGCGGGGTATCTAGCCGATCCGTGAAATTGGATTGCTTGCGCCTGCCGTACAGGTCAGCGCCTCGCTCGCGCATTGCGGGTAAGAGTGCCCGCACCACACAGCGGTTCAAAGTTCCGCAGTCGATAGCTCAGAAGGAGAACTTACGTATGGCAATTCCAGCCACCCAGCTGCGCCCGGGGATGGTGATCAAGCACAACAACGATTTGCATTCGGTGTTCAGCGTGGAACACCGTACCCCCGGCAATCTGCGCGCGTTTATTCAGGCCAAGCTGCGCAACCTGCGCACGGGTGCGATGTTCGAACACCGGTTCCGTTCGGCGGATGCGATCGAGAAGATCACGGTGGACGAAGAGAAGATGGAGTATCTGTACAACGACGGCGACAGCTATTACTTCATGAACACCGAGAACTACGAGCAGATGCATCTCGGGAGGGACATCCTCGGTGATGCGGTCGACTATCTGATCCCGAACCTGAACATCAAGGTTGAGTTCTTCGATGGCAAGCCAGTAGGCGTGGAACTGCCGCAGACCGTCGAACTTACCGTCGTGGAGACCGAGCCCGGGCTGAAGAGTGCCACGGCGAGCAGCGTGACCAAGCCGGCTAAAACTGAGACTGGGCTGGTGGTACAAGTGCCGCCGTTCATCAATGAAGGCGAGAAGATTAAGGTGGATACGTCGGAAGGGGCGTATCTGTCGAGAGCGTAAACAGTGGCTAGTGGTTAGTGATTAGTGGCTAGTTGGGGGTAGCAGGTAGTAGGAACAGTTGCTGTTGCTATTGGTAGTTGTCAGATGGGGTAGCTAGTACCGAGTTGCAAGCCCCAGAACGCAAGGTCGGCATCTTTTTCGCGCTCCTCGCTCAGAATGACAGCAGAGAAGAACAAAACCGAGGCGAAACAATTCCTGGTGCGCGGACGCGTGCAAGGCGTGGGCTTCCGCTGGTTCGTAGAACGTGAAGCGCAGATGCTCGGTGTCCGCGGTTGGGTGCGCAACAACGTCGACGGTGCGGTCGAGGTACTCGCTATCGGCACGCGTGAGCAACTGGCGGCGCTCAAAAAGAAATTGCAGGAAGGTCCACGGGCAGCGCGTGTGGACGATGTGGAGGAGTTTGAAGCGACAGCAGCACCCGATGTGAAGACGTTCCGAATCGAAGGAGCATGGTAGCCGATGACCGAAGCCGTGAAGGCGCACGCGAAAAACGAATTTGATAGCAATTCGCTGAAGAAGTTGATTCGAGGCGTACCGGATTTTCCGAAGAAGGGAATCCTGTTTTATGACATCACTACGCTGCTGAAGGACAAAGTTGGTTTTGCCAAACTGATCGATGCGCTTTCGGAGCGCTTCATCGGACGGCAAGTGGACCTGGTGCTGGGGATCGAGGCGCGCGGATTTATTTTTGGTCCAGCGCTCGCGTACCGTTTAAATGCCGGGTTTGTCCCGGTACGCAAGCCCGGCAAACTTCCCGCGGAAACGGCGCGGGTAACGTATGCGCTGGAATACGGTCAGGACACATTGGAAGTCCACAAAGACGCGATCAAGCCGGGACAGAACGTGATCATCGTGGACGACCTGCTGGCCACGGGTGGAACGGCGGTCGCGACGGTAAATCTCGTAGAGACCCTGGGTGGAAAAGTGGCGAGCCTGGCATTTATTGTTGAGCTCGATTTCCTGAAGGGACGCGACAGGCTGAAGGACTACGACATCGTGAGCTTGCTGCACTATAGCGAGTAGCATTCGAGTTGTCAGTTGCTAGTTGTCAGTTGTTAGATGGGGTAGCTAGTAGCGGGCGGCTTTCCTGCGAAGTTTCGTGTTTCACGAAAAACCGTAATCTGCGATAGAGTTTGGCCTTGGGTGATGCTGCTCAAGGCCATTGTCTTGTTCTGCGCAATTCATATCCGGGTATGGGCAATTGCGACAGTCGCTGCGAGGGCGGCAGCGGCCATTTTGCTATCAGCAGTTTATCTGCTTGCGCAAAACACTGGTGCTCCCGAGTCGGTACCTCGGCCGATCACGACAATTGATCTGCGCCAGTTCGGGTATCTGCATCCGGTAGCGGAGCGCGATGAATGGAGTTACGCGCTGCTGTCCGATCCGCTGCTGTTTCTGGATTCCGAGCATCTGGCGGCATCATTCCTCGTCGCGAATCCGAAGCCGGGACTCTCGCGTCGTGAAAATCCGGTTGGCAGTCCGGTGCTGTTTCATACCGCAAATATCGATCTGAACACGGGCAAGGCTGTCTGGGCTCGCTCGTGGGGCAATGACAGTACTTCCGAAGCCTTGCTGCCATTGGATGACGGCAAACTGCTGGTGCAATCGAGCTACGTTCTTTCCGTGCTGGGAAGCGACCTGAAGCCGCTGGTGTCGCGCCGTCTGGAGTATGCCGGCGATACTCTGGCGCAGCCATTTGTTTCCACAACGGGGCGCACTCTGTACCTGGTGCAACCGACGAACCCGGAGAGCACCATCGCGGTGCTCGATCCGGACCAGTTGCGAATCTTGAAGGAATACTCCGTGCCGAAGGTAGTGACCTTCAGCGCGTCGGACCATTACATCGCCTACTCGATTGAAGAAGGATATTTCGGAAGCATGAGCATGCGCATACAGGCGCTTGACGGCGAAGGCCCGCATCTTTCGTTTGCGCATGGGAACTGCTACGGGTACAGCCCGACGTTTCTTTCGTCCACGACGCTGGTCGTGAGCGGCGGGTGCCTGAACTTTACGTTCATCGACCTTTCGACGAAGGAGATGTGGCAACAGAAGCTGCCCAAAGCCTCAGGCACGGAATTGCGAACGGCTCGCCAAGCAAATCGTTTTGCATTCGAATTGGTTGAGCATCACGCGGACCGGCCTTCGACTCCACTGGAGGTCGACGTATTCGATATGGACAAGCGCAAGACGATATTTTCGCTGAAGGTGAATCAGGTGGGGCAACGCTTCTCGTTTGCGCTCTCGCCGGACGGGAAGAGACTCGCGGTTCTGCAGAGTCCGATTGTAAGTGTGTATGCAGTTCCCGAATAGCTATTCCGTAATGACCAAGTGTGCGTTTTTCGGCAGATAGCTTTTCCGACGGAACCAATCTTGCATCGACGATTGCAAGCGATCGAGCGGGACATTACGCCCGATTTCCATCAGACCGTCTGCAACGGGCAGTGTGTCGTCAAAGATGGGATCGTTGGTGAAGTTGCGCATGGAGAAACTGTCGAGCCATTTCAGCGGACAGGGATGCCGCTGCGAACCTTCGACGAACTCAACGCGAATCTTGCGGGAGAACACAAAGCTATTTCACCACAGAGGACGCACAGGACACAGAGGCTATTTTGGCTAGCGTGCTGCGGCCAGAGCTTGCTGATGTTCTTTCTGCACGGCGTCGAGGTGCTGCAGGGTTTCGGCAACGGTGAGCGCGTACATCTCGCGGCCGCCGTCTTCGCCGGACTCGATCGCCCATTTCAGGTAATGGCCTGCGATTTCGACCGCCAGCGGATCGGTGATGACTTTACCGGTGCGCTTGTTGTACTCGACCCACGCGGGGTGTGGCAGGGCAATCCACACGGGGCGGCCATTGGCCAGGAATTTTACGTCGATCGCATCGGCGTGACGCGTCGCAATGGCAACGATCAGCGCCTGGTAAATGCAGTGGACCTCTTCACCGGTCCAGCGGTCGTGAACGCGAAAGTCTCCATACATAGGGAACTATGAATATAAAGGAGGCAAGGAACAGCACGCAAATTGGTAATAGGTAATCGGGTAATAGGTAATTGAAAAGCAGAAGAATGCGCACGTTCTCAGTCCCAGTTTTTGGTTTTCGATCACCTATTACCTGTTACAAATTACCAATCGGCTCAGCCGTCGCTCGTCACTGATAAAATCAAGACCGTGGGAGCAGCCGCCGTCAAAAGCAAGTCCAGCCGCAAGAAAACCGTCGTCAGTAAACCTGAAATCTTGAAGGCCGAGACTCTTGCTCGGATTCACTGGTTGGTGCACGGGATCAGCACGCGTAAGGGCGGCGTCTCGAAAGTATACGGCGGTAACTGCCTGAATCTCGGAATTACCGAGCAGGACACGCCGGAGGCCGTTGAGCGCAACCGTGAGATTTTCCTCAAGGCACTCGGCGCGACTGCCAGATCGAAAACGTGGCCTACCGTCCCGATGCATCAGATTCATTCCGCGATCATTCATAGGGTTGAGCGTGTGCCCGAGAAGATGTTGCAGGGAGATGGCCTGATTACAAATGTTCCCGGCGTGCTGCTCACTGTCCGCACTGCCGATTGTGTTCCCGTTCTCATAGCAGACGGGAAGAAGCATGCGGTGGGTGCCTTCCACGCGGGCTGGCGCGGGACGCTCGCGCGCATCGTCGAAAAGGGCGTCGGCGAGATGCGTCGACAGTTCGGAAGCGATCCAGCAGATCTGGTCGCGGCGATTGGTCCATGCATTCACACATGCTGCTACGAGGTAAGTGACGATTTCACAGACAAGTTCCGCGCCCAGTTCGAATACGCCGACTCACTGTTCGAGGAAGTGTTCGACTCCAACTCGCTGCACCTGAGATATCCCCTGCTCTTTTTGAATCAACGCGCTCCCGGACACGGTGATGCAGCAAGTAAGCTGCACCTGAATCTGGTGGAGGCGAATCGAAGGCAGTTGCTGGACGCTGGCCTAGGGGAGACGAAAATATGGGCTTCCGATCTGTGCACATCGTGCCGAACAGATCTGCTGTTCTCTCACCGGACAGAGTTCGGGCAAACCGGACGAATGGTGGCGGCGATCGGTATCAAGCCCTAGAGATTGAGTCTGCTCTAAACGAAGAAGGCGCGGATCTCAGTCCACGCCCTCAGATTTCGTGCTCGGAGCTTTACGCCGGCGCGTTGCCATTTGTCGGCGGAGGCACGGAAGCCTCAGAAGCGACTGAGTTTACGACGTCCTTCAACTCCTTGCTGGGCTTGAAAAAAGGAATTTTCTTGGCGGGAACGTCGACGCGATCGCCAGTTTTTGGATTGCGTCCGACGCGCGGCTTGCGTTGACGGGTGCGGAAGCTGCCGAAGCCGCGGATTTCAATCTTATCCCCCGTGCGCAATGATTTCACGATGCTGTCGAAGATGGTTTCGACGATGATCTCACTGTCTTTGCGAGTCAACTCCGCGAGCCGGGAAACTTCTTCGATCAGATCCGCCTTCGTCATAACGCCTCGCTTCTGTGATCGTTCGCTCCACGTCTGAACGACCTAAGTCTCAGGTTTACAAGTATTTATACAGTAATTGGGGGTTGCTGGACAAATTATTGTTTCGGTATTGGTTACCAGACGACCAGGCTGCCGTCAAAAAGTAGGCATCGGGCCACCGACGGTCGAACTTTGTTGATGGAGGTGCCGAACTGCATTGAAGTGCTTGCAAATCAGCCACATGGAGGATGGTTTTTGTGAAAGCTAGACTTGCTTGGGGAGCTGTTGCTTTGGTGTTGGTGGCAGGACCGATTTGGGCGGGCGCGAATAAATCCGGGGAGGCGAGTAAGGCCGGAGATAGCCAACTCGAACGCGGGAAATACCTCGTCAACAACGTTGCTGGCTGCAGTGACTGCCACACGCCGTTCACGGATAAAGGCATGCCGGACGAGTCCAAGTACCTGCAAGGCGCATCGCTGATGTTTAAGCCTACGGTGGATATTCCGTGGGCCGCAGTAGCTCCTCCAATCGCCGGATTACCCATGCTTTCGGAGAAGGACGGAGTGGAGTTCCTGATAACCGGCAAGCTGCCGGGTGGCGCAACGCCTCGTCCGCCGATGCCGCAATTCAAACTGAAGAAGGCAGATGCCGAAGCAGTGGTGGCTTACCTCAAGTCGCTGAAGTAGCGGATCTTCGTCCCACTTTTCGCGACCAGAGTGGGGCACCTATTTCCAGAGATAATAGAAGCCCACGTTGTTCTGCATGAGGCGGGCGGTGTCGGGCAGAAACTGCGAGACATCGCCGAAGAGCAGATCGAGGACGGACTTCTTTTCCTTCTCATAGCGGACCAGAGTGGGTTCGCCTTTGATCCCGACCGAAGTGGCTGTTTCCTTGACCGCAGTTTCGAAATCGCCGATCGAATCCACGAGGTTCATGGACTTCGCTTCTTCGCCCGTCCAAACGCGGCCGTCGGCGATGGATTTAATTTTGTCGTCCTTCACGCCGCGGCCATCGGCGACGCTATGCACGAACTGGCCCAACATATTGTTCGCCATGCCCTGCAGATATTGCTGCTCGGCGGGCGTGATCTCACGCGCTGGATTGCCAGTGTCTTTGAACTCGCCAGTCTTGATGACGATATTCTTCAGCTTGGCCCACTTGATAAGGTCGGCATAGTTGTACCACTCCATGATTACGCCGATGCTGCCCACGATGCTCGCGTTATTCGCGTAGATCTTGTTGGTTCCGGAGGCGACATAGTACGCGCCGCTGGCGCCCACGGTTTCAATGTCGGCGACGATGCGCTTCTTCTTCTCGTCGCGGATGCGGCGCACTTCCCGATAGATTTCTTCCGAAGCGGCGGCGCCTCCGCCGGGCGAATCGATGTGCAGGATGATGGCCTTGATGCTGCTGTCATCGCCGAACTGCTTCAGAGCCTTGACGGTATCTTTGGGCGTGAGAATGACGCCGTCGAGGTCGATAATGGCGATTTTGCCAAAACCGCCGGCACGCACGATCTCGGTGGAAGCCTGATTACTGCGAACGGAGTAATAGACGAGGGTGAAAACGGCCATCAGGAAGAGGAAGAAAACGCCTCCGCCGACTACGACCCAGAGCCAAACACGCGAGCGGCCATCGTTTGCCATAGGAAAAAGACAGTGTAGCACCGCGAAGCTGCCGTCTACAGCGCAGCCCGGTCAGGGACGATGACGCGAAGCGCACGGGGGAGCACGGCAATTTCGACCGGAGTTTCGCAAACGTATTCGCCGTCAGCAAAGAGCGCTGTGGGGCGTTCGGTTTCGAGGAAAAAGCGTTCTCCGCGACGGATCGAGACATAGGGCAGCCTTGTGTGCCGGCCCCAATACACGAGCGAGAACAATGCCAGCAACTTGAGCTTGCTGAGGCGGCGAACGAAACAGAGGTCGAGAAGACCGTCGGTCATCTTCGCGTCGGGAGCGATGCGCAGACCGTGTCCATAGCGAGGAGTGTTAGCGAAGCAGGTGAGCATGGCAGGCTCGGAGTGCAGCGCAATTCCTTCGGTGTCGCGGACCGAGATTCGCTGCGCGCGAAAACTCAGCAATGTGGGGAGGAGCGAAAGAATGTAGCCGCCATGGGCGCGCAGGAATCGCGGCAAACGGTTCGCGAGGGCGTTGGTTGCTGAGTCGAGGCCGAGATAGGCGGAGCAGCAGAAGTAGTAGTCAGTTGTCAGTTGCTGGTCGTCAGAAGCAGGCTTCCTGATTAAGCCAACATCGATGTTGAGGACGTTTTGTGCGCCGGCACAGAAAGCCTTCCACGCCCGAAAGGCAGCACGCCGTGAGTGAATGCCAAGCGAAGAAGCGAAATCGTTGGCGCTGCCAGTTGGAACGACGAGGACAGGGAGTTTGCGCCCGAGGATGGTTGTGAGGTGGCGGTGAACGGTGCCGTCGCCGCCGAAGACGACGGCAACATCGGCATCTGCGATATTCGTCCAGGAGATGCGCTGGTCCTGTTGAAAGGGCCGCAGATGGAAGGGCCTGACGTGCGGAGCGAGTATAGCGATGGCGCGCAAGCGGGAGCAGGTTAAAGCATCGGAGTGAACCTTGGCGAGTAGCGTTACGAGATCGAGACTTTCTTGATCTGCCGGCCGACACGCACCGTCAGCTCGGCTGGAGGCTTTACGGGAAGGAACAAGTCCGCCTTTACTTCGCCGTCAATACGTACCGAGTTTGCTTTGATTTTACGAACCGCATCGCTGACCGAACTGGCGAGCCCCGACTTCGCCAGAAGCTTGTCGAGTTTCACACGCGATCCATCGTTCGAGGCAGCAATTTCCGCGTACGGCACTGACACGTGCTCCACGTCTTCCGGCACCTCGTCGCGCTGGAATTGTTTTGCCCAGTCCACTTCGGCGCGGGCCGCGTCTTCGGCTGAATGGAAATCTGTGACTATGCGAATCGCGAGCTGCTTCTTATACTGCATCGGGTTGACTGCGCCGGATGCGGCTTTTTCTTTCATCTCCTGAATGCCGGCGCTGGTCACGTCCGTCAGCAACTCGTAGTATCGCCACATCAGATCGTCGGAGATGGACATGATTTTGCCGTACATCTCCAGCGGCGATTCCGTGATGCCGATGTAGTTGCCGTAGGACTTCGACATCTTCTGCACGCCATCGGTGCCTTCGAGCAGCGGCATCGTTAGCACGACCTGCGACGGCTGCCCATAATGACGCTGCAGTTCGCGTCCCACGAGCAGATTGAATTTCTGATCGGTGCCCCCGAGTTCGACGTCGGCTTCGAGAGCGACTGAGTCGTAGCCTTGAACTAGCGAATACAACAGCTCATGCACTGCAATGGGCTTTTCTTCCTGGAACCGCTTATGGAATTCCTCGCGCTCCAGCATCTGCGAAACCGTGTACTTCGCCGCCAATCGTATAAAACCCTCGGCACCAAGCGGTAGCATCCACTCGCTGTTGTATCGCACTTCCGTTTTCTGGGGATCGAGGATCTTGAAGACCTGCGCCTTATAGGTCTCGGCATTTTTCATGATCTGTTCGCGCGAGAGCGGTGGGCGCGTGACATTGCGCCCTGTCGGATCGCCGATCATCCCCGTGAAGTCGCCGATTAGGAAAATGGCGGTGTGGCCTAGGTCTTGGAAGTGCTTTAATTTGCGGATCAGGACGGTGTGGCCGAGATGCAGATCGGGGGCGGTCGGGTCGAAGCCGGCTTTCACACGCAATGGCTTGCCGGTGGCGCGCGACTTCTCCAATTTTTCGCGCAGCTCGGATTCGCGGATGATTTCCGCCGAGCCTTTGCGAATGTAGGCGAGTTGCTCGTCAACTGGTGCGAATGAGGACATTGAAATTGATTATAGCGAGGGCGATAGAAAGGATGCTCGGGTCGCGCGTTCAACCCGGCACAAGCAGCCGGGCGCGCGGTCGCTCGCCCAGATCCTTCGCTCCCGATAAGGCCGGTCGCTCAAGGATGACAGTCATTTTCCGGAGGATCCGAATCCGCCGGCATTGCGCGCCGATTCCGCCAGTTCTTCTACGACCTGTACCGGGCTGGTCAGCACCGGGTAGGGAATCAGGTTGGCGATTTTATCTCCGGCACGGATTTCGGCTGGTTGATCGCCAAGGTTTTCCATGACGATGCGAATCTCGCCGCGATAACCTGCGTCGATGACGCCCGCCGTGCAGATCACGCGCCGAGCCGCCATCGAGGATTTGTCGCGGATTAGAGCGCCTACGGGACGACCGTCAATCGGATCGAATTCAATCGAGATGCCGGTCGAAACAATATGCGAGCCGCGCGGCGCGATCGTAACCGTTTCGGCGGAATAAACGTCATATCCGAGATCTTCGCCCGGATGTGCAATGGTGGGCGCTTTCGCTGCTGATGAGAGCAATTTCACTTTGAGCATTCAACAACATTCAACCACAGAGGACACGGAGGCGCAGAGGAATTCGTTTGATGAATCAGTAGCGGGCGTGATCGCCGACGAGCGAGTTCTTGCGGATCACGCGGCGATCCATGATCTCAAAGTCTCCCGAGAGCACAAGGTTGATAGCCTCGGTGTAAGCCAGATGCTCCTGCTCCAGAATGCGTGCGGCAAGGGTGTGGTCGTCGTCGGTGTCGAGTACGGGCACGGCGCGCTGCACGATGATGGCGCCGTGGTCGAGGAACTCGTCCACAAAGTGCACGGTGCATCCAGAAATCTTGGAGCCATGCTCGAACGCCTGCTTCTGGGCATCGAGTCCCGGAAATGCCGGCAGCAGCGAAGGATGGATGTTGAGGATCCGATGCGGAAACGCGCGAACGAAAGCCGGCGACAGCAGGCGCATATAGCCGGCAAGACAGATGAGATCGACGTTTGCGTTCTGTAGTGCGGCGATGACTTCGGCATCGTGCTGCTCGCGAACTTTTCCTTTCGAGGGGATCACCACGGCGTTCAGGCCAAGCTCGCGAGCATGCTCAATGCCCGGCGCTTCGGCGCGATTCGAAATGACAATCGCAATGCGCGCAGAGATCAGTCCTTTGTTGATGTTCTCGGCGATCGCAGCGAAGTTCGAACCACGTCCGGAAAGAAGAATGCCTAGCTGCTTCATAAGAACGAATATTGTTCCACCCGGGAGGGGATGGAGTCACGGGGAAATGAAAGCTTGCCGCCGAGCTGCGCTCGACTTGAACGGCCGTGGTCGGCCGTTCCCACGTACTCTGGTCTAGCTGTACAGCACCTTACGCTCGCCCTTGACGATGCGGCCGATGGTATAGCCTTTTTCGCCGGCGCGTTCGAGCACCGATTGGACACGCTTGAACTTCTTCGTCGGCACCACCAGGATCATCCCGATACCCATGTTGAAGGTGCGCAGCATTTCCGTTTCAGAAAGATTTCCGAGTTTCTGCAGGTGGCTGAAAATGGGAAGCACCGGCCAGCTTCCGAGTTGGATCTGCGCCGACATCGTTTTCGGCAGCACTCGCGGCAGGTTCTCGGTGATGCCTCCGCCGGTGATATGCGCCATCGCGGTAACCGCCTCGGCTTCAAGCAAGCGCTTGATCACCGGCCAGTAGCTCTTGTGCGTGCGCATCAACTCATTGCCAACTTTGTTCTTCAGTTCGTTGACGTAAGTTTCCGGCGAGTAATGCGATACCTCGAACAGCAGCTTGCGAGCCAACGAGTAGCCATTTGTATGCAAGCCGTTCGAGGGCAGTCCAACGAGAATGTCGCCAGGAACCACGTCTTTGCCGGTGATGATTTTGTCGCGATCGACCGCGCCCACGATGAAGCCGGCCAGATCGTACTCGCCTCCAGGGTAGAAGCCCGGCATTTCGGCGGTCTCGCCGCCAATGAGCGCGCAGCCATTGTGCTTGCAGGCGTCGGCAATGCCGCTGATCACCTTTTCGGCGATTTCGGGTTGCAGCTTTCCCGTCGCGAAGTAATCCATGAAGAACAAGGGAGCTGCGCCCTGCACGGCAATGTCATTGACGCAATGGTTGACGAGATCGGCGCCTACGGTTTGATGAAGGTCCATCTCGAAGGCGATTTTCAGCTTGGTGCCGACGCCGTCCACGCTGGAGACCAGGACCGGGTCTTTGAACTTCTTCTTGTCGACTGAAAAAAGTCCGCCGAATCCACCAATATCACTGAGGACGCTTTTGTTGAAAGTCCTGTGCGCGAGGTATTTAATGCGCTGTTTTGCCCTATTCGAGCGTTCAATGTCAACGCCAGCATCGGCGTAAGTGATCTCGCGGTTGGAAGAGGTTGTCGAGTCCAAGCGTGCGTCCGTCGTTCGAATGGTGGTGCGCGAAGGGCCTATTTTAGCATTTCGGCTGATCGCTTCCTGTGATGGGGGGAGAAACTTAATATTTCCGGAACGGAAGCTATTACGGCTTTTGAACTCTGGCGCGTTATTCCTGCGCGGGCCGAACAATGGTGACGAAGGGCACAGCCAGAGGTCCGGTCGAAATGAAATAAGGCACGGTGGCCGCCTGTTCGATAAGCCGCTAGACTTACGCGAGGCACGGATCGACCCATGCGAGATTCGTTATGAAACCCGGCGCGAAGCTTGTCTCCAAACAACCCGCAGCAGATCCGGCGCACGATGTATTGCGCCAGGAGCGCCAGCCTCTCGATGTGGTCTTCGCGCCCAAATGCGTGGCCGTGATTGGCGCAACCGAGCGCCAGGGAAGCGTTGGCCGCCGTGTGCTCTGGGCTTTGCTGAGCAGCCCTTTTGGGGGAACTGTTTTTCCGGTGAGCAAGGATCGCCAGAGCGTGCTCGGGATCAAGGCTTACCTGAACGTGGCAGAGGTCCCGGAAAAGGTCGACTTGGCGGTGATCGTGACACCAGCGTCGACGGTGCCGGGCATCATCACCGAATGCGTAGAGGCAGGAGTCCGCGCCGCCATCGTGATCTCCGCCGGTTTCCGTGAGTATGGACCCGAAGGCGCCGCACTGGAGCAGGAGATCTTGGCGCGCCTGAAGGGGAGCCAGTTGCGTGTGATCGGGCCGAACTGCCTGGGCGTGATGAATCCGATTACCGGCCTCAATTGCACGTTCTCCCAGCAGATCGCACGTCCAGGCAATGTTGCTTTTATCAGCCAGAGCGGCGCGCTCTGTACCGCGATTCTCGACTGGAGCCTGCACGAAATGGTCGGCTTCAGCGCCTTCGTTTCGGTCGGCTCCATGCTCGACGTGGGTTGGGGCGACCTGATCGACTATCTAGGGAATGATCCACGGACGCAGAGCATTG
>CAZBCQ010000056.1:20149-22964 GCA_964490255.1 uncultured Terriglobales bacterium | reverse complement strand
CAGAGCTCGCTAGTAGCCCTTTGCCTTGTCGACGACTCCGAGCAAAGGCTTGCCGCCGAGGAAGCGGTGCAGATTTTTGCTGAAGAATTCAAATTGACGTTCCCAGATTTTGTCCGTCATGCCGGCGACATGCGGCGTGATGATGACGTTCTCAAAGTCCCACAGGGGTGAATCGGCGGGCAGTGGTTCGGTATTGAAGACGTCGAGGGCAGCGCCGCCGATTTTCTTTTGGCGCAACGCTTGCACCAGCGCGGCCTCGTCGACCAGTGCGCCGCGACCGACATTGATGAGCCAGGCATCGGGCCTCATCTGCGAGAGCCGCTCCGCGTTCATCAGGCGTTGCGTTTGGCTAGTAGTAGGCGCGGCGAGGACGACGAAGTCCGCTTCGTTCAACATGCGATCCAGTTGATCGGTCCCGTAAACTGCATGGCGGGTGCGTTCCGGCGAATCAGGCGCAAGCCAATCAACTCCTCGCTTCGGATGTTCTCTGACGACAACAACGCGCATTTCGAGCGCGGATGCCATGCGCGCCACATCGCGGCCGATCGCTCCTACCCCGACCAGGCCGAGCGTGGCGCCATCGACCTCACGTGGACGCGGGTGCTGCTGCCACAGATCTTCCTGCCCCCAGAACCGCTTTTGCTGATAGCGGACATCCACGTCGATGCGGCGAGCGGCTGTGAATATTAATGCAATAACATGCTGGGCAACGCAGTGACCGTGGACTTCGCTGGCGTTGGTGAGAATGACTTCACTGTTGATCAGTTCGGGAAATAGAAGCTGATGTACTGCAGCAGCCGTGGAGTAGATCCAGCGCAACTTTTTCGCAGCGCGGAACTGCTCGGGTCGAAGCGAAGCACCGACGATGATGTCCGCGTCAGCGATATGGCTCTCGATATTGTCAAAGTTGGGCCGGTAGACGAACTCGATATCCGGGAATTCACGCCGCAATCGATCGAGGAAGGACTGCGGCGCATTCCAGAGCGAAAACTGGTACTGCGTGACTATCACAACTTTCATTCGTGACATGGAAGCGAAGATCGACTGCAGATCCCTCGCTCGCTGCGCTCGCTCGTGATGACAACCAACTTAGCCTTTTCGACTGACTTTCCATTTGTCATGACGACGCCGAGTGAAACGCGGTGGAGGCATCTGCAGTAAAGCCTAACCCAGTTTGACCCGCAAGTCGTGTCCCGACATTTCTGTCGGTTGCGGCACGCCCAGAATCCCGAGCACCGTTGGTGAAATGTCTTGCAAAGCGCCGTCTTTCCGCAGGCCGAATTTATTGCCGTCTTCGGAAACGACGATGAACGGAACCGGGTTTGTCGTGTGATAGGTGTGCGGGCCGCCAGTCACGGGGTCGACCATCATTTCGGCATTGCCATGGTCGGCAGTGATGAGCATCGCGCCGCCGTGCTGTTTAACGGCCTGGTAAATGCGGCCGAGGCAGGCGTCCACGGTTTCGACCGCCTTGATTGTCGGCTCCAGTTTGCCGGAGTGGCCGACCATGTCGGCATTGGCGAAATTAACGACGATCATATCGAAGGCATTGTCGTTGACGGCCTTCACCACATTGTCGGCAATTCCCTCGGCGCTCATCTCGGGTTTCAGATCGTAAGTCGCAACTTTGGGAGATTGAACGAGCATGCGATCTTCGCCGGGGAATGGCTTCTCGACGCCACCGTTGAAGAAGTAGGTCACGTGCGCATACTTCTCCGTCTCGGCGACACGCAGGTTGCGCATGTGAACGTTGGCCATGACGTTGGCAAGAATGTTGTCGAGCGATTCCGGCGGAACGACGTAGGGCAGCGTGAACTTGGGATCGTACTGCGTCATGCAGACATACTTGAGGTTGTTCGGCACTCGCGTGCGCGGGATAGCGGCGTCAAGTCCCTCGGCATCGGGCAGATCGCGGCCGGCATCCGCAGTCACGCCACTGTTGCGGCAAAGAGCACGCGTGATTTCGCGAACGCGGTCCGCACGAAAGTTGAAACAGATGCAAGAATCGTCGTCACGAATCGTCGCCAGCGGCTCGCCCTTGTTGTCGGTGCAAACGAACGGCATGATGAACTCGTCGGTCACACCTTTGTTGTACGAGTCCTTAATTCCCTGAACCGGATCGACGAAGCGCGCCGCGCCGCCATTCCCGGTGACCATCACGTCGAAGGCTTTGGCCACGCGATCCCAACGTTTGTCGCGGTCCATGGCGTAGTAACGTCCTGAAACCGTAGCGATTTTGCCGACGCCGTACTCGCGCATCTTCTGTTGGAGTTGATCGACGTAGCCGGCGCCGCTGTTGGGGGGCGTATCGCGCCCATCCATGAAGCAGTGGAGGAACACACGATCGACTCCCTGCTGCTTTGCCATCCGCAGCAATGCATAGATGTGTGCCTGCTGGGAATGCACGCCGCCGTCGGAAACCAGTCCGAACAGATGCAAGCGGCGGCCGCCGGTTCGGGCGTTCTTCATGCAATCGATCAGAATCGGGTTCTGGAAGAGCTGGCCGTTCTCGATCGCCATGTCAATGCGGACAATATCCATGTACACGACGCGACCCGCGCCGATATTCAAATGCCCTACTTCGCTGTTGCCCATCTGACCATCGGGCAGGCCAACGTAGCGTCCGCTGGTGTAGATCAACGTATTCGGATATTCGCTGAGAAGTTTGTCGTAGGTCGGCTTGCGTGCCAGGGCGATCGCATTGTTTTCAGTCTTAGGGCTATAGCCCCATCCATCGAGAATGATCAGGACAAGAGGTTTTGGTTTCGGCATTCTTCTTCCTATGAAAATGTGAACCAAGAATTCTAAATGATGG
>CAZBCQ010000056.1:15416-20049 GCA_964490255.1 uncultured Terriglobales bacterium | reverse complement strand
ACCGTACCGTCCAAACAGAAACTCAGCGCTTCGGAGATCATCGACCGCTCGCTCCGCAAGTACCGCGAGAATCTGGATATTCAGCACAACTATATTTTTCGCCAGCGTGAGGTGAACCAGGAACTCGATGGCAAGGGACAAGTAAAGAAAACCGAGATCCATACCTACGACGTGTTTATGCCGTGTCGGGGAGACTGGTACGAGAAGCTGGTCGAGAAAAATGACAAGCCGTTGAGTGAAGGCGATCAGAAAAAGGAATCCGAGAAGCTGGATAAATACTGTGCCGAGCAAAAGAAGCATGAAGACGCACACCAGCGCGATCTAGAGAAGTGGAAAGAAAAGCACGCCAATGATGGACAACCGGCTCCGCTCGATAAGCAAGAACGCGAGGAGCGCGAAATCGCGGATGGCGTCAAAAAGGTCTACAACTTCACGCTCGATGGTGAGGAACAGAGGGACGGGCGGGACGTGTACATCGTTTCCGCGGAGCCGAATCCGGCGTACAAGGCCGATAAACGTTGGGAGCATCTACTGGCCAAGATGCGCGGCAAGCTGTGGATTGATGCGGCTGACTACCAGGTCGTGAAAGTTGAGGCCGACCTGTTCGATGACTTTCACGTCGGGCTGTTCCTTTTCAAGCTGAACAAGGGTGCGCACTTCGAATTCGAGCAGACGCGGATTAACGGCGAGACGTGGCTTCCCATCCGCGAATACCTGAAAGGCAGTGGACGCGTGACGTTCGTGACTGGCCGCTTCCAGCAGAACACGACGTACAGCGATTATCGGAAATTCAGAACCGATACAAAGATCACCGGCGTGGTCGGTGAGGGAGAACCTTCTCGGCCGCAAACGAGTGCTGATCCGCGCTGATTGCGGCTGAAAAGCTCTAATTCTTGGTTGGCTGAGGAGCGCCCATCTCTGAGTCGCCAAAAATCTCCTTCGCGCGCCGTTGCATTTCTTCCATCGACTTCATCATGCGTTCCTGCATCTTGGGACCGATGATAGTCATGGCCTCCTCTGAGACGGTTGGAGAAATATCAAGCAGCTTCTTTCCGGCCGGAGAATGGTAGAAGTCCGTAATGCCCTTCACGTCCGCCTTCGTCAGGTGCTTGGCGTAAACGGGCGCGAAATCGTCCATCATCTCCGAGACGGGATAGACGTTCATGGAGTTGCGCATTTCCTCTTCCATGAAATTGTGAAACTTCTTCTGCTTCTCTGGTGTCAGATTCTTGACGTCGGTACGCTGCATGACCTGGTCCGCCATGCCTTGGAATTGCTGGGCGACGCTCTGCTGAATCCCCTTCATTTGTTCCTCAAAACGCATCTCCTGGAACATGACCATCACATCCTGCTTGGTGGCCGGCTCACTTAAATCGACGGCCTGGCCAACTGCTAGAGAGGACAAGTAATACACGACGAAGATGACTAAGGCTTTCCGCATTCGCGCCTCCGAGCGGTCCAATTGAGACCCGCTGCGACCGTACCACAACTCATAGTATTTCGCAGTGGCGTCACTTTCTAGAACACGGGATGAAGAAAAAAGCGGCGACCAATTCGGCCGCCGCTTCGTTTTTTGCAGTACGAGGACCTTACGCGCTGGCTTTCGCCTTGGCATCGCCGTGGTAGTTGAGGGCTTTCAGGCCCAGGAATCGTGCTGCAGATCCGAGTTCTTCTTCGATCCGGAGCAACTGGTTGTACTTGGCGATACGATCGGTGCGGGAAGCAGAGCCGGTCTTGATCTGACCTGCACCGGTGGCAACCGCCAGGTCGGCGATGAAGGTATCTTCAGTTTCGCCAGACCGGTGCGAAATCACCGACGTGTACCCGTTGCGGCGCGCTAGTTCGATAGAATCAAGCGTCTCGGTGACGGTACCGATCTGGTTGACCTTGATCAGGATTGAGTTCGCCACTCCCTTATCAATTCCCTGCTGCAGCCGCTTCACATTGGTGACGAAAAGATCGTCGCCGACCAACTGGATCTTGCTGCCCACTTCGTCAGTCAGGATCTTCCATCCCTTCCAGTCGTCTTCGGCAAGGCCGTCTTCGAGCGATACGATCGGGTAATCCTTCACCCATTTTGCCCAATAGACCGCCATTTCTTCTGGCGTCTTGGTGCTCTTGTCGGACTTTTTGAATACGTACTTGCCATCCTGGAACAACTCGCTGGCAGCGGGATCAAGAGCTACTCCGATCTGCTCGCCCGGTTTATAGCCGGCCAACTGAATCGCCTCGAGCACAACTTCAATGGCTTCGACGTTCGACTTCACGGACGGAGCAAATCCGCCCTCGTCGCCTACCGCAGTGTTGTAGCCGCGCTTCTTCAGCACGCCCTTGAGTGTGTGGAAGACTTCGACGCCCCAACGCAGCGCTTCGGAGAACGACGGCGCACCTACGGGCATCACCATGAATTCCTGGAAGTCGACGTTATTGTCGGCGTGCGCACCACCGTTGAGGATGTTCATCATCGGAACCGGCAGAACGCTGGCATTTACTCCCCCGAGATAGCGGTAGAGCGGCATCTCGTAGAGATTCGCGACTGCACGGGCTGCGGCCATCGAAATGGCCAGGATGGCGTTCGCACCCAGCCGGCTCTTGTTCTCGGTGCCATCGAGTTCGATCATCATCTGATCGAGCGCGCGCTGATCTTCGGCATCTTCTTCGATCAGAGCGTCGGCGAGTTCCCCGTTGATGTGCTCGACTGCTTTCGTCACGCCCTTGCCAAGATAACGGCTCTTGTCGCCGTCACGGAGTTCGACGGCCTCGTGCTCGCCGGTGGATGCGCCACTGGGCACGGCCGCGCGGCCAACCGCACCGCTGGTCAGGAAAACTTCTGCTTCTACCGTGGGATTGCCGCGTGAATCCAGGATTTCGCGGCCTCGGATATCTGCAATCAGTGTCATGCCTGTCCTCGTGGGCCGCGTGCTTTGAGCGGCCAATTAAGAAGTGAAATGAGTGCGCCGTCGAATGGACCGGAGCCAGCTGGTTCTCGTCCGCGTGGGACCTGAAACCCTTGATTATACGTTATGACTTTTCTGGAAACGGGTGATGGAGAGCACATCTGAGACGGCGCGATTCCTATTGAGCCGGCCCTCGCGTGACATTGCTCATTGTGGTTCTCTCTTAACTTCTGCGGTTGTTCGCGCATTCGAGAGTGCTTTACGCTCCGATCAAGGAGTAGAAGGATGAACAGAGTCTCCCTCATTGCAGCATTCGCATTCTGCACGGCACTTGCCGTGGCGCAACAACCAGCTCCCACTGAGATTGCCTCAGCTAAACCGACGGCCGATAAAGTCACGGTCACCGACATCCCGCCAGTTACCAATGCGATGTCGCTGCCGGCCGGAACCGCCATTCGCATGAAGATCAGCAACACGGTTACCACCCTGAACAAGCGCGGCGATCGCTTCTCTGGAAGCGTGACGGAACCCGTGTCGTATCAAGGCAGGGTGATTATTCCCGTGGGGTCAACGGTGCATGGGGACGTGCTGCGCACCAGCTCTCCTCGTCGCATCAAGGGCAAGCCCATGATCGATTTGCATCCTGAACTGGTGACGCTGCCTTCAGGTGAGTCTTACTTCATTGCAGCCAGTGTTGTGGATACCGGCGATCCAAAAGCTCTCGATGTGAATGAAGAAGGTCAGATCAGAGGTCCCGGTCACTCGAGCCATGATCTGATCATTGGCGGGATCGGAACTGGATTCGGCGCTGGAGTCGGCGCTCTGGCCGCTGGTCCTGAGGGAGCGTTGATCGGCGCAGGCGTGGGCGCAACTGCTGGCACGGTACGCTGGCTGATCAATCGAAATGAGCTGACCATCCCAGCGGGAACAGAATTGGTGTTGGAGTTAAATCGGCCGATCAGTGCGGCTTCTCGAACAGTGCATCAGTAGGCTTATCCGAAGTTCAAGCCCCATCCAACGCGAGAGCAACGGATGGGGTTCTTCTTTTAGCGGTAGACGTTTCCCTTCAGTTCGTCTTCTTCACTCACAATCTGCAGGTGCAGTGCGCCCTCAAGTGGGAGAGCGTCCAGTGGTAGGCCGTCCGTCCATAGGCTGAAGCGCAATCCTATATTCGTTCCGGTAGTGATGCCCAGCGGCTGGAGGGGCAATTCGAACTCAAACGCGCGGCGATGCGGCACAAGAGCGACGATTGTGCCCGGTTGGGCCTCAAGCACGTGGCGTTCGTAACCATTACGTAGAGCCCAGTTCTGTAACGTTCCGGCCACTTCAGCCTTCAACTGCAAACGCATTGGATCTTCACCCGCAGCGGCATTCGATTGACTCACGTCAATATCAACCGCGATGAAGAACTTGTCCGTCGGAAGCGCGGCCGCGAAGTCCAGCCGGCCGTAGAGACGCTCTTCATCGACTCCCGCATAGATTGCGTCGAGCAGGAACTGTTTGCCATGCATCGCGCCAGAATGACGATCGGCGGTATACATCGCCGCGCCAAGCCAATCGAAGTAACGCGGGCTTTCGCTGCCGACGCGCGGATGGATAAAAGCAGTCTGCAGCACCGTTTCCGGCCGCATCGCAGTGATTGCGATCGGCTGCGCCAAATACGACGGAGCTTCGGCGCCAAGCGCCTGGTACACGTTGGAGAGGTGCTTGCGATACAGTTCGTCGAAGTCGCGATC
>CAZBCQ010000056.1:12877-15316 GCA_964490255.1 uncultured Terriglobales bacterium | reverse complement strand
CAGAACAGGCTGCGCAGCTTCCTTGATGTTTTTGATGAAGTGCTCGCAGGCTTCTTTGGCCGGCATGCCGGAGTAGACAAAGCCGATCAGATCCGACAAGCTGTGATCACGAAATACAAGGCGCATCTGCGTGCTGCCCTGGCGGTACAGATATCCCTGGTAGAGTTTCTCGGCGTTTCCCGCGGATAAATGCCCGGTATTGCTTCGATCAAATGCGAGCCCCAGACTGCGGCCAAGCACGCCTTCGTCGGTCGCCATCCACTGGACACCGAGGTCGTGCGCGATGGCAAGCACCTGTTCGGAGACGCTGCCTTCCGACGGCCACACGCCGTGCGGTCGGTTGCCAAATACCTGCTCGTGCAGATCGAGTCCGCGCTTCAGTTGCTCTCGGGCATCTTCGGGATACGAGAACTGTTTTTGCGGAAGCGGAAGATTTGGAGTCGAGACGCGTCCTTGGTTTGTATCGCACACCAGAGGCAGGATCGGGTGATAAAACGGCGAGGTTGAAATCTCGATCCGGCCGTTTGCCGCTGCGTCGCGATATGCGGGTAGGACCGAAGCCTGAATCTTCTGCTCAAATTTGCCGACGAATTGCTGATCTTCGTAGGTAAAGTCACGGCCCTTGTGGATCAGTGCCCTAACGTCCGCGTTAAGTAAATAGTATTCGTCAAACCATGCGATCTGAGAGAGCACTTGCAGGTCGGTGAAGTCTTGCGCGCGGAAGGAAGCGGCCGCCCGTTCGACGTTCTGTCCGGAGGATTGAAACTGGTTCCATAGCTCCTGATAGCGCGGGTAACGGCCGATCAGGTGCGTCGCATTCGCCTGGAACAGATACGTGAGCGCGAAGCGCTTGTCGGTGGGTGTGAGGTCTTTCGCCGGCTTTAAAGCTACATCGAGAAACGGATCTTCTGCTTTGCTCGAAACGTAATCCTCGATCTGCGTGATGAGCGAAGGAACAATGTTGAAGGTCTGGTGAACTTCGGGAAACTCGCTCAACAGCTTCACCATGCCGTAATAATCTTTCAGGGCGTGCATACGTACCCACGGCAGGCGGTATTTGCCGGTGGCCAGATCCTTATAAAACGGCTGGTGCATGTGCCAAAGAAAAGCGACGCGGATAACGGGCATTGTTTTTTAGTTTTGCAGGTTTGTTCATGCGGTGGCAAGTTTTAGTGTGACATCAGAACTCGCTCCCAGCGGAATACCCTACCCAACCAAAACGAAGCGCAGGATGGTGGTGCCTGCTTCGGCCTTAAAGCCCTTTTCACCTTCTGCTAGACTCGATGGATAGGCTTTTCGAGCCATGCGCATTCTGACCCGCTATATTCTGCGCGAGGTGACCTCGCACGCGCTGATCGGCGCATTGATCTTCACATTCGTGATCTTCATGCGCGACTTGGCTCGCATCTTGGAGTTGGTCGTCAGAAACAGCGCTCCCCTTCCCAGCGTGGCCCAGCTTTTTCTGTTCACGATTCCGACGGCACTCACGATCACTCTGCCGATGGCAGTACTGGTAGGAATCCTGATTGGGCTGAGCCGACTCGCGGCTGACAGCGAAGTCACCGCCATGCGCGCGATGGGACTTGGCTCGGGCATGTTTCTGAAGGTCGTTTCCATCTTTGCGGTGATTGCCTGGCTGGTCGCGCTGGCTAACAACCTCTACTTTGCGCCGAGGTCGGCAGCGGCACTCGCCGACTTGCAGGACAAGCTGAAGACATCTCAGGCTTCGTTTGAAATTCAGCCGCGCGTCTTTTACGAAGACTTCAAAAACTATGTGCTCTACGTGCAAGATTCGCGCAGTGGAACAGGTGCCGCTCGGTGGAAAGGCGTATTTCTAGCGGACATATCCAATCCCGCTACTCCGAAAATCACTCTCGCCGAGCGTGGACTCGTCGTCAGCGAAGGGCCAGACAACCTGAGGCTTCACCTGGAGAATGGCTCTTCGCAGGAGACGGTTCCAAAACAGCCGGAACAATATTCGATTTCTACGTTCTCCGGATCCGATATTCCCATTCAACTGCCGGTTTCCAATACACAGAACCAGGCAGCCTTGCCACTGGCGGAAACCTCGACACCGGCATTGCTGGAAAAGGCCAGAACTGCGGATGAGCTCCATCGACGGCTTTACATGATCGAATTCCATCGTCGGTTGGCGTTGCCTACGGCCTGCCTGGTATTGGCGCTGGTGGGAATTCCGTTAGGCCTATCGGCGAAAAAGGGAGGCAAGTCGACGGGATTTGTTCTTACTATCATCCTTGTCTTCCTCTACTACTTTCTTTCGCTCGCCGGAATGTCGTTTGCAAGGTCTGGAAAGCTACCGGTAGGACCCGCAATCTGGATGGGCAACATCGTCTTTTTCTTTACCGGACTGGTGCTGCTGTGGCGAGCGGACCGCGTTCCCATCGAGATTGGGACTCTGAAAGGCGTATGGAACCGGCT
>CAZBCQ010000056.1:0-12777 GCA_964490255.1 uncultured Terriglobales bacterium | reverse complement strand
GAGCGGACCGCGTTCCCATCGAGATTGGGACTCTGAAAGGCGTATGGAACCGGCTCCGTGGACGCTTTCAGAACGGAACACCCCTGGTGATGGCACAACGAACGTCATCCGACGCCTTCGCCCGCGCCGTCTCCCGAAAGCGTGTATTCAGCGCACAGTTCCCACTCTTGCTAGACGATTACGTTCTGAAGGATTTTGTCGTCTATCTGGCGATGATCGTGGGCACATTCCTGATGCTGCTGCTCATCTTCACATTCTTTGAGCTGCTCAAGGATCTGGGGCGCGTGCCAATCACGGTAATTGGCCAATATCTCCTGACGGTCACGCCATATTTTCTCTACAACAGCACGCCCATGAGCATGCTGCTTGCAGTGCTGATCACGTTTGGTCTTCTGGAAAAGACGAACGAGATTACGGCGATGAAGGCGACCGGCGTCAGCATCTATCGGATCATCATTCCGGTGCTGGTGGTGGCGGCGATGGTCGCAGCCGGGCTGTTCTTCTTCGATCAGCTCTATCTGCCGCAGCTCAACAAGAAACAGGATGCGCTGCGGAACGAGATTAAAGGCAAGCCTCCGCAGACGTACCTGCGTCCGGACCAGAAGTGGATTTTCGGACAGAACTCCAGCATCTGGTACTACGAGTTTTTTGATCCTGACCAAAACCGCTTTGGCAGCATCTCGATCTTTGAATTCAACCCGAAGACATTCGAACTGACGAAACGGATCTACGCTTCCCGCGCGCATTGGTCTGACACGCTGAACAAATGGATCTTCGAGCAGGGCTGGACGCGTACGTTCAGCGGCATGGCCATTGAGGACTACCACACCTTCGATGTGGCTACATTTCCCGAGTTGCCGGAGCCGCCGAACTACTTCAAGAAAGAAGTGAAGCAGTCGTCGGAGATGAGCTACGAAGAACTTCGCCGCTACATCAACGATCTGAAGCAGAGCGGTTTTGACGTGGTGCGACTGCGCGTGCAACTGCAGAAGAAATTTGCGTTCCCGCTGATGACGTTCGTGATGGCTGTCATCGCTGTGCCGTTTGCCCTGCGCGGAGGTCGACGGGGCGCGCTTGCGGGAGTGGCGATGGCGGTGGGAATCGCCGTGCTGTATTGGGTGGGCATGGGCTTCTTCGAAGCCATGGGAAATGCCAATCAATTGCCGGCTGCGCTTGCGGCATGGTCGCCTGACCTGCTGTTTGGGCTCGCTGGTGGGTATCTGCTGCTGAAAGTCCCGACTTAACGCTGTTTTCCGGCGGAAAAAGCGTCTCTGCGCGTACGGTAGAATCTAACTACAGGCATGCTGAAACAACTGCGCCCACTATTCCCTTACCTGAAGAGATACCGCGCCGGGCTCTTCTGGGGAACCGTGTCGGTGTTGCTGACGAACGGCATATGGATTCTGTTTCCGCAGGTGATCCGCGTCGCCGTCAATGATCTCAGCGCGGGAATCACACACCATAAGCTAGTCGTCTATTCCCTGCTGCTCATAGCGATCGCGCTTGGAAAGGGCATCTTCCAGTTTCTAACGCGCTGGATCGTGATCGGTATTTCACGCGATATCGAATTCGACCTACGCAACGATCTCTTCTCGCATCTCGAAGCGCTCTCCTACTCGTACTACCAACGGACGCGCACCGGCGACATCATGGCCAAGGCCACGAACGACCTGAATGCCGTGCGCATGCTGCTGGGGCCTGCCATCATGTATTCGGCCAATACCATCGTGTACACGGCGGGCGCGCTGGCGTTCATGATCAAGATGAGTCCGAAGCTGACGTTGCTGACGTTTCTGCCGCTGCCGGTCGCCAGCATCGTGGTGCAGTATTTTGGGTCTCGGATTCACGAGCGGTTTGAACGGATCCAAGCGCAGTTCTCGGACATTTCGGCCCGAGCGCAGGAGAACTTCTCCGGCGCACGTATCATTCGCGCTTTCGCGCAGGAAGATGCCGAAATCCGACTGTTTGAGAAAGATAATCAGGAATACATCGCTCGCAGCTTGAAGTTGGTGCGGTTGATGGGAATGCTGTGGCCCACGCTGGAAGCCATGCTGGGCGTGGCCGTGGTGCTGGTGCTCTGGCTCGGCGGACGCCAGGTGATCGAAGGCCACATGACGCCGGGCGCGTTCGTCGCCTATCTGACGTACATGGTGCAACTCACGTGGCCAATAATCGCCCTCGGCTGGGTGATCAACATCTTCCAGCGCGGAACAGCGTCGATGGGTCGCATCAATCAGATCCTTACGGAAAAGCCGGAGATCGTTGATTCACCCGACGCCGCGGCTCTCGCGAAAAAGGAGATCGTTGGCGATATCGAGTTCCGCAATCTGAACTTCAAGTATCCCGATGGCTCGACTGTCTTGCACGACGTCAACCTGAAGGTGCCGGAAGGCACGAGCCTGGCGATCGTCGGACCAACTGGCTCTGGAAAAACCACGCTGGTCAGCCTGATTCCGAGGATCTACGACGCCGCGCGCGGTTCGGTACTGCTGGACGGCCGGCCGCTGCAGGATTATCCGCTGAGCAATTTGCGCAACAGCATCGGGTTCGTTCCGCAGGAGACGTTCTTGTACAGCGATACGATTCGCGAAAACATTGCCTTCGGAGTGGAAAGTGCGAGTAACGAACAGATCCGCCAGGCGGCGCAAGGAGCGAGCATTGCGCAGGACATTGAGAATTTCCCCGAGTCCTACAACACCATGGTCGGCGAGCGCGGTATTACGCTTTCCGGTGGCCAGAAACAGCGAACAGCGATCGCTCGCGCTCTCATTCGGAATCCGCGAATTCTTATCCTTGACGATGCCCTGTCCAGCGTCGACACCTACACCGAAGAGCGCATCCTCGAGCACCTGACGAAAGTGATGGAGGGTAGAACGACGATCTTCATCTCGCACCGCGTGTCAACGGTGCGTAATGCCGATCAGATTGCGGTTCTGTCCGGCGGGCGCATCGTTGAACTGGGCAAACACGAAGATCTACTGGCGCTGAACGGTTACTACGCCGAACTCTACAACAAACAGCTGCTCGAAGAAGAACTGGAGACCGTCTAGTTTTCGAAGGAGACGCGGCCTTTGTGGCGACGCCTTCGCTTGATCGCAGGTGGGGCTCCCGGTTTACTGAAGGCAACGCTCACTTGCGGCCCCAAGCGTACGTTCGCGACCAGAGCCGGCCGAAAGCAGACGATGCAAGTACCACCTTTGTTGCGAGCGCTTGGATAAAGGATCCCCGCTGAACAGGCGGCCAGTAATTCCCTTCCCAATTGCTGCGACTTGTTGTGGTCGGAAGGATCGAGACAGCCAGCGTATCGCTTGTCACCTCTGATGTCGTGGAACTCGGCACGAAAATCGGCGAGGTAATCGTCGAAGGTAAACGTCTCCGGCTCGGTCCAATTGATTTCCTCTAGTTCGTGCTGTTTGTGGAAGACTACCTCGTCTTCCGACGTTTCTAGCTCGAACGACGCGTACCAGGCGCCACGGTCCGGTCCGTTGAAACGGCTTCCCGACGGATGCGCATGGGTAAAAGCCGCATTCACGATGTGCGCATAGACGACGCCGAACAGCAACTCATGAACGCTGATGCCAGGAAGTAGATTCGCTTCCCCAAGCAGACGGTCATTAGTCGCTCCGTCCAGTTCAAACAGGTCTGCCAGCTCTTTGTCGTTCTTCGTGAGACGGGAAAGAACGCTTCGATCGCTGTAACGGCTGGGAATCAGCCGGTGCGTGTCGTCCTGCCGGATGTATGTTGTTTCGGGGATCAAAGGCTACCGCGCCGCGAATCGAGAAGTTGGCGGACACGCACTAGAGCCGGCACTCCGCCGTGAACCATGTAGGTGAGCGGAGGCTCGCCTTGAAACATCGGATTCGAATTGGGAAGGCTCACCCATGCATCGGCGAGTTTGCGACTGTAGAGGATGTTAAGAGCTTTGAAGATGCCGACCAGCAGCGAAATCCGTGTGAGCTTGTCCTGATCGAGCGTCTTCTTCTGTCCGCGCTTCATCTGGTAGTAGACGCCGTTGGAAACGCCGCCCAACAACTGACGTGCCGCTTCGTCGCGCACCTGCCATGCGTCTATGAGTTTGAAGAAGGCTCCAGTGGCGGCGGGGCTCAGCCGCGCTTGTACGTCTCGCTTGGACAAGTCTGTGGCTTTATCGGTTGCGAATCCGGCGACCGGTTGCGGAAGCAGGGCCACGTTTAAGGGCTCTCCATTTCAGAATGATTCTACGTCCATATATGGAGTGCTGTCAAGGTGGGGCTCCGTACGCGGCTCCGCCGCTGCTTTGTCCCAAGTTGGTCTGCGGCCCACGTGTTAAACTCTTGCGCGTCTACCACGCTCGAAAATCCATACATCCTTTCTCACGATTCGCTCCTCTGTTTCCTGCTATTAGTTGCCTCTCGGTGAGTTCTCGCACGATGCAGTACCTCAATGCCAGTTGCATGGCGGCCATCGATTCGAAAGCATTTCAGCATCAAAAGCCGTTCCCATGGATCAGTGTTGATGGCCTTCTGAACCAGGATCGATTTCGTCGCCTGTGCGAAACGCTTCCGGGGCTAGCAATCTACGAGACGCAATCTGGCCGGAAGAATGGCTGTGGTGATTTGTATGCATTGCAGTACCGCACACGCCTTACTGTCGCGCCTGAATGGCATGAGTTCATCGCCGAGCTACACGGAGAGGCGTACGCGAATTTCTTGCGCCACCTACTAGGACTGTCCCGGCGAGAGCATTTCGAACTCACCATGCATTGGCATTTTGCTCCAAGCGGCTTTTCCCTGCTGCCGCACGTGGACGCTCAACGCAAGCTCGCTTCTCACATCTTCTACTTCAATACAGAATCGGATTGGGACCAGCTTTGGGGAGGCCAAACTGTCGTGCTCGACGATTGTCAGCGTCTTTCGATCGACGATCACCCCGGGTTCGACGACTTAAAAGAGATTGCAGCTCCGGAGATTCTCGGAAATCGGAGCTTCATCTTTCAACGGACTCCGCATTCATGGCATGGAGTACGGCCGTTAGCATGCCCGGAAGGCAAGTTCCGCAAAGTCTTCATCGTGGTGGCAAACCGTGCGAATTTACAAGTACGCTGGCGTCATCTGCGTGGCAAGGATGCGGATGGCTACCGTTTGGACTGAGTGAAGTATTCAGCGGACGATTAGCACTTCCCTCATGTTGTCGCGGGCAAGGAAAAATTTGACCGAGGCGAAATCGCGAAAAAGGTTTTCGATGTGCCGGTTATTGAATACGCGCAGCAGCTTGTAATAGCCGCTGTTACCTTTGCGCGGAATGGGCTGAACGTCCAGCGCATCCTCCCCGGCAATGTGATAGCGCGAATAAGGTGAATTGGGACCAGCGTCTTTCGTGTGGAAGAAGGCCAACAGGTATGCCCCCGGCTTCATCAGCGAGCATATGCGCTCGATCACCGGCTTGACGAGCGGCTCGGGAAGGTAATCCGCGATATCCCAGAACAAGACAGCGTCGAACGAACGCATTTCGAACGCGAGATTGTCTTTCAGAAAGCGGTCGACGTCATAGGTGGGATTGCCGTCAAAATCCTTGATCTGCAGATCCGGATCGGTTGAGGCAACGATCAGATCCTCGGTGCAGACTTTCATTCCCTTGCTGGTGAAAAGAGAAATGTTGGCGGCCGAAGTGGCGCCCAAATCGAGGATGGAAATGTTCTCTTCGCGCGCAAGATTACGATTAAGCTCTTTCAGTGCGCTGGAATGCCGCTTAGAACGAGAGACAACTTCGCGACCAGCTTCGGCTGTGGCCTGGCCCGTACCGCCGCGCAACCACTTTAACATTGCTTCCCAATCCAGAGTTCGCGGAGTTCGCTCTCGCGAAGGCTCCGGTTCTTGCTGTTTCATTTTGTAACGTCTGCTGCCTGCGGCGCCGGAGCACCGGACTGTGCGGCGGCGGCCTTTGCGTCGCGCTGCACATCGATGGAGCCCTTCAAATATGCGCCGTCCTCAATCATAATCCTCTGGCTGGTTATGTCACCCAGTACGGCAGCCGACCGCCGTAATTCAACGCGCTGCGCACTGAGAATATTGCCGTCAACTTTGCCATGAACGATTACTTCGCGCGCTTTGATGTGAGCTCGGACGCGGCCGTTTGGACCCACGGTCAAGCTGTTTCCGTTTAAAACAATGCTGCCCTCAACTTCGCCGTCAAGGTAGAGGTCCTCGCTGCCGGACAGCTCTCCTTTAATCACGACCGACTTACCAATACTGGCCACATCCGACCGCCGGTCGATAATCTTCGGTGTTTCTGCCATAGCACCGACCTCCTCGGGTCTGCGTTCTATTCTTACAGAGTCACTTCAGCTGTGAGCCACTGTTTCGAGCCAGAGACCCGATTCAAGCAACGGGTTCTGCTGGCCAAAACCTGCTTACTGCGGGCAGGTCCACAAGTTTCCCAAAAACAGTAGGTTACCCGAATATACTGAAGCAAAGGGGCAGGCGGCAACCTCGGTTTTTCACAGGTATTTCCGAAGGCATCGACGATGACAAGCACCGGCGTTCTCACCCATGGAACGGCAAGAACACACATTAGCATTGCACCTGGTGTGAGTAGCGTGGCAGCAATCCGAACACGTCGACAGAGATGAACTTAAACCGCGTACTTTCAGTGGCTTCAAGCGGAGCCCAAAGCACCAGCCAGGGGTGCGTTTTGGAGCGTCCTTTGCAATAACGTTCCGTCGGCCCGATTGCAGGTCGCGTCGACGCAGCACCGGAATAGGGGAACGCGGTCGCTTCGTCAGCGCGATAACACGGGACTGCCTCCAGTCGGGTCGACTCGCCGCTTCAACCCACCTCGTGGCTCTCTCACCTTGTGCTACTGCAGGCTGTCTCTTCCGGGTAGTAGAATAGTCGCAACGGACAGGATTAGGGCAAGACTAGAGGCCCGTTTGGTTACTGAGCAACTTTCGAGGTGTCCTGCTCATTCCAATAGATAGGCCTTGTCTATCCGGATTCTCATAACTAGAGGTACATTCTGGCTTACATGTTCAAGCCGACCATCGGAAAGCTAATCCTGTCAGCTCTGTGGCTCAGCGCGATCTCTTCGTTTGCCGGCCAGCAGCCCCCCTCCACCCCAAACCCGACGATGCCTGCCAATGATCTGGTTCGTCTAGCCGTGCAGAACGAATTGAAGCCGGAGAGCAGCAACCAGCACTTCATGTATCGAGACGTGAAGCTGAAAGACAACGGTAGCCGCGAAACAAAGCAGATGATCTCCACAGGGCAAGGGATGATGCTGGGGCGAGTGATCGCCATCGATGGCAAACCTCTCGATGCAGCGCAGCGGCAAAAGGAAGATCAGCGCCTGCAACGGCTGTTGGATGATCCCAGCCAGCTTGAGGCCAAGAAGAAATCACAAGCTGAGGACGATCAACGGGTCCGAAAGATGGTAGGTGCGTTGCCGGATGCGTTCGTCTTCGAATATGCCGGAACCGAGCAGGACAAGAGCGGCGAAGTGAAGGTATTAAGGTTCCATCCGAATCCGAACTACGATCCGCCCACCCGTGAACTGCAGGTTTATCAGGGGATGGATGGAACCATGAAAATCGGCGTTCCCCAGAACCGCATCGTTTTGTTGCACGCCAAGCTATTCCGGCAGGTGAATTTCGGCTGGGGGATTCTCGGACATCTGAATCCGGGAGGCGAGTTCATTATCGAGCAGTCTGAGATAACTCCACAGCATTGGGACCTCACGCACATGAAGCTGAACTTCACAGGCAAGGCCCTCTTCTTCAAAACCATCGATATCCACGAAGATGAACGGACGAGCGACTATCAGGAAGTTCCCGCGCTCAGCCTTGCAGAAGCCATCCAGAAACTGAAACAAGCCGAAACGCAAATCGCCAGCAACGACGGCAACGCGAACAGCCGCTGAAGTTAGCTGCGCGCGCGGTTCGCGGAACGGATCACTTCTTTCCGTACCGTAAGCCTCTCAATCAGCTCTTCGCGAATAGCAAAGCCGCGGCCAGCCGATTCCGAAGCCTGAATGGTACCTTTCGGAGAAACTTCCACCGCGGGTTCGATGATGTCTTCTCTCCAATAGCGTTTCGAGGCAGAGACATCTCCCGGAAGCGTGAAGTTGGGGAGGGTCGAGAGCGCGATATTGTGCGACCGTCCAATGCCCGTCTCGAGCATGCCACCGCACCAGACCGGGATTGCATGCTTTTGGCAGACGTCGTGGACTTTGATTGCCTCGGAGAATCCTGCAACCCGGCCTACTTTCACATTAACAATACGGCAGGACCCGAGTTCCGCGGCGGCTTGCGCGTCACGAGCGTTCCGAATGGCTTCGTCTAAACAGATAGAAGTTTTGAGCGCTTTCTGCAGCTGCCCGTGGAAGTAGAAGTCATCATGCCAGAGCGGCTGCTCGATCATAAGCAAGCTGAACTGGTCGAACTCTCGCAGGTGACCGATGTCCGCAAGGCTGTACGCTGAGTTGGCGTCGCAACTGAGCACGATGCTGGGCCATCGCTCCCGAATTCGCGCAAGGACATTTACATCCCATCCCGGCTTTACCTTTACCTTGATTCGTTGATAGCCGGCGGCGAGTTCGATCTCAATCTTATCGAGCAGTTGTTCGACGCTGTCCTGAATGCCGATGGAAACGCCGCATGGAATTGCGGTGCGCGTGCCGCCGAGGAGCTTCCAAAGCGGCATGGACTTGGCCTGTGCCTCTGCGTCCCAGAGGGCATTCTCAAGCGCAGCTTTCGCCATGCGATGGCCGCGGATAGGGCTGAAGCTTCGCACGCAGTCGCTGGCCCGTTCGAAGCTGAGACCTGCGACCGAGGGCGCCAGATAAGACGCAAGCGCGTACCAGGCAGTATCGATCGATTCTTCACTGTAGAACGGACCTTCCCCGGCAACACATTCGCCCCAGGCGGTGATGCCTTCCAAGTCCAAGCTGAGAAGGAGAATACGGCGTTCGGTGGTGCGTCCAAAGCTCGTCTCAAAGAAGTGGACGAGCGGCATGCGAATCTCGCGAAGAGTAACGGTTTTTATTTTCAAGCTGATCCCTGGCGCGCGGGGGAGCTCAATGCTTTGCGTACGACCACGTCTCGTCCCAATGGCCGAGCAGGAAAGCGCCATTTCCGCGCTCGTCCCGCTGATATCCCAAGGTTACCAGCCCTTTGCTAAAAGCGCGCAGGAATCTCTCCCGGTTGCGAATTTGTAGTTCGGCTGCCTTCGGACGATCGGCCGAGCTCTGCTTCCAGGAGTAGACCTCGGCGGGAACGGAGATGGTCTCCTCCGCCGCAAATGGGCGCGGATCGTGATTAGCCAAAATCGCCTGCACCCGATTCGATTCCAGCCACCATTCCGCGACCAAGCGGTCCGTGGGCAGTCCGCCCTGGAGTGGGCTGGAGAAGCTGCCATACTGATTGATGTTGTAGCGCCGGGCAATTGCCCCCAGCTTCACAAGGTTGAGATACGCGTTCTTGATCTCCAGCGGATCGAAGGTCCACTCGATCAGCTCAATTCCCTTCTCCAGCGCATCATCGCGCTGTGCGAGTTTGAGCTTGCGTCCGAGACCGAGATTTCGATACCCATCCTTTACTGCCAGCATGTGCGAGTGCAGGTAGACGTGGCCATTGCGGTTACCGGGAATCGAGAGGGCGTACCCGATGAGCTCATCTCCCCGATAAGCGCCGATCACCTGGCCGCCAATTTTCGATGCGACCAGAAAAACACGTGAAGGGACGATGTCGATGTCATCGAATCCCCATACCTCCTTCTGCAACTGAACGCAGTGCTCGAGTTCCTCGAGGCCATCACAAGGGCGAATGACGACTTCTGCAGAGGCAATCGGAGGAGTTGCGCTCACCGGCGCTCCTCCTGCTTGGAGGCCTGCCAGAGCGTTTCCATTTCTTCCAGATTCGACTCGCTCAGCACCTTTCCTTGCTCCTGAAGGCGCTCTTCGAGCCACTGGAAGCGGCGACGGAACTTTGCATTCGTCTTGCGCAGGGCAGACTCGGGGTCGATCGATAGGTAACGGGCGATGTTCACCACCACGAAGAAGAGATCCCCGACTTCGTCTTCGAGCTTCTCGCGCAAGGCCTCGGGAATTGCTTGCTTGCCGGAACTGGCTACGCCTCGGTTCGGTGGGCGCGGACCCGGAGCAGGGATTTCGGCAAGGTTCTCGCGCAGCTCAGTGGTCTCCTCGGCGAGCTTATCGAAGAGCCCTTGGATTTTTGGCCATTCAAAACCAACCTGCGCGGCCTTGGAGCTGATCTTGAAGGCCTCCATGAGCGCGGGCATGTTTCGCGAGACCCCGGAAAGAATCGACTTCGGTGCTTCCCTCTCCGCTTCGCCGTTTGCATTCTGACGCTGCTTCTTTTCTTCCGCTTTGATCGCCTCCCAGTTCTTCACGACCTCCGAAGAGGTATCGGCCTTCACGTCCCCGAAAACATGCGGATGACGGTTGATGAGTTTGGCCGAGAGGCGATCGAGCACGTCGTCGATCGAGAAATGTCCTTCTTCCTGCGCCATCTCCGAATAGAAAAGTATCTGGAGAAGAAGATCGCCAAGCTCACCCTTGAGTTCATGCCAGTCGCGGTTGTCGATGGCCTCGATGACCTCGTAGGTCTCTTCCAGGGTGAATGGCTTGATGGTGTCGAAGGTCTGTTCGCGGTCCCATGGGCAGCCGCCGGGAGCACGCAGTCGCGCCATGATGGACACGGCACGTTCAAATCGGTCGCCAGTGTTGGGCATTGCTTTTAATGTAATTCAGGGGACTACGGATTGCCAGCCGTGATGGCGTGGCCGCGAAAGGTCTCGAAGGCGAGTTGCGTATCGTCAACGATCAGCGCGTCTGCGCCAGCTTTCACCATGGAACGCATTTCCGCAGCGCGAGTGGCGCCCCATACGAAGACGGGAATACAGCGATCGTGAAAACTAGCGATGAGTTCCCCGCTGAAGAGCGATTTGTGCAGCACGATAGATGCGAGCGGGAGAGATTGCGCGACCTCAAGCTGCTTGCGACGATCGCAAATTAGTCCGACAGGAAGAGTCGCATCGAGCGCCTGCAGCTTCTGAAGCACCTCAGGAAGGAACGAAGTGATCACATGACCACGCTTGGGATTGTAGCTACGGATCAATTCCAACGTGATGCGCTCGATTCCTGGAACTTTGAGTTCGATGTCGAGAAAAGCACGATCGGCAAATCGCTGTAGGACATCTTCAAGCGTCGGCGCACACAGTTCGGCGGCGCTCGTTCGAGCTATTTCCATGCGCTTGAGCTTCGCGTCGTGACAGATCACGGCCTGACCGTCCGCGCTCAATCTGACGTCAAACTCGAAGCCGTCGCATCCATGCTCGAGGGCAAGTTCGAATGCTTCGATGGTGTTTTCGGGAGCGTGGGCTTTCGCTCCGCGATGGCCGAGGAGCAACGGCTTGGGAAACCGGGAAAGCAGGTCGGAGCCGGCGTTCGACAGCCGCACAGATTAATCCAGGTCGAAGTCGCGGATGCGCGGCGTATCAGGAGTGTCTTTCGCCTTCTTGACGGCTTCCTGGAATTTCTTCTCCAGCAGATCAGAGCGATTCTTCTCAGCTTCCACAGACTGGCGGAAGATCGAATCTCGCCGTGTGTCCTGCTCCTTCATCGCGCGAGCGGCCGCTTCCAGGTCGTTGAACGTTTTAGGTACTACGGCTGCGGTATGACCAATCACGGCACGCGTCTCAGGATCGATCTTCAGCAACGCGTTGCAGCAGGGGCAGGTTACTTCAAAAGGCTGGCTGTTCTTCGCCATGGGCAGATTCTACCCCAAACCGGTGCTGACTGTATCAAAGGCCTAAACGCTAGCTTCCAGCGTTTCCGACAACTCACTCCACTCCGCCACCCGCGATTCCAGATCTTTTCTATGACCCGCTAGCGCTTCCGTGACGCGCATCGTCTCCTCGGCGCTTACGAAACTCCCGAGGGCCGCTTCGCATTCCCCAATGCTTTGTTCCAGCTGCTGGATTTCGCTCTCCAAGGTCTGGCAGCGCTCCTGCATTTGGCGCAGCTTGATGGGGTTGATCCGCTTCTGCTTGGGTTCTACAGGAGTTGCGGCCACCGCCGGCACAGCGCCGTCGTGATTGCCATTTTTCGGTGTCGCTGCCGCAAACTGCTGTTGCAGGCTGGCGTCGAGCGCTGCCTGTCCTCCCTGCTTGCGCCACAGATAGTCTTCGTAGTTCCCCGGATACACGTTCACGTTGCCGTCGGCAATCTCGAAGATCCGAGTTGCCAGCTTGTCGATGAAGTAGCGGTCGTGCGAGACGAAGACCACCGTCCCCGTGTAGTCCTGCAGTGCCTGCAGGAGAACGTCTTTTGCGCGAATATCGAGGTGATTCGTCGGTTCGTCGAGCAGCAGGAAGTTCGACGGCTGTTGCAGCATACGAGCCAGCGCATAGCGATTGCGCTCGCCGCCGGAGAGCACGCCGATGCGCTTGTATGCGTCATCGCCAGAAAACAGGAAACAGCCCAGCAGGCTGCGTAATTCGGTCTGGGTGGCAGTCGGAGCAAGTCGCTCCAGATCGTCGAGCACGCGGCTGTCGGGGTTGAGTTCCTTATATTGATCCTGCGCAAAATAGTCAGCCTCGGCATTGTGCCCCAAGCGATATTCTCCCGAGGTAGGCTTCTCTTCTCCGGCCAGTAATTTGATCAAGGTCGATTTGCCCGCGCCATTCACGCCGACCAGAGCGATGCGATCGCCACGCTCGATCAGGAAGTCCACGTTACGCAGCACTTGCTTCTCGCCGTAGCTCTTCGAGAGTCCCTTCACCT
>CAZBCQ010000055.1:21402-23052 GCA_964490255.1 uncultured Terriglobales bacterium | reverse complement strand
CTACAATGGCAGCAAAACGCATAGATCGAAGATGGACTGTGGCCGTGCTCTGATTCTACCTGAGAACCTCGCCGAAGCTGCTTCCTTGACTTCGCTTCTGCTCGCCACTTACTCTCAGGGTTACCTTTTCATAGGGCTGTTTTCATTTGACGACGTCTTGCAAAGTGTTCTTGCGGAATCCACGCCTCCGGCTGTTCATATCTCCCCTCCTGCTGACGCTCTTGCTTGCTTTCTGCTCATTGGAAGCTCAGACCAAACTGCCGGCGAGATCCTCTGTGGAGACGTTGATTCGCGAAGGCAAACTGGACCAGGCCGATCATCAGTTGCAGGGAGCGTTGCAAAAGAATCCGAATGACGTTCACGCCCTAACCTTGCTCGGCTCGGTGCGGAAGAAACAAGGCAAATACAAAGACGCGGAAGCTCTTTGGGTAAAAGCTGCGCAAGCCGACTCGAAGGCCATCCATCCGATCGAGAACCTGGCGAAGCTCTATGCCGAGGAAGAGCGTATCGATCAGGCAGTAGAGCTGTATGAAGGGGTCTTGAGTTCCTCTCCGCAGAATCTGAAGTATGAGGCTGAAGTCGCAGAGCTCTATCAAAAGCACGGAAACTACCAGAAGTCCCTCGATCTTGTGCAGGTGCTCCCTGCGAAGTCCAGGCCTGACCATCTGCTGGTTGTCGTCGTCGCCGATTACATTGGACTGAAGCGCAGCGAAGAATTGCAAAAAGCTGTCGACGACGTAGTTAGCCGTGCCACCGCGAAACCAGATCTCATCCCCCAACTCGCAAACATACTCATGGATCACGGTATGGTTCCGGACGCGGGCGAACTGCTGCGCCTGGCTGCGAACCATCAGCGCGTCAGTGCCAGCTATCTTGCTGCGACCGCAAAGATGCAGGCCATGAGTGGCCAACGAGAGGCAGCCCAAGCCACCGTAAACAAGGCTCTGCAGTTGGATCCGAAATCTCGCGAGGCGCTCATCGTTGCCGGGCGACTCGCGGGCATCATGGGCGACTGGAAGTCAGCCGTGACGTATCTTCAACGCGCGCAGAAAACCGGCCCTCCGACTCCAGACCTGCTTCAAAGCCTGGTGCTGGCTTGCATGCGCAGCAATGAACTGGTGACCGCTCACGATGTCGCGCTCGAGTTACTCGACATTCAGCCGGACTCGCCCGATGCAACCTTGACCATGTGCGCTGTGCTGATTCGCGCCTCGCACTGGGGAGATGCGGACCCGCTGCTGGACAAAGTCCTCGCCGCGCGCCCCGGAGATAAAAGGGCGCTGGTCGCAAAAGGCGTAGTCGATTACAACATGGGCAGGATCGATGACGCTCAAAAGCACCTCACTGCTTCGCTGGGAGATAGCGCGGCCGACCCTCAGGCCAACTACTATCTCGGGCTGGTAGCCAAGCAAAAGGGGGATTCCCCGGCGGCTGCCAACTATTTGGAAGTCGCCTTAAAAGACAGCCCCGAGAACATCGATGTTATGACTGCGCTTGGGCAGATCTACCTAGCACTTGGGGATGGAGAAAAGGCGCGGCCTTTACTGGAACAAGCTGTCAGCAAAGCTCCCAGAGATTCGCAAACGCATTATCAGCTGGCGCTTGCTTACAAGAAACTCGGCCTGACCGACAAAGCCCGCGAGCAGATGG
>CAZBCQ010000055.1:6073-21302 GCA_964490255.1 uncultured Terriglobales bacterium | reverse complement strand
CTGGCGCTTGCTTACAAGAAACTCGGCCTGACCGACAAAGCCCGCGAGCAGATGGCGCTATTCCAGCAGCTCAGTGTTCGCGAAGGCGCGAAGCAGCCCGTCGGACAAGCCTTGAAGGAATCAAAATAGTCAGAGTTCATGCCGCGCGCTGCAGTGCCTGCAGGTGATCTTCGGCGCGACTGAAACAATAGTCTGAATCCTCGCTCACCGGACTTTCAAAAATCTGTCTTTCTTCCCCGTGCACCTTCTCGCGAATGATGTAGCGAAATCCGGTACGGACTCGCGAGTTGGGATCGATGAAATCGACGACCTCGGCGACGTATGGGTCTCGAGTAATCTTCACTTAACCACCTCCAAAGGACGAACGGTTTGATTGCCCAATGGCCCTTATTGGTTGTTTTGCTGCACCCCGTTCCCGACATTATCCCTCAGGTTGACCAACCATGTTGACCAAATTCCAAACTTGGGGCGGCATACAAGACGCAGCCTCTTCGGCCTTGTAGAATCTTCGCGCCACCATGACCGCTAATCTCACACGCCGAAACTTCGTGTGTTCGCTCGCCGCTCTCGCCGCCTCTCGCTATCTGCCAACGGCATGCGTTCAAACCAGCCAGATGAGCTCCAAGGAACGCGCCGATGCAGCTCGTGCGGAAGCGCAGCACGAAGGAGATGCACCGGACCAGTCTCCTCCTCCAGCTCATCTATCGCCGTCGCTCGAACCGTCGGACGTGAAGACAGCAATGCAAAAGGTCGCTGATTGGGAACTCGCCCGCTCCCAGCCGTACTTCAATCAGGACTGGACCTATGCCGCCCTTTACACAGGATTGATGGCAGCCTCATCGGCCAGCGGGAACGACTCCTATCGCGACGCCATGCTCGGTATGGGAAACAAATTCGATTGGAAGCTGGGGCCGCGCGTTGAACATGCGGATGATCAGTGCATCGGGCAGACCTACCTCGCGCTCTACTCGCAATCTCACGATTCAAAGATGATCGCTCCCCTGCGTGCGCAGTTTGACTCCATCCTCGCGCCGCCCATTGCTCCCGGCGACAAAATTCCCTGGTGGTGGTGCGACGCTCTGTTCATGGCGCCTCCGGTCTGGGCAGGACTGGCGCACGCGACGGGCGATCAGAAGTATCTGGACTTCGTGAACCGGGAGTGGTGGCGAACCTCATCCCTGCTTTACGACCCAGACCAGCATCTTTTCTATCGTGACGCGAGCTTCATCCCCCGCCGCGAGCAGAATGGCAAGAAGGTCTTCTGGTCTCGTGGCAACGGCTGGGTAATGGCGGGTCTGGTCCGTGTACTGGAAACGATGCGTGCGACCGACCCTGCTCGCGCCCGCTACCTCGAGCAGTTCAAACAAATGGCGGCAGCAATTCTAGCAATTCTTGCAATTCAGGGAAACGACGGGCTCTGGCGCTCCGGACTGCTCGACCCCGCGTCCTACGCTCTACCGGAAGTGTCCGGCTCGTCTTTCTTTACATATGCAATGGCATGGGGCGTGAACAATGACATTCTGGATCGAAAGACATATCAACCCGCAGTCGCTCGCGCTTGGAACGGACTGCTTCAGCACATTTACGAAGACGGCCGCCTCGGATGCATTCAGCAGGTGGGAGCGGGACCGGCTCACTTCAAGCCGACCTCATCCTACGTGTACGGCGTAGGCGCCTTTCTGCTAGCCGGCTCCGAAGTGATCAAACTATCGCAAAAATAGCTCTACGGGTGCCCCATCGCTGCCTTCTTTTGGCAAAGGTGGGAATCTAGAATCGTGCCTAGTCCGCTTCGGCAGCCGTTCCGTGACGCCGCAACAGGGACGGCAGATTCTGCGAGAACGCGGAGCGTGGCAGCACCATATCGCAACCCGCTTCCTGCGCCTTCAGCTTCAGTTCCCCCTGCACATGCGACACGAAACCGATAATCGCGGTTCCCTTTTTCAGCTCTTTTTTCAGCTTGGGGATGATCGTCAGCGGCTTGGCGTTCAGGTTGTTCAGGTCAATGATGATGAGCGAGGGTTTCTCATCGCCATTGTTTTTCACGCGATCGAGAATGTCTTTGTCCGTCTTGACGAACTCGACCTTCACGTTAAGCTTGCGCGCTACTTCCTGAATCTTCGCCAGGAAGAACAGGTCGTCGACGAAGGCGAAAATTCGCGGAGCCGCATTCTCGTCCTTGTGAACTACCGGTTCGATATCCGGATGTATGTAAGGAGTTGCGACTGCTGGGCCGCGTCCGCGGGATCGGCCGCCGGAAAAGTCCTGCTGGCCGTTGCGGTAGCTGTGATCCATGGGACGCGTGAAGACTTGATTTTGCTGGTTATTGCGGCTGTTGTGTTGACCGGGTCCGGAATGTCCCGGCCGGCCGGGCGCACCCCTGCGTCCACGGCGCCGCCTCCCTTTCCCTCCCGAAGAACCGGAGGGATTGTTCGGTCCAATATTCATATTTTTCTCTTTGCTGTAGTAACCGCTGTCGCGGTGAAATCCTTGTATTACCTGGTCCAGCAAACGCGTACCTTCGCGCTGATTGCAGCGTGGGCAGACTGCGTTCTGGAACTTTGTTCTCTTCTGATGTTCTGTTCTCGACCGCCTAGCGCCTGGATGTTAGCGCTTGAATCGAATCGCCAGTACGGGAGTTGCAACGGAAGACATCCGTGATGTTACCCGTCAGCCTTGTGGAAGTGCAAGATGAAAACGACTTTCAATCCGCAGGCTTGTCTGGCAGGTCTCTTGCCCGGGAACTACGGGACTCTTTCTGCCCCACCCTTCGATTATACCTCACCTCGGTTCGGTGCCCTGACTTTGACCTACGCGGACTTAGATGCAAGCCATGACCGGCGCGAACTAATCATTTATCACCAGTCACCGGTTTATCTGGAAGGAACACACTCAGCGCCGCGTGGCAATTCGGAGTATCGAGCAGCACCGTGTTGCTCCGGCCCTGATAGTCAGCCGTGAATTGCAGCATATCTCTTGGGCGTTCTGGCAGCCCGGTAAAACGAGCCCTGCCGTCCACGTTCGTTCCTACTTCCAGGTCCAGCTTCTTCAGCCCCGCAAACCCAGAGCGGATACGTGTGCTGACGTTTGCCTTATATATCGGATGGTGACCTGAATCCATCACGGTAAGATCCGCCGTGCACGATCCCATACCGGCGTCGATCACAGGAACTTCATTCTCAGCCTGAAGAGCTGCGGTTGTGATCAGCCCCGCCATGAAGAACGCAATCAAGAAAACGAGACTCGCTTTTTTCGCACGAGTAGCCATTTATGAATACTAGAAGGCACGAAACACACATCACCCCAAAGAGGCAGGATCTCCATCCAATCCTAGGGTGCCGTTCATTGGAAGGTCAATGGTACTGCGGTATCAGAGGAAACCGAATCGATAACTCGGATTGTTGGAAGCGGGTGCCCCATCCTTCTTTAGGCGAAGGATGGGGGGACGAGTAAGCTAGTTTTTTTCCAATTGGCAGACTACAAATGCCGATTACCAATTTCCTTTTTCACGCCGCCCAGCGTTCTCTCCTACTCAACCTCTTCTGTTCCGGATTCGTCAGCCCCGCATTCGCGGTGATATTCAGTCCGAGCAACCGAAACCATTTCGACTCTGACTCGTCCTTAAAGCCCATCACGTCCGGCAACGTCGCTGTCATCGCCGCCAGGCCCATGTCGATCCGCAAATGAGTTGGGAGATCGATCACCTTCGCCACTCCGCCCGGGAAGTCGGTAATCAATGCCGTTCCCAGTTCGGCCGAACCGCACATGAGAGACCCGAGCGCAGCCTTCTTATTCCTGCGCCAGAACACCGCTCCCATTAGGAAGAAAGTTCCTACCGTGATGTAATCGATGATGGCGTGAGCCGTAGGTGAGATGACATTCGGCATCCGGTTCGTAGCGGCAGCTACTCCGCGTTGCAGCAGGGCCATGGGTAATCCTCCATCCTGCAAGATGCAGCTTCACCTACGTCAAGTTGGCAGATCGTCGAAGTACTTCGGGAATGGTGCACCCCTGAGCACTGAACCTGTCTACCGTTCCCGGCGCCCGCTCCGTGCAACGCTTCGAATCATGTCAACCAACCTCCCGATGAGCAGGCTTTTTTCTGTGCTTCGCATCCATGCGATCCCAATTTGCCACTCGGCTTCTTTCATCCGCAATTCGACAAAACGCACTCCGGGCACATTCATCCGCATGGCAGCGCTCGGGACCAGCGAAACACCCAGGTTCGCGCGAACGAGATTGAGGATTGTGAATACTTCGCTAGCTTCCTGTACCACATGCGGAGTAAATCCCGCACGACGGCAAAGTTCGAGAGCGTGATGATGAAACGTCTCAGATGCGGAGCCCGGAAGAAAAATGAATGGCTTGTTTCGATAAGAAGTAAGACTTTCTTTCGAAGGACGTGCCGAAGGCGTCGGTACGGCCAGCACCAGGCGCTCTCGAAATAGCGGAATGCTCATCAATTCCGGATGCGCGATGGGCAACCGGAGAATACCCGCGTCAAGCCTGTCGTCCAACAGCGCCGCGACTTGCGAAGGCGTGGACATGTCGCGCATATGGAGTTCGATATCGGGGTAGTCTCGCCGAAAACGCAGTATCGTCGGGGGCAGAATTTCGGAAACCGACGCGATGCCAAATCCGACTCGCAAGGTTCCAGCCCTGCCCTCTAAGGCGCTTCGCGTGATCGTGACCAGACTCTCGGTCTCCTGTATCAGCCGTCTCGCTTTCGGTAGCAGAACGGCTCCCGCTTCGGTTAATGCGACCTTACGGCGGGTGCGGGTGAATAGTCGTCCCCCCAGCTTCTCCTCGAGTTTGCGAATTTGTTTGCTGAGGGCTGGTTGCGACAGGAACAGCCGTTCGGACGCCTTACGAAAATGCAGTTCGCTGGCGAGAGTGACAAAAGACCGAATCTCCGCGAGGTCAATACTCATATCTAGAAGTTATCAAAGCTTCTACTTTAATTCATTGGACGAAACAAACGAAGGAGCTCGATGATGAGGTTGAGAGTTTCAAATGCGATCCGCCAGCAAAAATCCACACACCGCCATCAGGGGCATCATTCTCGATTACGGCGAAGTCCTCTGCTCGAAGCCGACCCATGCCAACCTCCGCCGAATGGCCGATGTTTTCGGTATCAGCATCAGCCAGTTTCAAGCGCTGTATGACAAGGATCGGCGTGCTTATGATCGGGGCGATCTCACCCCTGAGCAGTATTGGTCGGCGTTCGCTGAGAGTGCTGGGACGACCTTGGATCAGGGGCATCTATCGCAAATTCGTGCGTGGGATGTCGAGATGTGGAGCGTGCTAAATCCAGCCATGATCGACTGGCTGCACGCGATTCAATCCAGTGGGGTTAGAACGGCACTGCTGTCGAACATGCATCTCGACATGGTGGCGAAGGTTCGCAGCGAGTTTCCTTGGATCAGAGACATGGACATTGCTGTCTTCTCGCACGAAGTCAATTTGGCCAAGCCGGAAGCAGCCATCTACGAACATTGCTTGCGAGGTCTGGGAACGGATGCCAATGAGACCCTGTTCATTGATGACCGGGAGCCAAATGTGTCAGCCGCCAAAAATCTGGGCGTCCGCGCGGTTCAATTCGAGTCCGTTGGACAGCTGCGAACCGAACTGGATTCCATCGGCTTTGCGACCTTACCTGGCGGCCAAGGATGAGAATAAGTTGACGGATGGGCCGCCTCTACGAAACTGTTACCGACTTCTTTCTCGCCAGCGCGCGCTGCAGCGTCTGGTCCAGTGCCGCCTTTGCCTTCTCGTAATCGGCCTGAGAAATGCTTCCTTGCTGCCTCTCAATTTCCAACTGGAAGATCTCTTCCTTCAGTCCTTCGAGAAGCATTTGCGAACGATCCGCACTCACAGCGGTTGAGGCAGGTACCGCCACAGCAGCACTGGGCGCAACTCGCTTCGGTGCGACTGCAACTTCTTCGGCGATCTCGTCCACTTCCGCTTCACCGGCCGGAGCGCTCTTGGACCGCGAAACCGCCAGATATCCGCCGCCCGCCAGCACCACTCCGAGCGCACCCAGAATGATCCAGCGATACTTCGCCAGCGGATCGGGCGTGTCGATCGGACGTCCCAAGCCGCCGCCAGGACGATTGTCCGGAGCTGCTCCGCCCTGCATCCCGACTTGGCCACCCTGTGCCGGAGCTTGTTCCGTTTCATCCTTCAGCAGCCCCGTACCCTTCACCCGGAAGCTGAGGTCGCTTCCTGCCTTCGCCTGTGTCGAGACTTCCACCAGGGCATCTCCACCCTGCGGATCTTTCATCGACGAAAACGCCGAAGGATTCTTCGCTTCGAAGCTCATCGACTTCGGCATCATCACCACGAAATGCTGCATGTCACCGAAAATCTTCGGCGTGATCGTGAGCTCACCGCTGTAGGGCATGTGATAAGCCAGTTGGAAGCGCGTCTCTCCCGGCCGCAGTGGGAACGCAAAGTAATACGTGCCCTTCTGCTTGTCATCGGGCACCGGCATGGAACTCACCGGCATTCCATTGGGAGCTTGCGCGACGGCTTCGTCGATCTGTGCACCATCAGGCAGGCTGAAGGCATAGCCGCGGTCGCTGTTGATTGTGCGTGCCGGAGTCGAGTCATTCTTCACCGCAATTAACTGCATCACCTGCAACGCTCCGCTATCGCTCTGCACTCGCATGACGTTCACAGTCGTGCTGACCGGCAGATTTTTCGCAACGTCATAGACGGTGACGTCCACCGTGCTCACATTCGGCCCCGCCGGCCCGCTCTGCGGGAAATAGCTCACGCCATCGTGTGTGACCCGCACCATGTGCGGCGTTCCGTTGCTTTCGAAATTGAACGAGAACTTTCCCTGTGCATCCGTCTTGCTGCGCGCAATTTCCTGCATGCCCTGCGAGAGCGATAGCAGTGCGATATCGTCACCAGCCGCCGGTTTACCGGTAGTCGCGTTCGTGACCGTACCGCCCAACGTTGCGGCAGATGCCGCCATGCTGGCCGCCAACAGAAAAACGGCCACAGCTGTGGAACGTGCTTTCAATGAGAACTCCAATCCTTAGTGGTGAGTACCGCGTCGAGCAGCCCTAGGGTTTCGCCGCGCCCTTTTCCAGCCGCTCGATTTCCGAGAGCACACTAGCCGCTTCTTCTTCCAGAGAAGCGCGCATCCCCTGATAATCCGCTTCGGGAAACTTCCCGGCCTTGTATTCGAAATTAAGGTCGCGCAGGTTGTCGTACACCGTTTCCTTGCGCTCGCGCAGGAACGCCAGTCGCGTCTTTTCCGTCGAAGCTTCCAGGTGCTGTGCGGGAGCGAAAACGAACACGAGCACGCCTAGGGTCAACAGCACGCAAGCCAGTCCGAGCATCATCGGCTATAACTCCGTTTCCTGCCGCGCACGCGCACGAAAGCTGTCCAGTTGCGCTGGTGTAGCTTGTGATTGCACCGCTGGAACCACGCGATACTTCCACTTTCGGGCCAGTATCGCCGTCAGCCAGATTCCCGCCAACAGCACTGCTCCTGGCATGATCCACGCGACCATGTCGAAGCCCTTCTTAGTAGGCGCAGCCAGCACGGTTGTACCGTATTTGTCTGCAAACTGCTGCAGGATGGAATCGTCGCTGCCGCCCTTATCAACCGCCGCAGCGAGTTCCTTGCGCATCGTCTCCGAATACGCACATCCTACGTGATTGCATTCCAGCAGAACCTGTGCGCACCCGCATGGACACATGAGCCGGTGTCCGAGGTTGTTGAAGCGCGTATCATCGCCCGCACCCAGCAGCGCGATGCTCGCAATCATGATCAGCGCGATTTGGAACCAGTACTTCGCAGCGGGTCGTGGCATCAACTTCCCACTCCCACCGGTTGCCCCGGCTTCCCGGAAACCAGTTCCGCCGACCGCACCGCCGATCGCACTGGAACTCGCGCTGCCGCCATGTTCGGGATCAACGCCACAATCGTTCCGATAATCATGATGTGCACGCCAATCCATATCCACAGCACCAGCGGATTCAGGTGAGCTTTGATGATCGGATTGCCCGTGTCCTGATTTATCCCGCTGTACACCAGGTAGAGATCTTCTTTCAAGGTCGTATGCAGCGCGACCATGCTCTGTGGCTGCTGCGTCGCCTTGTAGAAACGCCGCTCCGGATACATCGTAGTAAGAGGCTTTCCATTCTTGCTCACATCGACGATGGCCCACTCGCTGCTATAGTTCGGATTATCGTCCTGCGTGTTCGATCGCATGGTCAGCGTGTACGGCCCAATCCCCATGCTCTGGCCGTTCGTCAATTCGCGTTCCGTATCCTGGTTGAATGCCGCTCCGGCAAAGCCGATCATGACAACGATCACGCCGAAATGCACGATGTATCCGCCGTAACGTCGCGTGTTGCGCCGCGTCAGCTGCACCATCGAGGCGACGAGATTCTGTCCCGTGTGGCGTCCGATCACGCGTCCACCGCGCACAAATTCCGAAATCACGGTGGTCGCCACCATCACCGAGAGCGTGATCGTCATAAGCGAGTAGAACGCTGACTGCTCCGTCCACGGCTTCACATAGCCGATCGCCACCAGCAGCGCGCCGACTCCGAGTCCCACCAGCACCGGGATTCGAAAGTTACGCTTCAGACTCTCGAGGGACGTCTTGCGCCACGCCAGCAGTGGACCCACCGCTGTAAGCACCAGCAGCAACATCGCGACCGGAATGTTCACTCGATTGAAGAACGGTGGACCGACGGTGACCTTGGTTCCCTGCACCCATTCGGAGAGCACCGGGAACAGCGTGCCCCACAGGACGGTGAAGCACGCTACTAAGAGGATGAGATTGTTGAACAGGAAGCTGGATTCGCGCGAGACTAGCGATTCCAGGCGATGTTCGCTGCGCAGGTGCTCACGGTTTTTCAGGAACCAGTACAGGCACACCGCAAATGTCAGCGCCAGGAAGCTCACGAACCATGTGCCGATCGAAGACTGTGCGAACGCGTGCACCGAACTTACCACGCCCGAGCGCGTCAGAAACGTGCCAAAGATCGCCAGCATGAATGTGGAGAAGATGAGCCACACGTTCCACACCTTCAGCATCCCGCGTTTCTCCTGCATCATCACCGAGTGCAGGAAAGCCGTGCCGGTCAGCCAGGGCATGAACGACGCGTTCTCTACCGGATCCCATCCCCAGTACCCGCCCCAACCCAGCACAGAATAAGCCCAGTGTGCGCCGAGAAAAATTCCAACCGTCAGGAATCCCCACGTCACCATCGTCCAGCGACGCGTAATGTGGATCCACTTCTCGCCGGGATACTTCATGATCAGCGCCGCCAGTGCGAACGCGAACGGCACCGTGAATCCCACGTACCCCAGGTAAAGCATCGGAGGATGGATCACCATCTCCGGGTACTGCAGCAGCGGATTCAGTCCATTCCCGTCCGGCGGGATGTTGCCCACCGTCATCGCGAAGGGATTCGCCGCTATGTTCACCAGCAATAAAAAGAAGATCTGGACTGCGGAAATCACCACCGAGGCGTACGCGACCAGCCTTGTGTCTACCTTGTGGCGCAGTCGAAGCACCAGTCCGTAGGTGGAAAGCAGCAGCGCCCAGAAGAGGAGCGAGCCTTCCTGCCCGGACCAGAGCACCGCAAACTTATACGGGATCGGCAAATCGCGATTGCTATGGTGCAGGATGTAGGAAATCGAGAAATCGTTCTGGAAGGTGGCGGTCACCAGTACGGCCGCCGCAAGCGCAACCGCGCCGAAGATCGCGATGCCGGCGCGACGGGCCGTTTCTCCTAGCCGGTCGTAAGCATCGCCTTTCTTTGCTAAAGCGACAATTCCGGCAACAAACGCGTAGATGCCCAGCGCAAGCGCCAAAAGGAGCGAATAACTACCTAGTTCTGCCATGAAAGGAGCGGCCCACCGCCACTGCCCGCTATTTTTTCAGAATCCCACTGTACCCGCAACTTTGTCCCAATTCGGAAACAACGCCCATAGCGGACCAGTGCCACACGCCGAAGCTGATTTTCTTCTCAAGCCCCACACAAAGCACGTTACGGTTTGTTCATGCGGTGGTCCATCTTAGCTCTTTCGGGGTGGCCCATCCTAGCGCCTCTTTTGCCTAGGTTGAAGGAAAGCCGCAGTACGAAGCCGAACGGATCGGAGGGTTCCATGAAATCAATACTGATAATCGAAAGCGATCCCATGGTGCGCCGTTTTCTCCGCGCAGCCCTGGAAGCATCGCATTACTCCGTTGTAGAAGCTGAGAGTGACGCGAAAGGATTGCAGGCTGCCGCGCGGGAAGACATCGGCGCTATCGTGCTCGATTGCATGGGAACCCATGCCGGAGGCTTGCGAACGTTGAAGAAGCTGCGCACCGATTCTCGCACGCACTCAATCCCGGTGATTGCAATGAGCGGACTCGGCCAGTATGGCTATGACTTGCCTCTTTGGGCCAGTGCTTGTCTCGTGAAGCCGTTCCGGCCCAGCCAACTCATTCGGAAAATTCAAGGATTGGCGCCACAGACTCTGCAGAGTTTGCTTCCAGACCAGGATTTGGCCCCAGTCTTAGCTGCTGCGCTTTGACTGTTCCAGCAACTCGCGCACCAGCGCGATCAGTTGTGGCGGCGGCAGTGGTTTAGCTCGGAACACGACATCCATGCCCTGGTACTCGTCCTCAGCCTCCGGCATTCCACTGATCACCATCACTGGAATGTCCGGCTTCACGTCACGCAAGGCGCGCACGAATATCGAGCCACTGCATCCGGGCATGATGTGATCGGTCACAACCAGCCCAATGCGGCTTCCCACCTGGCTCTTCAGTAAAGCCAGCGCGCTCTCCGCAGTGGTTGCCACATACACTTCCATACCAGCGTCGCGCAAAACAGCTTCGCGGACGCGCAACTGCAGAGGGTCATCGTCGATGAGCAGAATGCGCGACAATTTCGGTTGGAAACAGCTCCCCAGTTTTACAAGCGCCGGCCAAAAATTCCGCCGCTGAGACTTCAATCAGGCAGTGCGAGCACCGTTGTTCGAAGCGACTTCTGTCTCGGCGCGCAGCCAGTCTTCCATGGCGGACCCATACGGATGTCCACGATGCTCCCACAACTGGTACGCGCGAACTCGAATCGCTTCTTCGACATTCATAAATTCCGGCGTCTGCACTGCGGTTTCAGTCTTCGGCTCGGCCGTCTTCTTGCGGCGGGTAGTCTCCGACGAAGTTGCTCGTGCGCGCTTTGGTGTCGCCATTGCTGATTTACTCCTGAAAATGATTTCCTGAACAACCAGCCTGGATCGCTCCATGCTGTTGTCCAGCTAATAACTATATCGCGTTTGTATGTGGATTTCTGAACCCAAGTTCATTAAAAAATTCTTTCCCGCAGATTCGCATTTCAATAAGGAACTCGATGCCCAGAGATGGCATTGCTCTTCCAACTCGTTTTCGCTGCATAAGAAAAACGGGCATCATCCCGGAGGAGATGATGCCCGACTAAGGAAACAACTTTGTCTACGGCAGGTAGTAGCGGAACGAGGTCAAGAACATGTTCTCGTCGGTATTGGGCGAACCACCCACACCGCGCCACGTATTCCGTCTCACGTAGGAATATTGCGGTCCGAACTGAATTCTGCCCTTGTCGCCGTTGTACACCTTGTACCAGAATCCACCCGTGCCCTCGAACAAGCTGCGCGTGTTCACCGTGCAACTTGCCGCGGAACCCGGAGCAAAGCCACCTGCGGCAGGTACGGTTTCCACGAAGCAACCGGTCGCAAGCAGCGACTGGACTCCATAGCCCACCAGTTTGCCAGCTGCACTCGGATACGAGTTACGGCCTACATATTCTTCGCCGCCATTGAAGTAGACGTCTAACTTCTTGGTGTGGAATTCCAGCGTCCCCAAACCCTGATAGCTGCGGATCAATGCCGGTGTTCCATCAGGATGCACGGTAGTATCCGGCAGACTGGAGGTTCCGTAACGTCCCACTCCGTTTCCGCCGAGGAAGTGTGCGCCGAGATCCACAACCTTGTGCACGGTGATGCGTGCGTTACCGCCCACGCCACCGCCCGTCACGTTGCTGTTGAAAGCACCCGCAGCCGTAGCCGGGGTGAGAGTTGCGGCCGGGTAAACGCGGTCACGGAAGTTGCTGACAACACCGAACACTTCGTAGTGGCCAATCCCAGGTTCGAACGCTGCCTTCACAACGAAGTCAGGCAGGTAGTTCGCAGAGTAGTTGCCATTGAAAGAGTTGTAGAGGCCGCCGCCATTTCCTAGCCCGCCGAAGAAGAAGTTCGTCGGTGCATTGGCAGCTGCAAACGTAACCTGCGGATTTTCCACTGAGGCGCCGAGCCAGAACTTGTTGTTGAAGTTCTTCGTCACGCGGAAGCCGTATTGGCGCGCCCAGCTGAAGCCGACCGTATACTGCGGGTCGATCGTCATCGGCAACGCTTCTGTGCGATTATCCAGCCCCTTCTTGGTTTCCGTTACCAAACTCCACATCTGGCCGCCGGTAATCGTCCATCCGCTTTGAAGAGCCACCTGTCCCCACAACTGACGTTGGCGATTCACATAACTGTTGCTCTGGTTGTTGTTCGATGTGACTCCGGCTCCCAACCAGTCCATTTCGTAGTAGCCGGTTAGGTTCATGCTCTTCAGCTTGCCTTGAACCAGGAACGAGAGTCGCGACTGACGGCCTGATCCGAAGAACTCAGAAGTGTTGTATTGGCCGGCGCCCGGAAATGTAAGAGAGTTAAACGGCGTGTTGATGTCGGCAAAAAGTGCACGCTGCCTCCACACAGTTTCACCCGCCAGGAAGGCTCCCGGTGTAATCGTCACGCCCTTGTAGTGGATGGCCAGCGGGCTCTCCACTCCGGCAATTCGTTTCTGCGTCTCCTGCATCTCAAGAGCCGTGTTTGTGTTATTCGCCTTCAGGTCGGTGACATCCTTCTCCAGCGTGGCTTGACCCTCACCAGCCTTCGCGCTCGCAGCAGCGGCTTCGTCAGCCTTCGCCTGAGCGGCCGCAGCGGAGCTCTGTATCTGGTTCAGCTGCTGCTGGGTCTGCTGGATCGCCTGATCGCGTTGCGATACTTGCTGCTTCAGTTCTTCGATCTGGCGTTGCTGCGCGGCCAAGGCGTCCTTCATCTGCTGAATTTCAGCCGATACCGAACTTGTGGCTTTGCGTTTGGTGGTAGTTTTAGAAGTCGCTTGCGGACTTGCTGGATCTGCCGCAAATGCGCTCATGGACAGCAAAATCGAGAGCGCTAAAGCTGTTGGTCGTTTCATTGCCTCTCCTGAAACAATTGAAATCATTGGGCTTGTGGATATCCCGGTTTCGTGAATTGACGTAAGTTCCTTCGAGCGGAATCGTAGTTAAGCATTGTTAACATGCGATGAATGACAAATGAATATGCCGTGAACGCCTGATTGACAACTCCCTGTGCCTCTGGAAACCCAAACTGTGACTATGAATTCATACTTGGCTAATGACTGTGCGCATCCCACTGTTGGTGCACACGCTGCATCGATTCATATCGTCACGGGAGAAAGTCATGATACGTTCGCGTATCCGGCCAATCGGATTGTTGATGCTTGCCATTTCAGTTTTGTTTGGCTGCAGTTCTAAAAAAGGTGAGACAGGTCCAACGCCGGTTGGTTCTGTGGCTGGCGGCGGCGGAATCATCGCCGCTGGGAGCACGTTCGTCTATCCGGTTATGAGCCGCTGGATCAGCGACTATCACGGGCAGCACTCGACGGTAGAGATCAACTACCAATCAATCGGAAGCGGTGGCGGCATCCAGCAACTCAAGAAAGGACTCGTAGGTTTCGCGGCCAGCGACATGGCTCTTCCCGATGATCAGCTAAAAGAAATGCCGCAGCCGGTCATTCAAATTGCCGAGAGCGCCGGACCAGTGTGCATCACTTACAACCTGCCGGATTTGAAGCAGCCGCTCAAACTGAGCGACTCAACGCTGGCGGGAATCTTCCTGGGCACGATCAAGAACTGGCAAGATCCGAAGATCAAGAAAGACAATGCAGGCGTGACACTCCCCAAGCTCCCCATCGTCGTTGCTCATCGAGCCGATGGCAGCGGCACCACCAACATCTTCACTACTTATCTTTCAGCGGTCAGTCCGGAGTGGAAGCAGAAAGTCGGACAAGGTCTGGCCGTGAACTGGCCTGTAGGCGTCGGTGGAAAAGGTAGCGAGGGCGTGACCGGTGTCGTCAAACAGACTCCCGGAGGGATCGGATACGTCGAACTGACCTATGCGACCACGAATAACCTTCCAGTTGCGCTGATCAAGAACAAGTCAGGCCAATGGATGAAGCCGACGCCTGAAGGAACTTCAGCCGCGATTGATGCCTTCAAGCAGCAGCTCGATCAGGATGTTCGCGTGCCCATCGTCGATCCTCCGGCATCAGCCAAAGACGCGTATCCTATCAGCGGGCTGACGTTTCTCATTATCCCTGCTGACGGCCAGAACAAACAGCAGCGTTCTGACATTAAGGGCTTCGTGGAATACGTAATCAGTCCACCAGGACAACAGACAGCGCAATCCCTGAACTACGCCCCCATACCGGACTCGTTGAAGCAGACAAATGAGAAGCTGTTGGGGCAGATGAAGGCAAACGGCCAGCCGCTGTGAGCGCGCAGTCGTTCACCCGATTTGCTCCATTGAATCCGGCGTGTACCCGCGATGACCGACACAGATCGCCCGGACCTTTTCGGTCCGGGCTTCCACTGTGGACTAGTATTGACCTTCCGCGAGCGCGGTGAGCACTCGACTCGAATCCGTTTCGACCAGAAGGAAATGCGTCTGGTCGATGGGATACAGAACCATGCTTGCGGCGGTGAACAGCCCCGAAGAAGTATTCAGCGCGGGAATCGTTACCCGCCCTGTTGTCGGATCAACGAGGTAGGAGCCGGTGACAGCCGCGTTCGGTGCAGGAGTGTTGTTCCGGTTTAGATCGAGCGTCCCCGTAATAGCGCTGCCTCCGTTCAAGATCAGCTGCCCCGAGCCTGCGATGAATCCGCTGTTCACGAGATCGCTGCCGGAGAGCCGGGTCGCGAAATTTCCGCCCAGCGAAGCACCATTGACCACGAATGTCTTTTGCGCGTATGCCGTCCCGGCGGCAATCGTGGTGTCGGTCTCCTCGAGATTGAGGCTCCCGTTAGCGCCCGGGTACGCGACAAAGGTGTAAGTCTTTCCGTTGGCGGTTACTGATATCTGGGTACGCCCCGTAGTTGCATCGCTCACCGTATACGTTCC
>CAZBCQ010000055.1:0-5973 GCA_964490255.1 uncultured Terriglobales bacterium | reverse complement strand
TGTGTTCACATCCAGCCGTCCCGAACTGATGTTTCCAGCGCCATCTGTCGTTACCGCGCCCACCTGAGCCAGTGCCGACCCACTCGCAGTCGTAATCGGCGACGAGAGCAGCAAAGCATAATTACCGGTAATCGCGGCGGCGCTGAATTGCGTTGCGTCCTGCAAGTCCAGCGTACCGCTCATCGTTGGGCTGGTCGTATCGCTCGTAACCGCGAAGATACGCTTGTAGCTTTCCACAACAAACTGCCATGTGATGCTGCTGCCCGAAGCCTGCACCGTGGCCGTGCCGCGGCCATCCGTACCGACATGATACGATCCACCGGTAATCATCGTGGTGCTCGAACCGCTGGAAGTATCTTCGGATCCCCCCTTGATATTGCCTGCTCCATCCATGGTTATGCTTCCGACAGCCGCAACTGGAACCGCTCCATTTTCACCAGAGAATTGGAATGCGTACTGCCCTGATAAAGACGCGTTCGAATACTGAATCTGAATAGTGGCGTAACCGGGATTCGCGCTGTTATTTGTCGTCGTCGCGCTTACCGTCACTGTGCCGCCGGGCGGCGGTGAGAGCGGCGCATTATAGGCGCCGGTTGTCGAATTGATGGACCCGCAGTCGGCGGCAAAGGCGGCCTTGCATGATATCGACCACGCGACCGTGACCGGTGCCGAATTCACCGAAGCCACAAATGACTGCTGCGCACCGGAAGCGAGCGTCACAAAGGATGGAGACACGGTCACATACTGCGAACTGGCGGTTGCGTTCGGCGTCAGCGTCACGGATGCAGTGGCTGATTTCGTCGTATCTGCAGCCGAGGTCGCAGTGATATTTTCGGTTACACTCGTCGTAATCGTCGCAGGGGCGGTGTAGACGCCACTGGAAGTGATCGTTCCATAAGTGGCGTTGCCTCCCTGGGTTCCGTTGACGGTCCACGTCACTGCGGTATTTGAGGTATTGGCGACCGTTGCAGTAAACGAAGTCTGCTGCGAAGCGCTCAATGTCGCCGTCGCGGGACTGATCGTGACGGTTATCGTATTGCTCGTACTGGAATTCCCACTACCGCATCCCACGAGAAGAATCGTGGAGGCAATGAACATCGCCGCGACGATCGACACAACCGATGCCCGAAGAATTCGCCGGCGCGCGATGCGATATAGGCTTTCACAATTTCCGGAAAAACCGGTTAAAGATCTATTTGTATAAAAGAATTTCAAGTGCGATATCTGGACCTGCTGCACTTCTCCCCCATGGCGCAAGAACTGGCTGGATCCCAGAATCAACCGCTCATCTTTTCTGAACACTAATATTGAATCGCTCAGGAGCGGTTGGCACAGGGCTCAGAACCTTGAACTTAACACGGGAACTCACGTTGGGTTGTGCCAGCTCGCGTGATTTTTTCAGGAGCGCCTTGTTATAGCGCGGTTGATTATAGCCATTTCTGCGCAATTACAACACTTCGCCCAGATTCGGGCCGCGAAACATTTGCAATTCTTTACCTTGTAATCTTCGAAGACCTGTTAGACGTCAATCCAGAAACAAAGATTACCGTTCTATCAAAACTATTGGTGGAACGTGGTGTTTAGAACCGAACAAAGTTAAAAGCAGGAGTTTAAATGAGCGTCCGAGCTCGTTCTTCGTACATGCTTGGGTTGAAGAATCTCGTGGTAGTTCCGGTGCGCAAGATTGGTTTTTCCTTCTTATTGCTGGGTGCAGTCTTACTGCAAGCGTGCGGCGGAGGGTCTTCCAGTTCGTCGACAGTCGCGTCAATCACCCTATCACCGACTTCCGGATCCGCTAGCATCAATGGCAGCCAGACATTCACAGCGACCGCTCTCGATTCGAACGGTCAAACCGTAAGCAATCAGACCTTCACCTGGGCGAGCAGTAATACCGGAGTCGCCACGATTACTGCGGCTGGAGTGGCGACGGGCGTCGCTGCTGGCAGCACGCAGATCACGGCCTCCGACGCGGGTGTTACCAGCACCGCCGCGACGCTGACCGTGAATCCGGCAATCGCAAGCGTTTCGCTCACGCCCCTGAGCGCCACCATAAAAGTCGGCCAGACGCAGCAGTTCACTGCGTCGGCAACGGATGCCAGTGGCAAGTCGGTAAGCCAGGCACAATTCACGTGGCACAACAGCTTTGGCGGCGTCGCCAGCATTGACGCGAACGGTGTCGCCACCGGGCTGGCTCCCGGAACCGTATTGATCACGGCCAGTGCCAGCGGAATGACAAGTCCCGTAGCGACATTGACAGTAACGCCATAGCCGGCGCATGCGTTCGCGGAGTTCAGCATCGGTGTGGGCTGCGTTTTCGTGTGGCCGTTCAAGGCGAAGCCTGCGCCAGCCCCGCCCACCATCAATCGATCAGCGCCGCGTTGCCGCTATGGCTCTAATACAGGAGATCTCGTGAAGCGATTGGCTTTGGCCATTGTGATTTCGTTCGTCGCTGTGGCGACAGGTTGCGGCGGAGGTGGCGTTTCGATTTCGATGTCACCCACGACCGCTACCGTTCCCCCTGGACAGACTCAGCAGTTTACGGCGAATGTCAGCAACGGAAGCAGTTCGTCTGTAACGTGGCAAGTGAACAGCGTTGTCGGTGGCAACAGCACAGACGGAACCATCACCACCGCCGGACTGTACACCGCTCCCACTACGATTCCTGGATCGGGCTCGGTCACCATCACCGCCGTTCCCTCTGCCGACACGACCAAGACCGCAACCGCAACCGTCACGATTGCCAATCCGATTTCGGTCTCTCCGGCAAACGTCCTCGTGGCCGTAAACGCAACCCAGCAGTTCACTGCGAGCGTCACTTTCTCCACCAATACGGCTGTCAGCTGGCAGGTCAATGGGGTCGCGGGTGGAAATTCAACCTACGGCACCATTGGAACGGGAGGACTCTACACCGCTCCCAGTTCCGTTCCGTCTAGCCCCAGTGTGACCATCACGGCTATCTCGCAAGCTGACAATAGCAAGACTGCGACCGCCACTCTTCAGATTACGCCGCCGACGCTTGTGATCGCACCGACCAGCCTGACGCTCGCTGCCGGTTCACAACAGGTTTTCACCGCCACATCGCTCCAACAACCTATCAAACCGACTTGGAGTGTCACCTGCGCAAGCCAGACGGCCAGTGATTGCGGAACCATCACCTCGGATGGTGTCTACAACGCCCCACTTGCGCCGCCTCCTGGCGGAACAGTCGTAGTTTCCGCAAATATGGCAGATGGCAGCGCCCTTCCAGCAAACACAACCGTTACAATTCAGATTTCGAATGCAGGCCTGGCTGGAACCTACGTCTTCGGTGTCACCAGTGATGCCGTCTCCGGCTTCGCGGCCGAAGCAGGCGTGATCACCCTGGATGGCACTGGCAATATTGTTGGCGGCACACTCGATCAAAGCGGAACCAGTGCCGGTCCCATCACGATCACCGGTGGCACCTACTCGATTGAGAGCGACGGGCGCGGTACGGCGCTTCTTCAGACCAGTCAAGGCAGCATCGCGTGGCAAATGGCGGTGGCTACGCACGCTAAGGCGTTCCTTGCTCGACTCACCGCGAACGGTGTCACGGCCATGGGCACGATGGAGCTGCAGCAGGCCTCTGCGACTACGAACGTCACGGGCGGCTATGCTCTGAATCTCGCCGGAGTCACTACGGCGAATCCCGCGAGCGCGTTCATGATGGTTGGCAGCCTCACCATGGATGGCACCACAACTGTCACCCGCGCTCTCCTCGATGCCACAACCAACGCAGGAGTGAGTTCGAACCTCAGCGGAACGGGCACCTACACTGCGCCTTCCAGTACTGGTCGCGGTACACTCGCGTTTTCCAGCACATTCGGAGGTCAGACATTCACCTATTACCAGGTCGACTCCACTCACGCCAAGCTGGTGGAGACGGACGGCGTTCAGTTGTCCGGAGGCGAACTCTATCGCCAGTCTGCCGGGCCGTTCTCAGCTTCCAGCTTCAATCAAAACCTGGCCTTCACGCTGTCTGGATTTAAGTCAGGAGCCGTATATGGCATTGGTGGTGTCTTCACGCTCAACGGCAGCTCGGGAGTCACGAATCGGTTGATCGATGGCGTGAATCAGACTGTCTTCGATACCAATGGCGAATACCTTATAACGGACTCGGCATCCGGTCGCACCACGGCAACTTGGACGATCGGCAATGGGGTTACTTCGCAGTACGTGCTGTATCCGAGGTCCGATGGCGGATTCGTAATGCTTGAGAGCGATGGCGTCAGCATCGCATCCGGACTGGCGCGCCAGCAAACATTGACCTCGCCCAGTGTCTTCTCACTAGCTGGTAACCTGGCTTTAGGGATGACGGGATACGAATCCGCCGCTACATCTCCCGAAGTGCTGACTGGCCAGATCGCGATCACCCATCAGGGCGCGCTCTCGGGAATCGTGGACACAGCGGACAGCAGCGGAGTAACCGTCCGGTCCGTGCTGCAGATCGGATCCTTCACTGTGGCGCTCACAAATGGGCGCGGCGTTGTGACGGTTCTCTCCTCGTCCCCATCTCTGGCCAATGGCTCCGTCGTTATCTATATACTCGACGCGAACAACGCACTGATATTCGAGTCGGACGGCAACCGGATCCTGACCGGGACAATCGCGCGGCAATTCTAAGCTGCCGACTGAGTAACGAAACGCGACCCTCTGCGTTCAGCTACGAAAACGGCGACCGCCGAGGTTCACAGCTTCGCACCCCTGCTCAGCTGCATGAGCGTCATTAATTTTCTTCTCGCCTCAAAGCCTCGTATTACGAGAGCTGCTGGCTTCCATTATGTGCAAATCCAGTGCCGCAGGATTCTATTTGCTGTGGAAACAAGCAGCCTTCATTTTGAGTAGCAAATTTCTCGTTTGAAGGCCAATCCCGCTCTCTTGGGATCAACCGTGTCTCTGGAGCTTCCCAGTTTCTATACGCTGCTCTCAACCACACTCGTTCAAGTGCTTGAAATCAGTGGCTTCCCGACTTGGCAAACAGCGGCACCATAGTTGCACTGCCACTCGCGGCTGAGACCAAACGAGAGTTGGTCTTTCCAAACAATATGGCCGATCGGGTTGCACGCACCACGTCGAAGCTTTCGTGATGAGCTGCGGCAGGAGCGCGGTTTGGTTTGGCCGAGGGAAAGGGAGTTTATGAAGTTCCGCTCATGCCTTCTGTTCACCTTGCTATTTCTGTTTGCCTTAGCCATTTCGGTGCCATTCCTTGCCGGACAAAGTTTGACGCAAGGTGGTGTCCGCGGCACAGTTACCGATCCCAGCGGCGCAGTGATCGCCGGCGCAAACGTGCAGTTGAAGGAAATCAATACCGGCACTAGCCAAACGCGTAAGACGACCGGCACAGGTGCCTACGACTTTGCGCTGCTCCCGCCAGGGACCTACAACATAACCTTCAGCGCTCCGAACTACATAACCAGTTCGCGCACGGTGCAGATCAACGTTGGCCAAGTCACCACCCAGGATGTGAAGCTGGGAGTAGAAGCTGCAAGTCAGACCGTAACCGTAACCGCCGAAGGTGGCGTACTCCAGACCACCTCGCCGAACATCACTACGACCATGACTAACGAGCAGATCCAATTTGTGCCAAATGGTGGTGGCGATCTCAGCTACATTGCTCAGACTGCCCCTGGATCCGTCATGAATACCGCAGCCGGTTTCGGCAACTTCTCCAGCAACGGTGTACCGGCAAATGCGAACAACTTCACCTACAACAGCATGCCGGAAAACGATCCGTTCCTGAATCTCAACAACTCCGGGGCGACCAATATTCTGCTCGGACAAAACGACATCAACGAAACTAGCGTGGTTAGCAACGGCTACTCCGGTGAATATTCGATGCCCGGAGCGAATGTCAACTACGTCAGCAGAAGCGGCACCAACCAATACCATGGAAACGCGATCTGGCGTTGGAATGGCCGCTACGTGAATGCCAACAACTACTTCAACAAGCAGAAC
>CAZBCQ010000054.1:17722-23276 GCA_964490255.1 uncultured Terriglobales bacterium | reverse complement strand
CGCCCTGGGCCGAGCAGGGGAATTTTCGTTTCATTCGGCTGGATGGCGGCCAGATAGAAAGTTGGAAAGCCAAGCGGACGTGGTGGGGCAGAAAATTTAGTGCCGAAGAGACGGACGCACTGACCCACATCTATGACCGCGACTTCGAGCAAATGCTCTCCTTGCTTAAGCAGGCGGAGTTCAACTGGATCTGGGTCACCTGGAGCAATGGCTGGTCGTACAAGGAGGAGACCGAGAACCAAGAAAACCTGAGAAAGGTAACAGCACGGTGCCATGAGAGCGGGATCCATGTGTCGGCTTATTTGTCAGCTTCCAACATGTTCCGAAAAAGCGCTTATCACGACGATCCGGAAACGAAGCATTACGGCCTGTGGATGCACGGCATTCCTATGTTCTACGCGGGCCCGACCAAGACCGATCTGCACATCTCATGGGATCGTCGGCTGGCGGATACGCGCAATTCCGGCTGGCGCGCCTATCTCTTGAAGAAAGCGGCGCTGGCACTGGACGCGGGAGTCGATGCGATCGTCTGGGACAACATGATCGGTTACGACGAGGGCCTGGCTCAGTTGCTGGATGAGACCCAGCGGATGGCGGAGCGGAAGGCGCGGGAAACCGGCCGGCCCAAGGTCATGGTGTATGCCAACATTCATATTGCGCCGGACCGATTTGGGATGAACGATATCAACGAAGGCATCTGGGAGGAGGATGGCAAGGACACTCCGGGAGTGTGGCACGGTGATTGGCAGGTTGCGAACGCGCGCAAGATCAAATTCCTGAATGGCGAGAAACAGCTCTGGCAGCCCCTCATGTATGAGAACGACCTTTACCACTGCGGGCCGCGCGAGAGCTGCATTCCCAGCCCGCCCGAGCAGAAACTTTCCATTGCAGAGGCCTATGCGTTCGGTGCGGACACCTCACGCAACATCGAGGGCCGATTCCTCTCAGCACTGATCAAGAGCGAGCCGGAGGCGCAACAAGCCTGGAAAGCCATCGCTCAATACAACCATTTTCTACTCGAGCACCGAGAGCTGTATAACCGAGTGTTGCCGGTGGCGCGAATCGCCTTAATGTCTGCGGAACCGCCGAACCCGCTCGCGGACGAATTCCTTAAGCAGAGTGTCTTCTTCGAAACCAAAGTGCTCACTCACCTGGACAAGGGAGTGCCGTTGGAGCAGTTCAAGGTGCTCGTTATACCGGCTGGCCTGCCGAAGCTCAGCGTCGAGCAAAAGGCCCGGTTGGATACGTTTACCTCCGGCGGAGGCGTCATCATCAATACCGGAAAAACGGCGCCGGGCCTTGCGGCGCGCGCCGAAGCCGCGGCCGGAGGGGCTCGCGTTCGCCTGGAGCCGCGCGGTTACGTGCTGGCCCAGTTGACTCGGAAACCGGATGGGCGGATGTTGATTCTCCACTTGCTCAACTACGATCACACTGCGCCGGCAGAGAACGTGAAAATCCGGCTCGATCTCAGCGGTCTGGTCCAAGACCTGAGCCGCTGGGAGCTGAAAGTCCTTTCGCCTGACACTGCCCAGCCTCAGTTCACTGCTCTCTCTCTCCATGGGACAGTCGGTGAGTTCACCCTGGATTGTATCGAGCACTATACAGTGGTGACTCTCTCTCCCAAGCAAGGCTCATAGCCAGCAAATCTACCGATCTCGTTGTCCGCTGACGTGGCAATCAGCTCCTCGTACCGCGGAATAACTGAACCGGTCATGTTCTTCTCGGCCAACCGGTGCCCGACCCCTTTGGCAGTGCCCGCCCACGATCACAAAGTTTCGAGGGCTGCCGCAAGGTGGGCACCGATGAAGGTCCGCACCCGCAGCCATCTATCTGGAACCCAATCACTTGCTGCGCTCTGTGTTTGGCGAGCCAAATGCCATTAACACGGCTGCGAGGCACCGATAGCTGAACTGCTTCGAAGGGCACTCCCCGGCAGAGCTATCGCGGCACGAGACAGTCAATTAGGAACAAAGGATTCAGCATGTACACGACGAAAGCAGTCAATGGCGTCCTCACAATTCAGCGCGATGGACAAAAAGTGTTGAGTGTCTGCGACCAAGATTGGGAATTTGCAGACTGGCTATGCGAGCTACTTAATCAACTGGGCCGCATGTCCGATGGTTGCTCATCGAGCATGAGCGGGAATGATTATGGCGTTTTCGCAACGGAGGTTACGGCATGCTTGAACTGAAGATCACCGCGAGCGTTTCTATTGTCGTTCCTTTTCATAACGAGGAACTGAACGTCATTGAACTGTATGGGCGGCTGCAAGGCGTGATGGACGAACTAGGTTGCGATTACCAGTTCGTCTTTGTCGATGATGGCAGCACCGACCGTACGTACAAATTACTTAAGGAACTCGCCCGGATCGATCATCACGTGATCGCGGTCCGGCTGCGCCGGAACTTCGGCCAGACCGCAGCGCTCGCTGCCGGATTTGCTCACAGCACCGGTGAATACGTGATCGCCATGGATGGTGACCTTCAGCATGATCCTGCCGAAATCCCCGCTTTCCTGGAGAAGATCGAAGAGGGCTACGACATCGTGAGCGGGTGGCGCTCTAACCGCGTCGACAACTTATTGCTCCGGAAGATTCCGTCGCGCTGTGCCAATTGGCTCATGGCCAAGCTCAGCGGCGTGAACATTCACGATTTTGGGACAACGTTCAAGGCTTACCGCGGCGACCTGCTTCGGCGACTGCCGCTCTATGGCGAAATGCACCGGTTCATCCCGGCGATAGCGTCCGCCTACGGAGCCTCGATCTGTGAAATACCCATTCAAAATAACCATCGGAAGCACGGCGAGTCGCATTACAACCTGTCGCGTACTTTCCGGGTATTTTTCGACCTGATAACGATCCGATTTCTATTGCGCTATATGTCGCGCCCGCTGCACTTCTTCGGCCGGCTCGGCGTGATGAACATGGGTATTGGATCCGGCCTCGCAGTCTGGCTACTGATGTGGAAGGTCCTGACCGGGATAGATCTAGTGCAGCAACACGGTCTGCTGCTGGTCTTTGCGGCTGTCCTGATTCTGGTCGGGCTGCAACTGGTGGCACTCGGACTTCTTGGTGAGCTGAACGTGTGGCAGCACTTCAACCCATCCCCCCGACGCGTCTATGCCGTGTCCGAGGTACTTGATTTGGGGAAAAATCAAAACCTTGCGCTGGCGCCCGAGGAGCGTTTGTGAGAGCACCGCAAAGCACTTGGGTCGCCCGGCACAGGGACGTCGTGATTGTGCTTTTCTTGACAGTGCTGGCGTTTGCAGTTCGCCTGGACCGGGTGGACTTCAATAGCCTCTCTGAGGACGAGTCGGCAAAATGGGCCGCGATTCAAGAGTATCGGCATGGGCATTTTGCCGGCGTCAATAGTGAGCACCCCATGCTGCCGAAAGTTTTGGCTTGGGGAAGTCTGACAGCGGGCGAAAGCTGGGACCGAATCGCCACCACGCATGACTGGCCTTCCCTGAAGCCAGAGGGCTGGCTTCGTCTGCCCAACGTCATTTTCGGTGCAGCCAGCGCTGCCATTCTGTTTTTGCTCTGCCGCCGATTCATGGGCGTTCCAGGGGCTTTCGCGGCGAGCTTTTTCTGGGCAGTTTCGCCCCTGCCAGTCGCATTGAATCGACTAGTGAAGGAGGAAACGCCGCTCACGTTCTTCACGCTTCTGGCGTGCTACTTCTACTGCCGCGCGAAGCAAACAGATGAGGAGGACCAGAGTGCCCGGCGATGGTACGACCTGAGCGCGATTAGCTTTGGCCTGGGACTTGCGTCGCAGTACATCATTCACCTTTTCGGTCTGAACGCGCTCGTATGGCTCATTGCCGGAAAGATGGGGCTTGATCAAAACGCGCAACGGTTCAGGTACAAACGATTCCTTCTCGTGCTCTTCTTGACATTCATTCTGGTGAACCCGGTTGTTCTCTCTCCGAACAACTTGCACGCGATCCTGCAGTGGCTGCACCACGACGGCGTGAAACACATCGGCTACGATTTCGATGGAAAGCTGTACACGAATCTGCCTTCGCATCTGCTTACTGGACTTCCGTGGTTCTACTATCTCTGGCTGCTGCTGGTGAAGACTCCGATTCCTATTCTGGTAGCCGTGGTGCTTGGAAGCATAATGCTTTTGCGAGATCGCCGGACACTCGCGTCGTGCTTTTTCCTTTCGCTCGGGATGACTCAATTAATGGGGCTATCTATCAGTGGAGCGAAATGGATTCGATATTCGCTTCCGCTCCTGCCTTTTCTCTACCTGGCCGGTGGCTATGCGGTGCAACAATTATGCAGCCTCACGAAGCAAAGAGCCGCGACACGGGCGCTTGTCGGGGCGGCTGCGGTGATTCTATTTGGGTGGCCACTTCTCGAGTTACAAAGTTGGGCCCCTTTTTACCCCTTCTACTTGAATTCAATTGGTGGAGGAACACGGAATATCACCCGCTACTTTGCACCGGATGAGGTATCCGAGTTTGACACGCGCGAGGTGGCGCAATCGGTTTCCCCCTTGGCTCCCCGTTCGGCGAGGATAGCAACGGCAAGACCCATGAGCATGGCTTATTACCTGCGGACCAGTGGGCGCTACGATATCGATGTTGTATCGCTCTACGATCCCAACTATGTGCCGCGGGACGGAGATTTTATCATTCTTGAGCCGTCCCGCCGGTTCTTTGAGACACAGAGATTTTTCAAAGTTCTAGGAGATTCCGATATGACTCGTTTACAGGTCCATGTCGGACCAATTCTCGCAAGCACGATTTATCGTTTCGACTCTTCCGCCCAGGCAGCTAAAAGCCTGGAGGAACGCCCAACTGTAGGTCAATTACACGACGCACCATTTACAACTGGCGGGGATGGTCAAGAACTCGAGTCGAGGAATACAAACGGCGGCTTCTCCCAGATATCCAGGAGAGGCGCCCAATGAAAGGCTTATACGAAATGATGAAGTCCTATATAACCCGGGCGCTGCCCGCGCTAATATTCCTATTCTTCGGGGTTCCGGTCATCTGTCAGCAAGTGGCGGCGACCGCTCCACTCACAGCAGACCAGGTCATTCAGCGCGTAGTGGAAATGAACGGTGTCCGTGCCAAGGCACTCGAAGGGTACTCGAGTCTCCGCACCTATCATCTTGAGTGCCATTGTGTGTCACATAAAAACGCAGACATGATCGTTCGCATTGATTACCAGGCACCGAATAAAAAAGAGTTTACGATCGTGTCGGAGAGCGGTTCTGGGACGGTGCGTAATCGTGTCTTCAAGAAACTGTTGGAGGCGGAACGAGAGTGGATGCAGGGTGAGAACCAGCAGCGTTCGGCCATAACACCTGAGAACTATACATTTCAAATAGTTGACTATCAGAAGACTGACAGAGACGAATTCTACGTGCTCGACGCGCAGCCGCGAGGCAAGAACAAGTTTTTGTTCCGGGGACAGATTTGGGTGAATGCAAAAGACTTCGCGATAACTCGAGCTGAAGGCGAGCCGGCTGCGAACCCTTCCTGGTGGAGCGTCAAAACTGACTTCAAACGCCGCTATCAAAAAGTCGGCGAGTTCTGGTTGCCA
>CAZBCQ010000054.1:14567-17622 GCA_964490255.1 uncultured Terriglobales bacterium | reverse complement strand
CGTCAAAACTGACTTCAAACGCCGCTATCAAAAAGTCGGCGAGTTCTGGTTGCCAGAATCCAACGAGAGTGAAACCAAGGTACGCGTTTTCGGCACGGCGGTTTTGACGATTCAATATCACGATTACCAAGTCATGCAGGCTGGAAGCGCAACGGTCGCTACCGCCCAAGAGGCAGCGCAGGGTCGAGAGTAGCCGAGGAGTTTTGGAAGAAGATCGAGTCTGCACTGCAATTCTTCTCGGCACTGACTCTGCTGACTGCGACAGCGCAGCCGAACGAGCTTGGCCCAGTGCTGCTGCAAGCTCATGATCTCGGCTCAGATCAAATGTGTCCGGTATCGCCCGAGCAAAACCAACCCGCTAAGGGCGAGAATTCGCTGGCCTTTTTTCTTTTGCTCACGCACCACAAGGAAAACAAGAGGCAGTCCGCCGCTCCAGGTCTTCTCAGGATTGCGCCGATCGGTACCGTCTAAGCTCGCACAAGAGCAAATAGCGAATTTATCTCTGCCCAAAAGCCAAATGTGAGATGACGCTTCGCAGGCACCTGCCCTCATATCGGCATACAGAACGCGGTTTCACCCGCACAGTTCCTTGTCCCGCAAGGAGTTCTAGTTGGCCCAAGAAATGCCTTTAGAGATGCGTGGGTGAGCCAACCCCGGTACCTGACGGTCTGAGCTGATTCGGGTGCCAAGTCTCGAAAGGGAAAATGTGCATGGCAACCTGTGACTATCCTTCGGAATTAGCTGATCGTATCGCATACCCGGCCGTTGAAAGACAAGGGTCACGAACTGCTTCGCGAGTTGCAGCATCTCCAACGAAAAGCGAACGACAACTGTCAGTTGGCTCCAATTTGCAAGGAGAAGTAGTCGGCGACATCTTCTACTTCATCGAGCCGCGACCGCGAAGTGCATGGGCTACCGTTGGAGGCCTGGTGCTCCTGTCCCTGTTGCTGCTCGCGGCAATTATCCTCCCTATGTATCAGACGGATACTCTCCCACCCCGGCAGAGGGTTACGCCGTTATATCTCCAGCCGCCACCGGCTGCGATTGGGAATGCGAATGCGACAAAGTTCGAACCACCTAAAGTCGCGTCAACCCACATTCCGACAAAGACCGGCATTTCCGCACCAGTGCATAAGACAGAAAAAGCATTGCCACCGCAGGCAGGAACACCTGGCGGAGTGGCGGGGGGAGTTCCCGGTGGAATAGTAGGTGGAGTTCCCGGCGGGGTATTTGGAGAAGCCCTGAATAGCGCGCCAGGCGTTCCAGTCCTTGCTCAATCGGCGGCGCCAGCGCCCGTTAAGAGAGTCCGTATCGCCTCGCGGGTAGCAGAGGCAAACCTGATCCACGACGTTCCGCCGCAATATCCGACTGAGGCTGGTCGGGGGCGGATTGAAGGGACCGTGGTGCTGATGGCGGTGATCGGCACCGATGGCAGTGTCAAAGACGTGCGGGTCGAGAGCGGTCTGCCAATACTCGCGCAAGCCGCTATTGAAGCCGTGAGGCAATGGCGTTACAAGCCGTACACGGTTGAGGGTAAACCGGCGGAAATGGAATCCCGCATCACAATCAACTTCACGCTTTCCGCGAGCTAGGAAAATCGAAAATGGAAAACAACACAAAATCATCACCTAACCGGGCGTTCGCAATACTCCTGAAACTAACATGTATGTTAGTGCTGGTCCGACTGTTCGTTGCCGTACCCGCGTCCGCGCAGTCTGCTGGAGTGGCAAAGCCACAAACAGGAAGCATTCATGGTGCGGTGCGGGACACCAGCGACGACCCGATTCCCGGCGCCACAGTAGTGCTTCAACTGCCAGCTGGAGATCATTTCACATCTGTCACAAAGGATGATGGATCTTTCGAATTCCAGAATGTGACTCCGGGATCTGCCTATCAGATAACTGTCACCGCTGAAGGATATGCAGACTGGAAGTCGTCCATTAGCGTCGAACCCGGCCAGGATAAAACGCTAGGCCCGGTCCAGCTTCGAGTTTTGGCTGCAGAGCGGAAGGTTACTGTGAGTTATTCCTCGAAGGAGGTAGCTGCCCAGCAACTCAAGGCGGAGGAGCACCAACGCATTATCGGTTTTATACCGAATATGTTCGTTACTTACGAACCGCATCCCGAGCCTCTTAGCGCGAAGATGAAGTTTCACCTGACCTACAAAGGTCTCACGCACCCGACTTTCTTCGCTTTTGAGGCTTTATGGGCCGGAGTGGAGCAAGCCGCTGGTACTCCCAGCTATCAACTGGGGGCAAAAGGATACGGCGAGCGCTTCGGTGCAAACCTCGCCAGCGGCGCGAGTGAGATGTTATTCGCCAACGCTATTTTGCCTTCACTCCTGCATCAGGATCCCCGGTATTTCTATCGAGGTTCCGGGACAAAGAGCTCTCGGGCTTGGCATGCCGTCTCGGCTCCATTTGTCACCCCGGGCGACAATGGGAAATTGCAGCCGAATTATTCTCAGTGGGGTGGTAGCTTGATTTCGGCTGCGCTTTCCAACGCCTACTACCCAGCTGCGGATCGCGGTGCTGGGCTAGTATTCAAGAATTTCGGCACCAGCATGGGTCTCCATGTTGCTCTCGGTCTGGCCCAAGAGTTTGTCTTGGACAAAATCACTAGTAAAGGTCATCACAAATAAGACGAAGGAGTGTTGCTCCGTCTCGAACTGCGGCACACTTCCCGTCTTGTTATAGGACGTCACGTTCATGAGGTCATCCATGGTTGGGGTTCGTTGGCGAGAACAGATGTTGCGCTTCGCAGCCGTAGTTTTCGGCGTCGCCTTACTGGCTTTTCTGATGCGTCGAACTGGCCTGCACATGATAGTGCAGCAGGCGAAGACGGTCGGCTGGGGAATGGCCCTAATAATTGCGCTTGGCGGAATCTCTCACCTGCTAAAAACGTGCTCTTGGCGGCTTACATTTCTTTGCGATCTTCGCCAAGTTTCATTCAGCCGTGCGTTCGCTCTTCGCTTGCTTTCCGAGGGCATCGGGAAGTTTGGCCTTCCCGGACAAGTAGTGGGAGAGAGTACGAGAGTATTCTTGCTGGGTTCGTC
>CAZBCQ010000054.1:0-14467 GCA_964490255.1 uncultured Terriglobales bacterium | reverse complement strand
GCCTTCCCGGACAAGTAGTGGGAGAGAGTACGAGAGTATTCTTGCTGGGTTCGTCGGTTCCTATCGCGAATTCTGTCTCTTCAGTGACACTCGATCGCGGAGTCTATGTTGTAACTTCGGCGATGGTGAGCGTAGCTGGGATTTTTTCGGCTCTCCTCTTGATTTCGCTTTCCGAAAGCTGGCGACTTTGTCTCATGCTCCTAGGAAGCGTGCTGCTCCTGGTGTTGATTGGAACTGTCATCGCTATGCAACGTCGCTGGCCCGTGTTGTCCCGGTGCACAGGAATCGTTGCGCGCGTGCCATGGTGCAGAGCGTGGGTGGCGGGCAAGCAGGCAGTAATTCGTTCCGCTGAGAACAACCTGCACCAGTTTTGCCATGAAGCACCGGGACCCTTCTGGGGCAGCCTGAGCCTGAACCTGGCGTGTCATGGTCTGGCAATACTCGAGGTTTATTTGCTGTTGCACTTCATGCGAGTTCCGGTCACCTTTTCGCACGCATTGATTTTCGAAGGTCTAACCAAGCTGATCAATACGGTAGGAATGTTCAATCCAGGAAATGTAGGGACCTATGAGGGCGGGAACGTGATCCTGGCCAAGTTGATCGGGGCCAGCAGTGCAAGCGGTTTGATGTTGTCCTTGTGCCGTCGCGCCCGCTCTCTCTTCTGGTCAACAATTGCGGGGTTGTGCCTGATTGCGATCTCAACGTCGCGCGAATCTCGAAAACCCTTACTTGGAGGATGGCGCCTCGCTTGAGCTAACCCACTCTCCCCCACTCTCCCAGCACATGTGCGCGTGTTCCTTACTGTTCACGAATTGCGGAAGTCAAGAGCGTCCAAGGAACTGTAATTACGTCGACATGGATGAAGGCAGCAACATCACTGACGCCTTCGAGATTGAGTCAGAGATCGAATTCGATTAGTTGACGTAGGTGGAGCGACAGTGAGGTCAATGTGCTGCTACCAATGTAGCCTGTGATGCCTCCATGCTTGTCACCAAGCTGTCGACGCTTGCCTGGACAGCTTCGCTCATTTTGGACACCACGGCACTCACTGTCCGGGTGTCCACACCCAAGGTTTTTACTTCGCTGCCACTCCACACCATGGCCCCGGTTCGCAGATTTGTGAGTTGGGCGGTTAGCTTTGCTTCCACTCGAACTCCACCGCCGTAGTCGATCTCGTCGAGCCTTTCCAATCGACCGCTCAGGAGATACTCGGGCTTGCTGCGGCCATCGTAAAGCTCTACGGAGGAGAATAGTTTGGTCGAGCGCAAGGCATCGATTACTCCGGAGGTGACACTCGCACCTGGATCGGCAGCCCACCGATGATATTCGTAGAATCCGACTTGATCCGGACCTTCACGGTAAGCGATGCGTCCCTGGCGCAAGTATGAAGCAGTTTCGAAGCGGCGCACTGCCAGTGTCGCGTTCGCGGGGGCGTCTTTCGCGGCAGGCTGCGGGGTTGGCGTAATAGCAAGTGTGTAGTACTTCGGAAATTTTGTCTTGCCGAGGCAACCGAGCATCAGCAGCACTAGTATGCAGGCCCCCGCGATATCGAGACTTTTTTTGTGGTACTTCATCGCTACTTGGGAACCTCCCGCTCTTTCGGCTGCTTGATTCGTATCAAACTCCACGGCTGTTGCTTCACCGACTCTGTCAGATCGTTCAAGTTATCGGTTGCCATCCGTATGTTCTCGAGGGTGTAGGTAATGTTCTGGTCGTTCGTCTGAATCAACGACTGCAGGTTTCCGACTAAGACGCGAGCGCCTACCAGTGTTGTCCGAAGCTCTTCAAGATCGACCTGCACAGGCTCTCGAATTGCGGTGATGGTACCGTCTGCGTTCAACATCGTCTTATTCGCGTTCAATACTGCCTTATTGACATTGTCGACCGTGGGTCCCACTTTCGGCGACACTTGCGCGACCATATTGTCTGCATTCGTGAGAATGCCCGAAATATGCTTCTGATTCGGTTTGCCGGTCACGGTATTCAGATTCGCAAGAAGCTGCCGCGCATCACCGGTAATGTTGTTCACGTCCGTCTGCAGTGTCGTGAGCGTACTCTGGGCGGAATCTGCAAGCACCGCAACTTTGCGTGCCATTTCGTCTATGCTGATTGTCTCTTGCGATGGAATCACAGAGCCCTCTGGCAATCGGGGCGCATCTCGCGAACCCGTGCTGATCGACAGGACAGGGTTGCTCATCAGATTCACCGATCCGAGTTTCGCCACTGATTTTGCGTTAATAGGCGTGCTCGGTTTTACCTGGAAATCGATCTTGATCCGGGTCGGGTCCGCTGGGTCGGGTTCCACCGAGGTCACCTTTCCCACGGTGATACCGCCGAACAGGACGTCCGTTCCCGACTCCAATCCACCCGCGTAACGGAGATAGATCTTGTACGGAACCTGGTTGCCGCTTAATGTAGCCTTGCTCACGTAATACACGCCCACGGCCAGGATGACCGCGCTGATCACAACGAAGGCGCCCACTTTTGCTTCGGTACTTTTCATATTCATTCTCCTGCCAAGCCCGCTAGTTTGCGTAGCTGCCTCTGCACGCCCGCACTTTGACCCATGGCCACGGGAACGCGATCGAGGAACTGACGAATATTCGGATTTGTGCTCGCCCGAAATTCGTCTTTACCGGCGACTTCGAGGAGCGAACCCCTGCAGAGAAAAGCAATGCGATCGGCAATCCGAAATGTACTGGCCATTTCATGTGTGACCACAAGGATCGTCATCTGGAACAGTCGCTTCAGGAATAGAATCAGTTCGTCCAACTCAGCCGCTACGATCGGATCGAGTCCCGCAGAAGGCTCATCAAAAACCAGGATCTCAGGGTCGAGCGCGGTTGCCCGAGCCACCGCCGCACGTTTCTTCATCCCTCCCGACAATTCCTGAGGCAGCAATTTGGTGGCTTCCCCCAAGCCCACGGACGCGAGCTTGAGGTAAGTCATGATCTCCATCACGGGTTCGGCGAGCGTCGTCAATTCGCGCAGAGGCATTTTGACGTTTTCTGCGGTGGACATGGAATTGAAAAGAGCTGCCTCCTGGAAAGCTACTCCCATGGTCCGTCGAACGGCCTTCAACTCCTTTTTGGTGCAACGATAAATATCGACACCTTGGATTTGGACCGTACCCGAGTGTGGCGGCTCGAGCCCAATAATGTTCCGGAGCAACGTGCTCTTGCCTGCGCCGCTTCCTCCCAACAACACCATCACTTCGCCGCGCTTGACGTCGAGATTGATCCCATCCAGCACGCGGTGCGAACCGTAGCTCACCGAAACATCGCGCACCGAGATGATTGGGTCCACAAGTGGTTTCTCCACAAGAAACTACTCCAAATGCATCAGGTAGAAGATCGCAGTGAAGAGCAGATCCGCAAGAATCACAAGGAGGGTGGACTTCACCACGGCGGAAGTCGTCGAACGACCCACGGCATCGGGTCCTCCTTGAACTCTGAAACCCTCCATGCAGCCTACGTGCACGACGATGGTTGCGAATCCAACGCTCTTAGCCAGCCCCGTGAAGACATCGCGTAGCACAATTGCGTTAACGACACCCCGCAAATACATCAGCATTGTCATCTTGGTGCTGAAGTACATGAACATGCCACCGGCCAAGATGCCGAAGAGGTTACTCATGATCGTCAGGCATGGCACAGTGATCATGGCCGCAAGGTACTTCGGCGCCAGCACGAACTCGATAGGATCGAGTCCCATTGTCCGCAGCACGTCAATCTCATTGGTCACCACCATCGTTCCGATCTCAGCAGAAAATGCCGATCCCGACCGACTGCTTACCACGATGGCGGTCAACAAGGGGCCTAGTTCCCGGGTAAAGCCAATGGCGATGATATTGATGACGAGTTGCAGGGCGCCGAACCGTCTTAGTTCGGCTCCGCTCTGCATGGCGAAGATGAATCCTGAACTCATTGAGACGGTCGCGATCATCGGAAGTGCGTCCACTCCGATTGCTGACATCTGTTGAATGGATGATATCCATCGCCAGCGTCCGCCGATGACCGGCAACACACGCGGCAGCGCGCGCAATCCCGAACAGAACTGCATGACCAATCCGCCCACATAGGCAAAGTGCCGGATGACATCACTGCCAATATCCTCGAGAGCGTTCACGGGCTTGCCTCCGGGCCGGCGATCTCAAATAGACGAGCGAGCTGAGCGGCGTTAAACAGTTCTCGGGGTTGACCCTGAACGCCAGTCAGAACGAATTCTGTACCTTGTTGTCGCGCGATCCGCACTGCCTCTAAGAGCGTGGCGATGCCAGAGCTGTCGAAGAACGAGACTGCGGAAAGGTCTACGGTCAGCAGCTTGGGTTTCGGGCGCAACGCACCAAGAAGCTTGCGACGCATCTCTCCCGAGTTGGCGATTGTGATCCGCCCTTCAATGGAGACAGAGCTCGTTTGCCCATTGGGCCTCACAGGTTGGTCGGGACTCGTCATCGCGTGTCTCTGTTCACCCAGTGGACGAACGTATCACTCGGGAGTAGTTCTAGGGGAGGGCTCGGAACGACCTGTATGATACAACATTGCCACCGCAAGCCGATTCATGTGCCTTCATGCGATCCGTTCGGAACCGCCGGCGGCAGAAGCCTCGCGCGCGGCGGTTTCGAGCAGACGATTCAGCGACTCAACGTCATGCAGGGTCAGGTACTGGCCGAGGTCACGCTCAAATACTATATCCAGAGCCCACTGCAACCCGACCCGCAGCTTTTTCTCCAGCCTGGGTAACTTCATCAGGTAGACGCTCCGCCACAGTGCCCATCCCACAACTCCGGAAAACTTCACACCGAAGATCCTGGCAACACCGGTTCGCCGGCCGATACTTGCAAGCTGTCCGGGTGCCTTGTACTCGAAGGGAATGCTTGGTTTTCCGTCTAAGCGAGCACAGATGTTCTTGGCTACACGCCGGCCCTCGCGAATCGCATGCTGGGCGGTCGGAGGGTATGGAGCGTCTGAAATCGGGTCGATGACTGCTGCGCAGTCGCCCACCGCCCACACCCCGGGAAATTTAGGCACTTCCAGAGTGGAGTCAACGACTACTCTTCCCCTGTTCAGTTCGAAGGGTATGTCTTTCAGGATCGGATTCGGGGAAACGCCACCGGCCCATACCAAGGTCTCGGCGGGGATTGTCTCACCGTCACTACAATGAATCGCGCCGTCGGCATAGGCGGCAACTCTGGTCCCAAGTTTGATTTCGACCTGGCGCTCCTCGAGCTTTTCTTTCGCGTATAGGCCAAGCGCTTCGCCGAGTTCAGGAAGGATCGCCCTTCCCGCGATCAAGACGACGCGGACTTCGCGTGGATCAACCCGGCCATAGTGCGGCAGACTCTCACGGGCAAGATCATTGAGGGCTCCGACGGTCTCGACGCCAGCGAAACCACCGCCCGCTACCACAAAGGTGAGCATCCGCTTGCGCCGACGAGCGTCGGGCTCGATACTGGCGGCTTCCAGCAGGGCGATCACCTTGGTGCGCAGCAGCATCGCATCGCCAAGGGTCTTGATGCCCAGCGCATATCCGGTTATTCCTGGAACTCCAGAGTAGTTCGTCTCAGACCCAAGCGCCAGAACGAGGTAATCAAACGGCAACTCTCGGGAAAATATATTGATTCCGTAGGACATCGTTACTCGCCGAGCGGCGAGGTCGATAGCTCTGATTTCGCCACTCAAAACGGTTACGTGACGAACCAGCTTGCGAAGCGGATTGCAGATGTGGGCAGGCTCGAGATCGCCAGCTGCCACCTCATCAAGCATTGGGGTAAAGAGAGTGAAGTTATCTCTGCTGATAAGGGTGACCTCGACATCGGCCCGCCTTGCCGCCGTGCGATCGAGGTATCGCGCGGCCTCTACCCCGCCGAACCCGCCTCCCAAGATGACGATCCGTGTCTTGTCCGGCTGTCCGTTTGTTTTCTGCAGCATCTTTCAGCCTCGAGACCTACTGAATTAACTTTCTTGGCCGGCCGACTGAGCGGCAACTACCTGTTCTTTCTCTGCTGCTATCTCCCATTTAATCCACTTCAGGTCAAAAACGAAGATCGAGTAAAACACGGGAACCAAGAGCAGCGTGATGAACGTGGCCACCGCGAGCCCACCGATCTGCGCGTAACAAAGGGGCTGCCACAGCGGGCCGCCGTGCATCGCCAGCGGGAAGAGAGCGAGGATGGTCGCTAGCACTGTGATCATCACGGGCCGAATGCGTTGAATGCCGGCGTCGGGAAGCGCGCGTTCCAAGGGCTCCCCTTTGTGATGCATTTCCTCAATGAAGTCGAAAAGCACGATCACGTGGCTGACAATGACGCCGATCAGGCTCGCGATGCCCAGGAAAGCCATGAATCCGAAGGGAGACCCCATAAGGTGTACGGCGATCAATGCGCCAATTGCACCGTATGGACAGGCGGCGAAGACCAGAAGAGGCTTCACAGCGTTGTTGAATTGAACGAGCAGCGCCAGGTAAATCCCGACCAACGAGATCAGTAGCACCACGGTGAGATTTGCGAAGCCATCCAGCTGTTTCGCCCTTTCGCCGCCTATTCGGAGCTGATAACCAGGAGGAAGAGCTTTCTGGAAGTCCTGCAATTTTGGAAGAATTGGCCCAAGGACCTCGGAGGCGAGAACTCCAGGCTGTGGATAGACGAGGATCGAAATGGTGCGGAAGTGCTCGCGGCGAGCAATGTGACCGGTTTCGAGAAAGTTCCGGAGGTTCGCGACGGAAAGCAAAGGTACCCTGTTGCTGCTCTGCGAAGAATAGACATAGAGATTGTCGATGTCGGCAAGTTGTGCACGTTCCTGGACCCTTAGCCGGGCGACCATCGGAATGTCCTTATCTCCTTCTTTGAACACGCCAACTGTTGTGCCGCTTATGGCCGTGACGGATGAGTTTGCGACATCTGCATTCGTGATACGCACCAGGTTGGCACGGTCCGGATCGATCTGGATTTGTGCCTGAACACTGTCAGGCAGCCAATCGTCGCGTCGAACGGCCACTCCTGGCGCCGTTCGAACAATGTCTTGTACTTGCCCAGCGATTTGGCGAAGTGCCTGAATGTCACTCGCTTCATTTTTCGGATCTACGTCCGACTGTCCCGAGATGAGTATCTCAACGGGATTTTCCACCGGATTATTCTGGAGTTGACGAACCGTAATCCACGCACCAGGCACCTGCTTACTGAGTTCCTCCTGCAGTCGCGGTATGATTTCTGGCGTAGCTTCCTTGTCCCTGACTTCAACAATAACCTGCGCATAGTTAGTTTGTTGCGCTTCAGGCGTCACCGAAAACCAGAAGCGAGGTCCACCTCCTCCAACGAAGCTCGTCACAGATTTCAACAGATGCTTCGCATCTTCTGGCTTTGAAATGCCCGGAGCCGCAGCTGCAATCGCATTCCGTACAACCTCTTCCGCCCGCGCAGTCGTCTCGTTGGTTGTGCTCAACGGGGTCTGATTCGGGAGCCAGACATCCAGGTAGAACCAATATTGAACATCGTTAGGGAAGAATTGGGTCTTTAGACGGGAAGCATACAGTCCGCCCAACGCAAGGAAGACCAACGAACCACCCAGAACTGCCCACCGATGTTTGATCGCACGACCCACGAGTCTGTCGTAGAAGCCGTAGAATCCCCGGGTACGTTTCTCCTCGAGTGTCGGTTCTTTTTTCTTGGGAGCCCGTTGTATGTAGTAACCGAGGAATGGAATGAAGGTCATCGCCACGATGAGAGCGCACAGCAGCGAGGTAGCCATCACGATCGGAAGGCTCTTAAGAAACTCGCCCGTGTTGCCCGTCAGCATCATGAACGGCAAATAGGCGATGATGTTGGTGAGGGTTGCGTAGAAGATTGCCGTCGCAAGTTTCGTAGGACCGAGCCACGAAGCGATGCCGCGGGGCAATCCTGCGGCCAGCTCGCGTTTAATGCCGTCACCGGCTACCACCGGCACGTCTACGAGAAGTCCGAGGGCAATGATGAGCGAGGCAATGGAAACCTGTTGAAGATCGATTCCCAAGACGTACAAAATGCCGAACGTCATGGCCAGCGTGATCGGAATCGCCAGCGCCATCATCAGCGCGAGGCGCCACTCCCAAAACCCGATCAGCGAAACGAGGATGACCAGGACGATCGCTTCTTCGAGTGCGCGTACGAAGAGCTCGATGTTTTGCTTCACCTGCAGCGGTTGATCCGAGGTGCGCGCCAAAATCAGGTCCGCGGGAAGTATTTTCCGTACCTCCGCCAGCTTAGAATCAACCGACTGGCCGAAACGCGCGATCTGCTCTTTGTCGCGCATGTAGAATGCCAGCGTGATGGCACGGCTGCGGTGCCAATGATCGTTCGTATCGCGCCAGGTGTAGTAGTTCAGATACTGGGCGGGACTCTGGTACCCGCGACTCACTTCGACCAGATCGCGTAGATAAACAGGAGCTCCCGCCGAGGTGGTGGACACGGCGACATCTCCAATGGCGCTTGCCGTTTTGAATTGTCCGGAGGGATTCAGGATGAGCTGGCGCTGCCCAGTTTCAAACGTGCCGCCAGAAGCAATAATGTTCCGGGCGCTGATCACTGACGTTAGATCCGAAGGACGTAAACCGTAAGCTGCCAGACGATCCTGGGAATAGTCGAGGTAAACGCGCTGTGGCAAAACACCGCGGCGTTCCACCTTGGTTACTTCAGGCGCTCCTTGAATCGTGCGGGCGATCAGGTCGGAAAAGTTGTCGAGTTCGGCATAGCTGTACTTGTCGCCTGCGGCATGGGACAGCTTCTCTCGCGTCTCCGCCGGGTCACGAATGATGACAGGTTCCCAGGCGTCGGGATGCAATTCTGATTGTTTCAGCCGCTGCGAAACAAACTTCTGGATAAAGCTCCGAATCGCGGCGTCATCTAAACTGGAAGTTCCATCAAGGCCGACGAACCCGCTGCCCTGAATAATGTGCGAGTCTCGAATCGCTCCAGTGTTTTGCGCCTCTGTCTGAAAGAGATACGCCACGTCGAGGATCTCTCTTAAGGAGAGCGATTGCGGGAAGGAGAATATGAGTGTGACTGGCTGAGCGCCTCCAGTCTTCTTTCTAACCTCACGGGCTTGCCGTATCTCCGACTGAATCCCTTGCGAGCGGACCGCGATTTCATTCGAGTCCGCCTTCGGACTCGCGACCGTAAGCATGAGAGCAGCCGTATCTCCAAAATCGCTCTGAAACGTGATTGGACCGGCGCCCTGCGGCAGTTGAGAATGAAGGGCATTGATCTTAAGGTTGATATCGCTGAACTGTCTCTTGATGTCGGTTATTCCGGCGTCCAGCTGAATGTATACGAAGGAGTATCCCGGGATCGATACGGACTTGATTCCGTAATCTGCAGCCGTTCCAGGATGAATGGTCTTGTTCTCGGAAGCCACACGCTCGATTGGCCTGGTAATAAACTGCTCGACTTGTTGCGGCGTGGCACCAGGCCAGGGACAACTTGCGAGCCCGACGCGCACTGGGATATCGGGGTCTTTGCGTTGGGGCATAGACCTGTATCCGAACCAACCCCAGACAAGTACACCGACCAGGAGCATCGCGGAGATTTGCGGATGTTCGACAAAATATCTAGGGAGATTGTGGGTACCTTCGATGATCTCTTGATCACTTTTGAACTTCATTGTCGACTCCCTTTACGGAATGACCTCGATGGGATCGCCGTCTTTCAGTTGGGCGGCTCCAACGGTAACGACCTTTTCACCAGGCCTTACGCCATTCACAGCCACGAGGTTTTGCGCCGTCTCGCCCAGTCCGACGTCGCGCATATGCACCACCCATCTACCGACCTGCTCCTGCGCCACGAAGACCGCGAATTGATCTGGCTTCATGGGGTTCGCAACAATTGCACTGAGCGGCACCGAGGGAACTGGAGGTTTGGGAACGCCGGTGACGTTGATAGAGGCAATCATCCCTGGCTTCAAGACGCCCTTTTGGTTGGGAACGGTTACTTCAATTGCAAAGACGCGGTTTTTTTCATCGGCACTTGGCGAGATACTGGTGACTCGGCCTCGATAATCTTTCGGATCATCCTGCAGGCGAATAGTGAATTCTTGCCCCAGACGCACGTGCCTCACTGCGTACTCCGGCACGCCAAAGCTCACCTTCACCGCTCGCGTATCGTCGATGGTGAAAGCTGTAGTTGCGGGACTTGCCTGGTCCCCCAGTTCAATGTTTCGCGCAACGATGTAGCCGGAAAACGGCGCCTTCAGACTGGAATCTTCAAAAGCCAATTGCGCCTGGCGCAAAGCGGCCTTGGCCTGGTCCACGGAACCGAGCGTTGAATTAAACTTGGCTTCCGCCGAGTCAAAGTCAGTTTTTGTCAAGCTATGTGTGGCGTACAACGCTTTCGCGCGCTCCCAATCTCGGTCTGCCTGAACGTGCTCCGCTTCGGCTTGTGCTAGCTCCGCCTTTGCCTGGTCCAGCTGATTGTTCAAATCCTGCTGCCGAATCTGCGCGAGAACGGCGCCGCTCCGAACATAATCTCCTGTACCGACATTTCGGCGACGTCCGTCTGCACCCACGACCTGCTGAATGTCCGTTACGTAGCCTGTCGACTTGAAGGACAGGCTGGCATGTGCGAACGGTAGGACGGAAGCCGAGTAGCGTAGACCTTCGGGAGACGCATATAGCGTTACTTCCGCTAAATGAACAGGCGTTGCAGATTTTGCCAGGACTTGCTTCTCTTGGTGGCAGCCATTGGTGGCTGCTATAAGTGCAACAAGCCCAATTGCTAATGTCAGTCTGGTCCTGATGTTCATGGGACTACTCCTCTTTTCAGACTTGATCTCGGTCGGCATCTCGATGCGACCTTTACTTGCGCCGAAACCGCGCGTGCAAAATGACCTGCCGCCGCAAATCGGCGGAATCAACAACCCGAGTGTTCTCGTCAGTTCGTTTTTCGTACACATCTAATCTGTCCCTAGCGCCTTCTCGAACTCCGCACGGGCCGTCCAAAATTCTGCAAGCGCTTGCTGGTACTGCGCGTCCGCTTCTGATAACGTCGCCTGCTGTTCGAGCAGGTCGGACAAGAGTGCTGATTGCTGGCCGTAACGGTTGGTCACTTCTCGAAGCTTCATCTGCTCGGCTTCGCGCCCATCGGTCCGGGCCTCCAGCAGTACGCGGGCCTGCCTCAGCTTGCGAAATTTGTCTTCCACGTCCAGCAACACTTTCTGCTTTGCATCTTCTTCTGCTACCGACTTCTGCTGGGTAGTGGCCTTCAACTCCCGAATCCTGTGCTTCTTGTAACCCCAGTCGTATGGCTGCCACTGAAAGAGAATTCCCGTGTAGCCAACGTTCTGCGGTAAAACGTTGAAATTCTGAAAAGAGAGGTAGCCCACCTGAACACTGAGGTCAGGGATATACTCTGCGCGCTGCCGCCGGACATCCAATTGCGCGGTCTCGGTCTGCAAGTGCGCTTCACGCAATTCCGGGCGCTGCTGCAGAGCTTGCTTTCGGGCGATTTCCACGTCCGACTCGGCGATTTCTACCTCCGGCTGCATTTCCACTCTGAACTCGGTACGCAAGTCACGGCCGAGCAGACGATTCAGACTCTGTTTATGCACATCAAAGGAATCTTGCAGAGCGAGTAATTGGTAGCGCTGCTGCTTCAATTTGGCCTTGACCGTCAGCGAATCGGACGCCAGCACTGTCTGCGCAACCAGGCGCCGCTGCGTCAGGGTGGACAACTCGGTCAGGGATTGAACGGCCACCTTCGCGCTCTCGACTTGTGCCTGTATCTGGGCCACCTGATAGTAGGCCTCCTTTACCTGCCGTCTGGTCTCTTGCTGCTGCGCGCGTAAGCCTTCATTGGAGAGAGCGGTTCCCAATCGCGCCTCCTGCACCGCAAGGTTTATCTTGTACAACTGGAGTAGCGGCTGCGTCGCAGTGGCATATATGAATGCTCCGAATTGCTGCGGCGACTGAATGTTCGAACTTGTTGCTGGAATCGGGCCAGTTGCGGCATAAGTTCCGAAGCTGCCGGCAGGAACAGTAAAGTTCAGCGTCTGTAGCGGAGCTCCTGGTAACACGTTCAGACTAAGGTTTGGCAAGTAATTCGTTTTTGTCTGCGCTACTTTCTCTCTGGCTTTCGTAATGTTGAGTTTGCTGATCCGTACATCCGCGTTCTTGGCGGTTGCGATACCGACGGCTTCGTCCAAGGTCAACAGCGGCGAAGCAGAGTCACTGTCTGACACTTGTCCCCATAACACGGGAAGAGCGGTCAGTCCCAGTAACAAAAGGAAGCATTTTCGGTACATTTGATCGACCTCCCCGAGGCGACATAGTTGGGAGCCCGTTCTGGATCTGCGGCTAGAAACGTCCTAGACCGTCGCAAGCCCGATTGCATGGTCGGGCCACGGACGGCTGTGTCTCCAGCCGCCTTTCTTAACTTCGCTTTTTGTGGAACTTGCCCCAGGCGAACGATGTCGTGTGTGCAAACTCGTCGCCGAACGTTCAGGGCTCAAGTTTACGCTCGTTTCAACACGTTGATCGAAGGTCGTCGAAAAAAATTCGATTTGCACCAGCAGCAAAGCATCGTACGACGAGGAGAGTACTTGCTTGGAATCATAACCGGCGAGTCGCCAGCATTCCAGGCGGTCGCTGGCGATAACGGCCTTTACCTTCCCACCACCGATACGGCTTGCGGCTGACGCGAGACTAGGCCGTCCCTGAACTGCCTCAGCGCAAGCCAAAGCGCATTCATGCTAGTAGTCAGCATTGGCATTACCCCTCCCGTCCGGCTCGAACAGTTCTTGCTGTCCGATCCACTGGCTGGAGCTGAGATTGCGAATTTCGAGTGGGCAGTCCTTTTTTTTCTGGAAGCTTGTGGGAACGTAAAACTCAATTATCCGAGCCATAACAACATCCTTCTTACTTCTCCAATCAGCACTTGGGCTGCCAACGATCATGAGGAATTTACTCCGAGGGAATTGCTCACAGATTTGATCAAATGCGCCGCCTTCGTACAGGGTTTGTCACTACTAGCCCACATACATCCCCATCAATTCGTTAATGCCCGCCCAATTTTGGGCAGATGGGTTTGTGGCAGTTCAAATACGGGCAGTTCGAGGGATTGGCGCCGGATAGGCATTGTCGTAACAGTTGTTTCGGAGGCAATTCCGCGACACGTTCGATGAAAGTCTGTGTTCAGGGAGTGGCGCGGAGGTTGCAGATGATCTTTTGGGGTCGATGGGGAATAGGGGCGGAACGTACGGAGCTTTGCATTCCCCACGCAAGAAAAGCAAGGTTGGCGTGCGTGTTTGCCTTCGGCTATTTTGCGTTACTCGTACGCATGAAACGAGAGGACGACCGACAGACTGCCGCAGTTCCGGGCGAGCCGGGCAACGTTGCGAGTCAGGCGTATGAGTGACCCGATTTATTGGAAAGATCGTATGCGGAACGAGCCGAAATGAACGCCCCCAACAGACACAACTCACCTCTAAATTACGTGCTAGGTACGCTGCTGATCCTTTCACTTGCGACAACGGTGTCCGTCTTTGCCCAAGAGCTTGACCCTAGCAAGATCATTGAGCGTTCAATTCAAGCTAACGAAAAGGACTGGAATGCCGCGCCAGAATACGAGTACCTCGAGCGCGATCGTGACGGCGCTTCGACCAAGACTAGTAGGGTACTGATGCTATTCGGCTCAAGATACTCTCGTCTGGTCGCAATCGATGATAAGCCATTGCCTCCGGACCTCGAAGCAAAGGAGGCGCTGCGATTTGCAGCGGCTGTTGCGCAGCGTGAGCGAGAAACTCAGGAACAACGTGAACGTCGAGTCTCCGAATATCGGAAGGAGCGAGAACGGGACCACGTGTTGATCGGGGAGCTCGTGAAGGCGCTTGAGTTTACGTCTCTAGGCCAGCAAATGCTAGGATCGCACAAGGTATATGTCTTGAAAGGTGAACCGCGCCGCGGTTATCGTCCTCCTAACACAGAGGCCAAAGCACTAACTGCAATGCATGGCACCTTGTGGATTGATGCCACAACATTTCATTGGGTAAAGGCTGAGGCTGAAGTTGTTCATCCGGTTTGGCTATTCGGGTTCGCTCGCGTAGAACCAGGCACTCGTTTTGAACTGGAGCAAATCCCGATCGCCGAGGACCTGTGGATGCCAAGCCACTTCTCGATGAAGGCAACAGCCAAAGTGCTCTTTCTGTTTCAGCACAACCAACAAGAAGAGGATACCTACCTCAGTTACCAGAAAAGCTCGTCGGATTCCAGTGACGGCCGTTACTGATGGAGTGCGAAATTACGACCTCGTATTGTGGAGAGGAGATTTATCCACCACTGAAATTGTGAAGGGGCTTGAAAACTCTCATTCCCCCGTCGTTCCATTCGCCGAAGATGTTTCAATGGCCGTCGCGACTCCTCGCCCGCTGCCCGATAACGAGACATCTTGTTCTGCTTCGGGTTGAGCTGTGCAGAGCACACGCTTATTTTGGCGCCCGCTACGCGT
>CAZBCQ010000053.1:0-25107 GCA_964490255.1 uncultured Terriglobales bacterium | reverse complement strand
TGTATTTGCCGGTAAGTGAATCGGGATTGTGCATCACTTCGTCGGGCGTGCCTGAGGCGACGAGCGCGCCTCCGTGACGTCCGGCGCCGGGGCCGAGGTCGATGACGTAGTCTGCGCGACGGATTGTTTCTTCATCGTGCTCGACGACCAACACGGTGTTGCCGAGGTCGCGTAGCGATTCCAGTGATTTCAGCAGACGCTCGTTGTCGCGATGATGAAGCCCGATCGAAGGTTCGTCGAGGACGTAGAGAACACCGCGCAGGCGTGAGCCGATCTGCGTTGCCAGGCGGATTCGCTGACCTTCACCGCCGGAAAGAGTGGCGGCGCTGCGATCGAGCGAAATGTAGCCAAGACCTACGGTGTTTAGGAATCCGAGACGCTCGCCTATTTCGCGCACCACGCGCCCGGCGATTTTCTCTTCGCGGTCGTTGAGCTTGATCTGCTGCACCGCTTCCACGGCGCGGGAGACGGGCAGGGCAGTGAAGTCCGCGATCGACATGCCGTTGATCTTTACGGCGAGGCTTTCCGGACGCAGTCGCTTGCCGTGGCATGCCGGACAGGTGGTGGCGGACATGTAGTCCAGCAAATATTCGCGATAACTCTCAGAGGACGATTCATCCATCTGCTGCTTGAGAAATTCGAGGATGCCGCGGAATCCGACTTTCTTCTTTTCGGTGGCGTCGGGGCCGTAGAAGAGCAGGTTCTGCTGCTTCAAAGGGAGCTTTTCGAGCGGTGTGTTCAAATCGATGCCGTAGGCGGCGGCTCCAAGTTCGACCAGATGACGCAGGTTGGCTGAAGCCGAGCCTGGTCCCAGTGCGCCGTCGAGCAGGGGCTTCGACCAATCGTTGATGATCTTTGCGGGATCGAAATCATAGCGGCTGCCGAGTCCGTGGCATTCGGGACAGGCGCCATACACGCTGTTGAATGAAAACGAACGGGGCTCGAGCACGGGCACGCTGATGCCGCACTCGGGGCATGCGAGGCGTTCGGAGAACAGATATTCCTCGCCTCCGACGACCACAACCTGCACCAGGCCGTTCGCCAACTTCATTGCCAGGGCGACGGACTGTTCTAAGCGATGCTCGATGCCGGGCTTCACGAGAAGGCGATCAATCACAACTTCGATGGTGTGATTCTTGCGCTTATCCAGCTTGAGATCGTCTTCCATGCTCACCAGCTCACCATCGATGCGGGCGCGAGTGAAGCCATGCTGGACCAGCTTTTCCATTTCCTTTTTGAACTCGCCCTTACGGCCACGAACGATGGGAGCCAGAACCATGACGCGGTCTTCCGGCTTGAGCTCCATTACGCGGGCAACGATCTGGTCGGCTGACTGGCGCGAGATCGCGCGTCCACATTGCGGGCAATGCGGCACGCCCACGGACGCATAGAGCAAGCGGAGATAGTCGTAAATCTCGGTGATCGTGCCGACAGTGGAGCGCGGACTGCGGCTGGTCGTCTTCTGCTCGATCGAAATGGATGGGCTCAGGCCGTCGATGGCGTCCACGTCGGGACGCTCCATCTGATCGAGGAACTGGCGGGCGTAGGCGGACAAAGTCTCCACATAACGCCGCTGACCCTCGGCGTAAATGGTGTCAAAAGCAAGCGAAGACTTACCCGAACCGCTCAGGCCGGTAATCACCGTAAGAGTATTCCGCGGAATCTCTACATCGATGTTCTTGAGGTTGTGCTGACGCGCGCCACGTACTGTGATCTTGGAAATGCCCATGAAACTTTGGTCCCGGCCCCTGGTGCTAGTCCTTCCGATAGGGTGCAACCCCCTAGAAAGATCGGCGGAGATGAGGCACAGTTCTACTCCGTATCTTAGTTGTTAACAACGGAAGCCGTCAACGAAGGTAGAGTCGTCTGGGGCGTATCGAAGAAAGCATCCAGCGAACTAAGTCGAACGCAGGATGTCACTTCGGGCCCGCTTCTTCGAGAATGACTTTCGATAATGACGGAACACTGTTGCGACATGTTGCAGCAAGCGGTGGATGGCGAAGCCATCGTGAATCAGCCGCTGTTGCAGATGCGGGGGCGGTTGCTGAACGAGATCGATTCGGATTATGCGGTTCGCTCTCCGGAAGACCGGCCAAATTTATTTCCTATTAACTTTTGTCCCTTTTGCGGAAGGGCAGTTTCAAGAACGATCTGGAACGCGGAAAAGAAGAAATGAGTAAACGGCCGATGAATTTGGCCGAATTACTCTAAAGCTCTGGAAGCATCCAGAGCAGGTATTCAGGGCATCGAACGAAAGGCAGGCCAGGAAGTGACCTCATTGTTGACGGTCCTCATTCTCACACTCACCGTTGTTTTGTCTCTTGGCTTCGGCACTATTCTTGGCTACGGGATCATCACCGGCATTCTGAACGCATTCGCTGGAAATTCACGGCAAGCGGCGCCTGCTCCGGTATTGGTGTCGCAGCACAGCTCGGGTGACTAGGCTCGATTCCGCAACGTATCTCTGCTCGTTGAAGGCAGACGGATTCCCTCCCACACCTACAGCGCCCCGGCACGGGGATTCACTTGACAACTTATTGAGGACGATTTGGCGGCTGCTGTTGTTGCTGCTGCATGCGCTGCAGTTCCTGCAACAACTGCTCAGGCGTCTTGACTTGTTGGCCGCCCGTTTCTCCTCCACCACTTGAGGCGTTGGTAGGCTGTTGAGGCGGTGTGTTGGGCTGATATGGATTTGCGGGTGGCAGTTGCGGTGCAGCCGAGGGTTCGGGCTGTTGTTGGGCCGCGTCCTCGGTGTCAGCGGTATCCGCGTCTTCGGAACCATTCGCGATGCCGCCGACCGCAGGCTGAGGCGGTGGCGATGCATTGCCCGCTACTGTGGTGCCCTGCCGAGGAGTCAAAATCACCTGCGAAACGCCTTGAGGGTCTTGCGCAGTTCCCACGAGGATGTAGTCGTATTTCGATCCGCTGAAGAACTGGGTCAGCACGTCACGTGGCTGGCCGGGACCGAGGTGCACCACGACGCGTTCCGATCCTGCACCGGGCGGCGTGTCCAATCCGATTTTGAGCGCATTGCGCACTCCGCGGAGAACGTCCGCAAGACTAGAATTGTCGGCGTTGATCGCCAGCAAGCCATTAGTGAACGTGACTTGGGGCGGCTGCGCCGGCATTTGCTCGGGAGTCGGCGCCTGCAGTGGCACAGGGATCAATTGCTGGGCGGCAGTCGGCGGCGTTTGATCCGTTTTGGCCGCAGCTTTTCTCTTTTGCGCTCCCGTGCCGGCCGAGCTTAGATTAGTCAGGATTAATACACTGCTGGCAAGCAGTACGGCCGATTTGGAGACAGTCCGAGGCATAGGATATTTGGTCAGATTCTACACCCGTCCCAAAAGGTCGTCTGCCGCTCCGATAAACATCGGAAATGTCGTGGCCGGCATCTTAGAGGAAAGTAGCGCAATGTTAGAAATCATGAGAACTCGAAGCAATTTTTGCACGAGGCAGGCTCCCATACTGGAACGTCGTGTATTGGTTTTCTTGCTGTTTTTCTTTTTCGCATGTTCGTTTTCGTATGCACAAACCTGCGACATGGGCGAGGACATCGATGCAGCCACGCGCGCTTCAGCCCAACAGGCAGCCCAGAAGTTCTTTCAGATGGCGAGCCGCGGGGATAGCGCGGGGCTTCAGCAGAATGCCATTGCTTCGCTGGCGTCCGACTTCAGCGGCATCCAGTATTCGCTAAACGAGAACAAAGCGAACTTAACCGGGGCGACCGCGCAGCCGCAAGGGACGTACATCCTTACGAACCCTCCGACTGCCCCCAGCGGGCGGGCAGAATTCTTCTGCGGAATCTTTAATTCTCCTGATCGCGTGAGCTTTGTCATACCGAACCTGACGGCAGGGAAGTACGCGCTTGTTGTCGAGAACGTGACTGGCGGCAAGCAGCCGATGAAGTTGACGTTCATCATGCAGCAGGATCCATCAGGCGCCTGGAAGCTTGGAGGACTTTATCCCAGGCAGAACCAGATTGCGGGACACGACCAGGAATGGTTTCTGGCGCAAGCGCGCCAGTACAAAGCGAAGAGCGAGAACCTCAATTCCTGGTACTACTTCTTGACCGCATGGGACATGGCTGCTCCCGTCGACTTCATGTACACGGCCGCGAAAGACCGGATCGCGGACGAAATGCAACCGGTACGCCCTGCTGATCTGCCATCGTCCGACAAGCCGCTGACGGTCTCCGGCAACGGCAAGACGTTTCAGGTCGTACAGATGTTCCCGGTGGAGTACGACAACGGCATCTATTTGGTCTTCAAATATCGCGTTCCGCAACTTGGCAGCAACGGCCAGATGTTCGCCGACAACACCGATGCCATGCGCGCGATGACAGCGAAATATCCGCAACTGCGGGAAGCATTCGCGGGACTGGTTGCGCGAGCGCTCGACCCATCCGGACACGATTACGGAACGCCAATGGCTATGAACAATATCAAGTAGCCGCGTGACAAATTGCCCATCCCAAACAGCTTTTGCGTGCCTCTGGCACTCGCGTGCGTGACTGGAGTCACAGCCTAGCGAGAAGCGGACACCGCAGCATGGTCACGACAGGGGACGTATGCAATCGCGAGGACCAGCGCCTGACAATCCGGAGGAAAAACGCATTTGCACGCTGCTGGACAGGTTTGCATCCGGAGAGGTTCGCCGGTGTGCCGCGAGTGAGGCCATTTTCAAGGCCGGAGACGAAGCGGTTAACGTATTTATGGTGCGAGAGGGCCAGGTGGACGTAAGCCTGTGTGTGGGTGATCGTCCGCTGTTTCGCCGCATCGCGTATCCGGGATTCCTGCTCGGTGCAGCCGCTGCACTGACCAATCGTCCTCACAACTACACCGCCACAGCGGTTGAGACGGCACTGGTTTCGTTTTTGCCGAATCCGGAATTTCGCGCTTACCTCAAGGACAATCCCCAAACCTGTTTCGAGGTGGCGCAGGCGATTGCCACCGAACTGATGGAGATCTTCGAGACGGGAGTCCGCCCGATGCGCAGCAAGCCCCGCCACCTCAGACCGCACAACTAGAGGCGCCTCCGCTAGCGAACGCGCGCCAGGACGAGCGTCTCGTCGTCCGGCTGTTCGTTGGCGCCAATCCAGTCGGATACGGCGGAAAGAACCTGATCAGAGATATGCGGTAGTGGGAACGAAAAATTTTCTTGAACGATTTGAGCGAGCCGATCTTCCCCAAACTCGCCGAATTCGTTCTCGGGCTCAGTTATGCCATCGCTGTAGAAGACGATGGTATCGCCGGGCTGAAGTTGAACCTCGGCCCCCGCGTAGGTTAATCCGTCAAAGAGTCCGATCACGCTGCCGCCAGACTCGAGGCGGCGGGTAGACCCATTGCGTCCAATCAGGAGTGGGGGCAGATGTCCTGCATTCGAGTAGCTGAACTTGCGCGTCGTGCCGTCGTAGACACCCAGGAACATGGTGGCGTACTTCTCGGGTGGCGTGCTGTGGTAGACCTGCCGATTGAGCATGGCACAAAGTTGCGCGGGAGAAATATCGAACTCGCCCGCAGCGAACGCAGGCTCTTCGTAGTTCGTCATCACGTGCACGCCGCTGCCCACGCTTGCCGCAGCCAGCGACGGGGTGCGTTCCAAACTGTAGGCGCGTACTGCGGAGTGGATGGTGGCCATCATGAGCGCCGCGGAAATTCCTTTGCCGCTGATATCGCCGACGGCAATGGCCAGGCGATTGGAGCCGAGGGGTACATAATCGTAGTAATCCCCGCTGACCGTACGCGCCGGCTTGCAGACGCCGTAGAGTTCCAGGGTCTCAAGTTCGGACGTTTGCTTGGGGAAGAGCTGGGCCTGGACCTCCTGCGCGATCGACAGTTCGTTTTCCAGCCGCTGCTTTTCTTTTTGCTCGCGCATCAGCTTCTGCAGTGACTCGATCATGCCGTTAAAGGATCGTTCCAAAGACGCGAGCTGATCGTCGCTCTTCACCTTGATGCGGTGTGCAAAGTCTCCGCGATTGATGTGCTGAGTGGCGGTATAGAGCGCTGCCACGGATCGAGTGATGGTGCGCGTGAGGCGGACTCCGATGATGAGCGCCACTAATTCGATGAGGCCGAAGAAAATGGCAATGGCAGCGAGGGCGACCATCACAGACCGGGCAAGATCTCCAACGGTTTTGAAGAGACGTTCATAGAGCAGCGAAGGTCGCGTCGTCACCAGAATGAAGAGGTCTCCGGGCGTGCCGGTGCTCCAGTGCACAAGCGATGCGGTCGCAGGGAAATTCACCTCACGATCAAACCGATTCTCCGGTGCGGGGAGCCTGCCTCCACTTATGTTCTGAGAAATGAACTTCGGAATGTCTGGCCCGAAATCAATCGACTGGTCGGACTCCTTCCCTGAACTCGCGCTTCCCGAGTTTTTTGGAGCTTCTTGTCCCCTGGGAAATGGGCGAAGGGAGATGATCCCGACCCCATTCGCAACTTTCGAGAGCAGAGCCTGGTCGAGCGGAACCGAGGAGATGACCACGAGCCGTTCCTTGTCTACGGTCAATACTCTGACAGCGCGGAGGCTCAGTTGGCCGTTGTCCACGGCAATAGTTCCGAATTCGTCGCCGCCAAATTTTGGAAGTGAAACGGGAGTGTGCTCACCCTCCTGAGTAGTTTTGGTTCCACTCTCCTCAAGAGTGGTGTGCATGACGACAGGTTTGTCGCCGTGCCAGACCGTCAGCTCATTATCAGGGAAGAAGTCCTCATGCGCCCGCGTCTTCAATACCGTCTCTGGCGTGAAGGGGTGGCCGGACCGCAGAACAACCGCGACTTCCGATGCCAGCCGTGAGTTCACCGCTTCCAGGCTCTTGAGTTCCGCCTGCAGATCGGCGCTGGCGACGTAAGTGGCGAACTGTCCGACAAACAGGTAAGCCATGATCAGGATCATCGCCAGTAGCAGAACGACCGGGATAACGCCGATGAACGTATAAGTGACGATGAGGCGATTGCGTAGCCGCCACATCAGCTTGCGACGGAACCAGCGCACAAAAAGGATGAAGACAAGGATGGAGGCAACAAAGGTCAGGAAGCTGACGAGGCCGCCGAACCAGGTGACACTGGTGTGCCGCAGCCTTCCTTCGATGCTGTCGATCATCGACAGCAGCAGGTCCACTCCGAGCAGGTAAAGGGTGAACCGGGCCAGCTTGCTCAGCGGCAAGAATCCGTGAGCAATCAGAAAGCGCCGGAGCTGCTTGAGACTAACGGAGGCCATGCAATTTAGCCCTGATTATAAAGCTGTTATCGGTTCCTGAGTGGCCGGTCTGAACAGCCTGCGCTCCCAGACATCGCCCTTGGTAGTTATACATACGAACTGCCGGTCGAGATGGTTCGGCGAGTACCGGAGGGCGACACCTAAATTTCGGGGTACATGTCGAAGAAAGCTTCGGTGCTGGTCTGGAATTGCTTTTCGATATCTTCCTTGCTGCCTTCCAGCACATGCATGGTGACGCGAGCTTCGCGGCCATTTTTCAGCTTGATGACGGCGTCCCCGATCTGTTCGATATCTTCGGCGGGAAGGAGTCGCATGCCATAAACCAGAACAAGGTTTGCCATGCCCCGCATTGTAGCAAGGGCAGAAGATTGTAAGCTGCTTGATTTAAAATCGTCCGGTGTTGAAATCCGCTCATCTTCTGCTTTCATTCGGTGTGTTCATCGCTCTTGGAGTGGCCGCACAGGATGCCGCACCCGCCCCTGCCCAGGACTCTTCAGGCAAGACGCAGGTACGCATTAATTACCTGAATGTGTGCAATCCCTCGCTGGCCGATCAGCACCTGATCTCGGTCACTCTGGCTGCACTGCCGACGAAGCCGCAGTTCTCGCCCGACTTTGAGATTTCCCGAGGCCGTTCCTCGATGGAGGACGCTCCGGTTTCGAACTGGGTGCGACTGCGCCGCGATTTCCCGGCGAACGCCTCTTACACGTCGTCGCAATATGCATTGACGACGGACGAGAAAGGCACGACCGAGACGCTTGTGTTTCACTCGCGCGATACGCGCGATGTGGTGCAAGTGATGCTGGAAGACAGCATTACCGGGGCAAGCAGTCCGGCGTCGATCGTCGCCACGGATACTCCGGTGGATCGAATCCGCTTGGAACGGTTTGGCAAGGCTTCGGTGGTGCTGGCGAAGTGTCCGGCAGCCGATCAGAGCGCGTATCAACCACTGTTCGACCAGGCTTCGAAAGTCATGGCGAATTACCGGGCCGTTCTTGGCGTAAAGAGAACGATTCCGCGCGAGCTAGGTGCCCTTGGTGTGGGCGCCGCAAAGCCGGCGAGCCAGCAGTCTCATCCCGCGGCGAATAAGAAACACAACTGATCCCGCCAGCGAGGCTTGAATCCTTTCATGGAAAGCGCAATCAAAGAGGACGACATGAGTGCGACTCACGTACGTAAGACAGTAATCATCGGATCCGGTTGTGCAGGACTGACTGCCGCAGTGTATGCGGCACGCGCCAATTTGAAGCCGCTGGTGTTGGCGGGACACGAGCCCGGCGGACAGCTTTCGCTGACCACTGCAGTGGAGAATTTCCCCGGATTTCCCGAAGGCGTTCAGGGTCCGGAGCTGATTGAGAACATGCGGCGTCAGGCGGAACGCTTTGGCGCCGATTACAAACAGGGGCTGGTCACTGCGGTTGATCTGACCAAGACGCCGCTCGAACTGACAGTCGGCAAAGAGATGGTCCACACCGAGACACTGGTGATTGCCAGCGGAGCTTCCGCACGCTGGCTGAATCTGCCGAGCGAACAGGCGCTGATCGGACACGGGGTGTCTTCGTGCGCCACGTGCGATGGCTTCTTCTTTTCGGGGAAGGAAATCGTGGTCATCGGCGGAGGCGATTCGGCGATGGAAGAAGCGATCTTCCTCACCCGCTTTGCAACGAAGGTGACAGTGATTCATCGTCGCGATAGTTTCCGCGCTTCGAAGATCATGCTGGAACGCGCGCAGAAGCATCCGAAGATCAGCTTCCTGCTGGACACGGTGGTTGAAGAAGTTCATGACGTCGAGGCAAAAGAAGTCAGCGGACTGAAGCTGAAGAACGTGAAGACCGGAAAAGAATGGGATCACCCGACCAGCGCGATGTTCCTTGGCATTGGACACATTCCCAACACGCAGGTGTTCCAGGGACATCTCGATCTAGACGTGGACGGGTACGTCAAAACGCACGATTACGTCTTCACAAATGTCCCAGGCGTGTTTGCCTGCGGCGATGTGCAGGATCGGCGCTATCGTCAGGCGATTACGGCAGCGGGCAGCGGCTGCATGGCAGCGCTAGAGGTGGAGAAGTTTTTGGAAGAGCGCGGCGAGTAAGGCCCGGCGTCGCGTTGATCGGAAAGATTCCCATCCCCTTTGCCAAAAGCCGGGCGAAAGGCTGGGCCAACCACGGCATTTACTGATCGAAAACCCCAGCCTTTTCCTTCCAAAACACGCATGTTCGCGGGCGACGAGGGACATTCCAGTGCCCGTGTGACGGAGATCACATCATTCGGGTTGACGCATTCTTATGCTTCCTTCCGGGGGCAAGATGCGAAAAGTTGTTTTAATCGTCGATGATGAGGACACAGTTGCCCTGACCATTGCCATGGTCCTTAATCGCTCGGATCACGAGTTCATGGCGATCCACACCACCAAACTGAAGGATGCATATGCGATGGCATCAGCGATTCAAGCTGATTTGGTTCTGCTCGACGTGCTCATGCCCGAAGCGAATGGGCTGGAACATGCCATTAAGTTTCGGGAACAGCTGCGGCTAAGGGTTTTACTCATGAGCGCATGGCCGGTGCTGGTGACTTGTTGCGCGATCTCGAAGTACGCGGGGTTGAACGCTTTCCCATCGTGGCGAAACCGATTGCGCCGGACGAATTGAAAAGCCGAATTCGAGAGTTTTTGGTCAGCAAACCTGACTGACGGCTGAGTCCCATGCCAGGCGAACATCCTCTAATGATGGACGGAGCGTGGCGCTTCACTTTGGATCGGATGCTTAGGAGCAGTGCTGGTGCGGCTTCCCCAATACCACATGCTTAACAGGCAAAGCACGACCAAGGTGATCAGGCCAAGCAGAACCTTGTCCGACCCGTAGTGGCGTGGTGGCATAGTCACTCAGATGCATAAGCAGACCCGCTCGGGCGTACTGCACTGCCACTACGGTACCCTGCAACTCAGAAAAAGTTGGATCGAAAAAGCCCAAAAACCATAACTCCGCAAGAGATGTCCTGCTCTGTTCCGATTTCGGAACACAATCGGGAGAAAGCAGAAAAGTGATCTAATTCCTGTTAGGCTTTTTTGAGAGCTGCATCGAGGACGGGTGGGGGGCGACGTTGGACGAATTGCGAGAATCAGAGCGGATTTTGGCGGAGTTCTTCAAGAAATCCGATGTAGGGTTAGCAGTGTTTGATGAACAACTGCGATATCAAATGGTTAACCCGTATTTAGCCGCGTCCAATGGCACGTCGATCGAAGCGCATCTGGGAAAACATGTGAGGGCAATTCTCGGAGAAGTTGGCCTTCAAGTGCAGCCAGCGATTCAGTTGGTATTCGCAAATGCACGACCTGTCCTGAGTTGCGAAATTACCGGGATATTGCCAACCAAACCAGATGGGGGGCACTGGGTAGACACTTTCTTTCCCATTCTAGATTCCACTGGGAAGGTCAAACAGGTGGGAGCGGTTGTTGTGGAGCTCCAAAAAGAGACGCAAATACAGCTAGCGCATGACCATTCTTTGAGTGCAAATGGCGTATTGCGGTCCTGGAAGGATATCGCGCGATACGTCGGAACCTGTGTGAAGACGGCGCAACGTTGGGAGCATATAAACAGCCTTCCAATTCACAGAATCACGGCCAAAAAAGGGGCGGTGGTTTTTGCTCTAGCCGATGAAATTGATCTGTGGTTGCGGAGCCGAACGAGTGGCTCGGACGCCATTGCGCAAGAGACGCGCAATTTCAATATCCCCTCAGATTTTTAGCCAGCCGTCATCGCTTCCGCCGCAGTGTCTCTCATCGCTGCGATGTCCCTTTCCAGGTTTTCCCTAACCTTTTCGAGATGCGAGCGGTTCGCAGAAGAAATGACGGAGCTCTCTAGGAGAGCGATGATTGCCATGTGTGCCTGTAAGAGATCGTTTAGCTTGCTGGACACCAGATGCACCCCAACGTTGTGACTAAGATGCATGCTGGACCGAATTGGTTGTGAACATTGTCACAACTATGACTCTTGAGCTCGACGTTGCTGGAAAGTCCTCGCTGAGTCGGAGGCATCATTGCTGAGGTCACCAGGCTTTCGCCAAAAAGGGGCGCAAACCTGGGCACCAGCGCGAATCGAAACCGGCTTGCACCCCGGAACACAGTGGAGGAGAATCTCTCGCTAACAGTGCGCGTTCGGCAGCGCTCGGTTTTCAACCGGCGAGCGCGGGTTCCAGAAGAAGAGCGGAGGCGTCATGTACCGGGTCACGGCTCTTGCGGTGTTTTCGTTATATTTGGCTGTTTCGATCATCGCACAAAACAATATGGACACCTGTCAACTCACCATTCGTGTGCGTACGCTGCAAGACAGCGAATACAACCGTCCTCTTCGCGTAGAGCTCTTGTCTCACCAAGGGAGCCCCATATCGGCGGCACAGACCAACGGCACCGGGAATGCTGATTTTCAGGTAATGAGCGGCGTTAGTTACCGGGTAGTAGTGTCAGGCGAAGGCGTGGAGACGACGAGCTACGAATTCAGGATCAGCGACGGGCAACAAGTCCACATGGAAACGGTGAACGTGAAGGCCAGTGCGCCGGTAAATCAACAACAGCAGTCCCAGGGGGGGTCTCCCACAATTTCCCTCGCGGAAATGAACGTCCCTGATAGGGCTCGAGATGAACTGCAAAAGGGGATGGAAGCCTTCGCTAAAGGCGATATGACGAAAGCTCAGCAGAAATTTGAGAAAGCGATTTCGATTTATCCTCAGTACGCACGAGCCTATGCGGCAGAAGGCATCATCGCAGTGAAATTGGGCGATCATGTAAAGGCGAAAAGCCTGTTTTCGAAAGCAATTGAGGTGGACGACAAATTCGTGCCCGCATATCTGGACCTGGCGCGCGCGGATTTTCAGGAAAAGAATTATGCGGAGGCCGAATCGCTTCTGAGGAAAGTGATGGCCTTGAATCCGTCTATACCGGATGCGGTTGCACTACTCGCCAGTACCGAGTACATGAACAAGGAATACGACAAGGCTCTCGCCGACGCGCAACGTACACACACGCTTCCGAATCACGAGCAGTTCGCTGACGTGCATCTGCTGGCCGGCAAGATCCTTGAAATGGAGAATCGTCCCCAGGATGCAATTGTGGAATACAAGCTGTTCCTGAAGGAGAGCCCCAATAGCCCGCAGGTCCCGAAGGTCCAACAGGAAGTCGCCCAGCTTGAGGCGGCACAACATTAGCAGCACGTCAGCCACAAAACATGCTGTGGTTCAGCGAATCACGTTCCTGACAGGTTCTATTCCTGTGAGACAATTTCTCGTCCTCGCGAATGAAATCCTCAAACTTACTTCGACCCCAAAAGACCTCTCTTCCGGTGCAAGCGCCAAGGGGAGAATTGCTGTCTTCGCGGAAGTTTGTACTCATAGCGGTTGGGTTGGCGGCTGCTGTTTTCTTTATCTATCTTCCCGCCCTGAACTTTCAATTCGTTCTGGACGATCATCGTTTTCTTAGTGATCCGCGCATACAGTCATCCGGCCACATCTGGGAGTACTTCTCGAACTATGTGTGGGCCCAGTTCACCGGCGGGCCTGCAAGCTTTTACAGGCCATTGTTTGTGTTCTGGCTGAGGGTCAATTTCGTGCTGAGCGAAATGTCTCCGTGGGCATGGCACCTACTCAGCATCGTGAAACACCTGTCCGTGGCCGTCCTGTTGGGAGTTTTGGTGTGGACTCTGTTGCGAGATCGTTTGGCCGCTTTGATCGCCGCAGGGTTGTTCGCGCTCCATCCCGCACAGACCGAGTCCGTAGCATGGGTTACCGTACCTGATCCGCTCATGTCCGTGGCAGTCTTGTGTGCTCTGCTGTTGTTTCTTCGATACACGGGATACACCGGAGACAGCGGTTCGGGCGGAATGCAATCCAACAGAAGATTGCGCAAGTCGCGGGCTAGTGTGGCCGATAAACCTCCGCTAGCCTGGCTGGTTGCGTCCGTGGGCGCATGCTTCGCGGCGCTTCTGGTGAAAGAGACGGCGGTCATCGTCCCGGTTGTGATCTTTGTGCTTGCGCTCATGATCCCATCGGATCTGGCGGCTGAAATGAGGCCGGCTGATGATAAGCCGACGGGTTTGAAGGCACGATTTTTTCGTGCAGCACAGCTCAGTTGGCCATTCTTCTGTGTCACGGGGCTTTATCTTCTTATGCGTCTTCATGCGCTGCGCGGAAACGTTGGCACGAAAACTCAGCATTTGAGCTTCAAAACAGTTGCGTTATCCATGCCGGCGACTCTCTGGTTTTATGTCAAGGTACTGGTCTGGCCGGTGCGGCTAAGTGCTTTCGCGAATTCCAGCGAGCAAGATAGCTTCTCGGTGAACGGTGTTCTCCTGCCCGGATTAGCCGTGTTCTGTGCGGCAGTAGTTCTTGCGGGAGTTCTTGTGTGGGTGTGGACCAAGGCGAAACGCGATCTATCACCTCGGGACGCGATCCGTATCCATTGCGCATTGGGGCTCGGCGCTCTGCTCTTAGTACTTCCGATTCTACCTGCACTGAATCTGAACGTGCTTAATCCCGGAGACTTCCTTCACGGGCGGTATACCTATCTGTCGCTCGCAGGGCTGATGCTGATTGTCGCGACAGCATGGCATCTGGCGAGCAAGTGGCGCATGCGCCTGTTGTTTGTGTTCACTTTGCTAGCGATCGGTTTCGGGATATTGACTGCGCAACAAGACACGGCATGGAAGGACGATTTGACCGTCTTCACCGTAGCGCACGAGATTGCGCCCAACAATCGACCCGTTGCTTTAAACCTCGCGCGGGCCCGTGTGCAAGAAGGCTTGAAACTTGCAGAATCTGGTGAGTGCAACGAGGCCATGCCGGTTTTTCAACAGGTGACACGCCAGTTCCCCGAAGATTGGTTTGCATGGGCGGCGCTTGGAGACTGTCTGGTCCAGGTTAATGACTTGCCGAATGCGGAGCAGTCGCTCCATCGGGCCGCTAATCTTTCGCATAATCCGCAAGTCATTGAAGAATGGGAGCAACTGCGGGCAAGACTGGCAGCTCAATGACATCGCCAGCGAATTAATTCTGCCTCCGCATCCGCCGCTTCGAGCGAATCGCGTTCTCAAGAAAGCATCGCAGTAATCCACTTTTTCCTCGATAGGCCTGAGTCCCCGAAATAAATCTAAAACGTTTCTTTAAAGGAGTTGACACCAGCAACTCCGAATGATATCTACTGTGCCCGACTTTAGTTTTCGTGCCAAGACAATCAACTAAAGCTCGAGAGCCCTTCGAATCGCCGTTTCCGTCGCTGTAGGTCCTGCTCTGTGGACCCCGCATGTGCCAAGGAGGAGTTATGCGTCGTGCCGTCACCCTATTGTCTTCCCGTCGAACTATATCTCTCACCAGCATTCTTCTGATCGTGTCGTTCGCTCTTATCGCCAGTGCGGCATCGGCTCAACTTGTCTCCAGTGATTTCGAGGACAACACAACCGACAACTGGTTTGGCTTTGCGGGCGCGACGGTCGCGGTTAGCACCAATCAGGCGTTCACCGGCAGTCATAGCTTGCTCACGACCAATCGGACAGCGACATACCAAGGGCCGGGCATCGATCTGACTCATTCCCTAACGCCCGGACAGCCGTACGTATTCAAGATTGCGGTGCGACTGGCCGAGGGGTTCGCTGGCCCCGATACCGTGAGGATGACGATGAAGAGCACGGTCAATGGTTCGGACTCCTACTCGAACATTGCGACTGCAAATGTGACTAACGGCGCATGGGTCATAATGCAGGGCTCCTTTGCTCCCGCTGCCAGCGGCGTTAGCAGCTTGCTGCTGTACATCGAGGACGATTCCAACGCCAATGCTTCCTATTACGTGGATACGTTCAGCGTGACCGCGACCAGTGGCGGCTGCACGGTTCCGCCCGACAACTCCGGATTCTCGAGCAATTTCGAGGACGGCAAAGCCGATGGATGGGTTTCGCGCGGTGGCGGCGCACCCGTGGTGCTCACGCCGACGCAGGCGGACGCCCATTCCGGTGCATGGAGCTTGCTTGTAACCGGTCGCACGGCAACCTGGAACGGCCCAACTCACGACATCAGCGGAAAGATGTGCAACGGCTCGCAGTACTGGATCGAGGTTTGGGTCAAGATGGCGCCCGGCCAACCGACGACGTCCATGAACATGAGCCTTCAGCTCACGGATCAGTTCAACAATGTCAGCTATCCAGGAATAACCAGTGCCACGGTAACCTCAGGTGGATGGGTCCGGCTGAAATCCAAACCCTACACATTCTCAGGCAGCTACACCACGCTGCAGATTTATGTACAGTCCAATGCGAATCCGACGGCATCGTTCTATGTCGACGATTTCAGCCTTAGCTACATGCCGCCGCCTACGATCGAAAGCATCACACCGATCAAGCAGGTTTACGCCAACGACTTCCTGGTTGGCTTTGCAACCTCGCAGCAGGACATTGTTGGTCCGCACGGGCAGCTTGCCGCACTTCACTACAACAGTGTGACCCCTGGCAACGATTTGAAGTGGGATACCACCGAACCCAGCGAAGGCAGTTTCAACTTCGGTCCCGGGGATAACATCCTCACGTTTGCGCAGGCTCACAACATCAAGATGCGTGGACACAACTTTGTCTGGCATAACCAAGTTCCTGCATGGGTGTTCCAGGATACGAACGGCGTGGACATGTCCACTGAACCGTTCAGCCAGGCGAACAAACAGCTATTACTCTCGCGCCTGAAGAACCATATCAACGCGTTGGTCAACCACTACAAAGACAGTATCTATGTCTGGGACGTGGTCAATGAGGCGATTGATGAGTCGCAGCCCGATGGTTTCCGGCGGAGCAAGTGGTACGTCATCACTACGGATCCGAGCAACAATCCCGGGTATCCGGAATACATGGACGACGCGTTTATCTATGCACGTCAGGCTCTGGACGCTTTCGGGATCGGCCGCGAAAAGGTGAAGCTGTGCTACAACGACTACAACACCACGATTCCTAATAAACGCAGCTTCGTATACAGCTGGGTGCAGGGCGCGATTGCGCGTGGTGTTCCCATCGACTGCGTTGGCCACCAATTCCACAATAACATCAGCTTCCCAATCGACGATCAGGGCTCAGCAGCTTCGAAGCAGACCGTGATAGATACAATCAACCTCTTTTCGGGACTCACTTCTACGGCTGGTGTTCCGATCATCAATGAAGTTACCGAGTTCGACATGAGTCTGTATCGGTACGGTCAGTGTTCGCAGACTTTCTATACCGATTACGACGATTTGCTCGCGAACGATACGGTGAACCTGATCCACGAGGGCTATCGCTATCGTGACTACTTCCAGATTTTCAAGAACATGCACGACAAGATCGATAGCGTCACGATCTGGGGCCTGGGAGATGACGACAGCTGGCTCAACCCGTCGACGAACACAGCAGGTTGTTCCGGGGTGACGGCTAATGATGCGCCGCTGCCGTTTGATGCGTACCTGCAACACAAGTACGCATACACCGGCATCGTTAATCCGCTCGACCTGCCTGGGGCCGACCTGGCGACCACGATCACTGCCGATTCCGGCACGGTGCTCAGTGGCCACAATGTTACCTATACGATCAGGGTGACCAATAATGGCCACGACTCCGCTGCCAATGTATCGCTCATCGATGCACTGCCGAGTGGAACCGTGTTCAGATCGCTGACACCGGCTTCCGGCTGGACGTGCACGACTCCTGCTGCCGGTAGCAACGGAACAGTGAACTGCGCGGTGGCGTCGATGAGCAACGGCGCCACCGCTCAATTCACACTGGTGGCGATGGTCGCCTGTCCCACTCCGAACGGAACGCAGATCACGAATACGGCGTCCGTGAGCTCAACCACGCTCGATCCCAACCCTACGCCGAATACCAGCGGATCGGTCGCGATCACCGTTTCTAATCCTCCGCCGGTTGTTTCGGGGCTGACAGCCACTCCATCGGTGCTGTGGCCGCCGAACAACAAGATCGTCGACGTAACCCTGTCGTACGGCGTCTCGGATAACTGTGACACGGCAATTGTGCTGGCGGTTACAGTCACCAGCAATAAGTCGCTTCCGCAGAGTTCGTTGCCCGCCTGGCAAGTGATCGACCCGCAACATGTGCTTCTGCGAGCGGCGCGTCCCGGCAACGATCTCGGTGGTCTCATCTACACAGTCACGGTTACAGCCACCGATTCGGCCGGGTATCCTGGGTCGAACTCGGTAACGATCACCGTGCCGCATGACCAAGGTCAGCAGTAGAGATCAGATCCGGTGGGTATCAGAGAACTGGTGCCCACCGGCTAACCTGATTACGGGATCTCCCGCTGTGGGTCTGGGAGTGCGGTCATCCTTCCCGCGATCTGTGGCGGGAATGCGTTCGCGAGAAGAAGAAGAAGTCAGGCAGCCTTGCTGACGCTTAGAAGAACGATTGCGTCCTCTACAGCAGAGAGCTGCGCTTCCAGTTGCAATGTGTCGGCGTCGGGCAGTTCCTCGTGGGCCAGTAGGTAGATGATGTTGTCCCTCTTTTCCTGCAGCCTGAAAATCTTGTTTGCCACTTCATGTCTGGTGGATGGCATATGTTGTGTTGGATGTGCATAACATGAGGCACGATTGGTTGCTTCGAGGTTCAGAAAAGGCATCGGTCAACTCCCTAGTACCTTTCGGCACTGCATTTATGCCGTTGTTCCGCTGCTGGACTGGCAGTCATCGGAGGTGTCGCGCGCCCTTAGATGAGCTCGACACAGAACTTCTCCCGCAGCAAGCGACGGTATTCTTCTTCGCCAGCAACTTCGGTTTCTGTTTTCGTTCCGTTCTGTGTATTGATCAGGCGCATGCCTTCTAAGGTGATTCGACCGTCAACGGTTGCCATAGAACAGACACGTCGCTGAGTGAAGAACGACTCGGGCGAGATCTGGTGGTAGTGGCACATCGGAGTGAACTCTTGTAATTGGTGAGGAGTGCGTGTGAATTGGTATTGCGGGGTCCAGTCCCTTTCGGCGGACTTGCGTTGTAGTGAGTAGACGTTTCCGCTTTCGAGCAAACGGTACGTCCAACCAAGTTGTTCGGAGTGGGTCGGGCGAGTTAGAGGCAGCGGTTGGAGGAAGCAGTCACCGAAACCGACGTCGGCCAACCAGCAATCGCCATTTGTGTCGCGAACTTCCAAAGCCATGTGATCGAACTCGGGGCTGAAGCTTCCGTCGCGCCGGGCCACGCGCGCCGACAGCATCATCACTTCAAAACCAAGAGAACTCAGCAGCCAGGCGAACGCCCCGTTCAGTTCGTAGCAGAAGCCGCCACGATGCTGATCGACGATCTTCCGGAGCAGACGATCAGTGTCGAGGACGATGGGACGCTTTGCAGGAATATCGAGGTTTTCGAACGGAACCGAAAGCATGTGTCCGCGGTGAAGGTTGCGCAACACCTCTGAGGTGGGCGCGAGTGGCCCGTCGTAACGAATGCGGCGGAGATACGCTTCCGGGTGCATAGGGCTACTGGATGGCGATAAAGAGTTCCACTCCTTTTTCGCTATAGCGCTCGAAGTCGACGGTGAATGCGCGCTTCGGGGTGCCAGCTTCGTCGAAATAGCAATAGACACTCTGCCAGGCCGCCATTATCGCCTCCGGCGCGCGCGACTCGGCAGGGAAGACCAGGTAGGTTGCCGCCGGGATATGTTTTGTGATCATGCCCGCTGGAGGTTGCGTTCCTGGCTTAACCGATTTGCCGAGGATCACATCATACGCGCCGTTATGGTCCGTTTCGTAATGCGTGTACAAGGAGAAGATCTGGTCGAGTGCGGCGGGTATGGATTCTCCAGCGCCTGCCATGAACTGCGCCCAAAGCGGTCCGATTCGGTCGTCACCGCCGAATTGCGCTTCGTTGCTGGTGCGCGCGGTCAGACCGATCACATCGAATGCAGGCAATTCTGTTACGTGCGGATGGGCTTCCGGTTGCGATTGCGGGAAAGCGGACATAATGCCTCCAATACTTTGATGTTTGGGCCTGAATTAAGTCTCTTTTGCAACGGCCTGAAATCGAAGCCGCTCTCCGATCCATTGCGTTGCACACTGGGCGGACTTGGGGTCGACCTTGCCTGAAATTTGCTGCACAAGGTCAGCAATGGTGACCGATCGCAATGAATCTTTCCATGCAGATTCGGCATGCAACATGGTTTGGTTGATCGCGCAGGGAACCCGGTAGGAGCTGGCTTTTCCGGGACATGGTCCGCGCTGGCGAATTTCGGTGCAACGGAATGCGGGGTCTTTGCCTTCAATCGCTTCGACCACGTCAAGGATGGTGATGGCGTCAGGTCGGTGCGCGAGCCTGTAGCCACCCTTCGGCCCGGGAACGGCTTGCAGGATTCCGTTGGCAGCAAGAGATTGCAGATGCTTGAGCAGATAGGTCTCTGATACACCATGGAACTCAGCCAAGGCCTTCGATGGCAAAACGGTATCCGACGGGACCATGGCCAGCAGGAGCGCGCAATGTAGTCCGGATTCGATACCTTCGCTGAGTTTCATAATCATGGATATATCATATCCACGATTCGCGGCTCAAGCTTTTTTCGTGAGCACTTTTGTTGGGAGCAGCGGGCCGAGCGGGCATTCCTCGCATTTGGGTTTTGACTTCAGGCAGTAATTCTTGCCGACTCCTACGATCAGTCCGTGCATCTCGTTGAAGACCTGCGCCTGGCCGCAGCGCGTCGCGGTGCTCATAGCTGAGGGAGCATGGCAAGAACCTTTGGGCAGGGTAGCGGGATCGACGTCAGTCAGTTCGGGTAGATCGGAATTCGTAAGGGCTTCTTGGACCAAGCGGCGCATCTCGTCGTACTTCGTTGAGGGTTTTGCCAGTCCGTGGCGCTCAAGAATGCGGCGGGTGTAGGCGTCGACGACGAAGATCGGGTGCTGTCCGGCGTACAGGAGGATGGAGTCGGCTGTTTCCGGTCCGACGCCATTCAGAGCGAGTAGCTCCTCTCGAAGCTGCGCGGTAGGAGTTGCAAACATCTCCTGCAGCGACCCGCAGTAGCGTTGATCGAGGAAAGCAACGAACTGCTTCAAGCGTGCCGCCTTTTGGCGGAAATATCCGGCCGAACGAATCAGTTTTTCGAGCTCACTCAGATCTACGGAACGGATTCCTTCGACGCTCAAAATGCCGGCTAGGCGCAGTTGATCCAGTGCTTTTTCAACGTTAGTCCAGGCCGTGTTTTGAGTGAGATAAGCGCCGACGATCACTTCGAATGGCGTTTCGGCCGGCCACCAGTGCTGATGTCCCCAGCGCTGGTAGAGCGTTCGAAAAATCACCCGGATGTTTTCCAGTTTTCCCGGTTTGGATCTCATCAGGACCAATCTGCGCCGATTACCAAAGTGACTGGTGGTATTGCCCTATTGGTTACCGAAGGAACGCCTTTGCTAATTGACAATTTGTGTCACCGACCCTACGCTTCGATTGCTTGTATAAACCATTAATTAAGAAGAACTTGCGGGCATTGTACCGGAGTAACCAAGCCCCCGCTAAATCTACAGCTTTGGTTAGAGAACTATGCCAGCTATAGGAATGTCGCAGCGGTTGGGAGACCTTCTCGTGAAAGAGAAGGTTATCACCAAGGAGCAGCTCGATCAGGCGCTGAAGGCACAGCGCGAAACGGGCGGCCGCCTGGGTGCGATCCTCGTCAAACTGAATTTCCTCACCGATGAAGATGTCACGAATTTCCTGTCGCGCCAATATGGCGTGCCTGCGATCAACCTGAATTACTTCGAAATCGATGCGGCTGTGGTGAAGCTGATCCCGCAGGAGACCGCGAAGCGTTACCAGATTCTTCCTCTGAGCCGTGTAGGCGCGTCGCTCACCATCGCGATGGTCGATCCGACGAACGTGTTTGCGATGGACGACATCAAGTTCATGACCGGCTTTAACATCGAGCCGGTGGTCGCGTCCGAGACGGCCATCATGGACGCAATCGCGAAGGCCTATTCCGAGCCCGCGCCCGCCGAAGATGATCTGGATTCCATCGTCGCCTCGATCAACGATGGCGATACGGATGTGGAGTTACAGGCTGAAGAAGAGGAACTGGGCGCGTCCGATCTGGAGAAGGCTGCCGAAGAAGCTCCGATCGTCAAGCTGGTGAACCTGATTCTTACGGATGCAGTGAAGCGCGGCGCCAGTGACATTCACATCGAGCCTTACGAAAAAGAGTTTCGTGTTCGCTTCCGTATTGATGGTGTTCTGCAGGGGATCATGAATCCCCCGATGAAGTTGAAGGACGCCATTACCTCCCGCATCAAGATCATGGCGAAGCTGGACATCAGCGAAAAGCGTCTGCCGCAAGATGGACGCATCATGATGAAAATGCATCTGGGCGGGAAGAAGAAACAGCTCGACTACCGCGTAAGCACGCTGCCGACATTGTTCGGCGAAAAGATCGTGATGCGGTTGCTCGACAAAGAGAATCTCCGCCTCGACATGACCAAGCTGGGCTTCGAGCCGGAGTCGCTGGTCAAGTTCGAAAAGGCGATTCTCAAGCCCTACGGCATGGTACTGGTGACCGGCCCCACGGGATCCGGTAAAACGAATACGCTCTATTCTTCGATCTCGCAGCTGAATAAGCCCGACACGAACATCATGACCGCGGAAGATCCGGTTGAGTTTCAGCTGGCCGGCGTCAACCAGGTGCAGATGAAGGAATCCATCGGATTGAATTTCGCGGCTGCGCTCAGATCGTTCCTTCGGCAGGATCCGAACATCATTCTCGTGGGTGAGATTCGAGATTTCGAAACTGCGGAAATCGGGATCAAGGCAGCTCTTACCGGACACCTGGTGCTTTCCACGCTGCACACGAACGGCGCTCCCGAAACGATTAGCCGGTTGATGAACATGGGTATTGAACCCTTCCTGGTTGCGACCGCCGTTCACTTGATCTGCGCTCAGCGACTGGTTCGCCGCGTTTGTGCGAATTGCGCGGAAGTTGTCGAGATGCCCTATCAGGCGCTGCTCGACGCGGGCTTTGAGCCAGAAGAGGCAAAGACTGCGAAGCCGAAGAAGGGTAAGGGTTGCACGACCTGCAACAACACAGGATACAAGGGCCGCGCTGGTTTGTATGAAGTGATGGAGATCGATGACGAGATCCGCGAACTGATTCTCGTCGGTGCGTCGGCACTGGAGTTGAAGAAGAAGGCGATTGAACGCGGCATGTTGACTCTGCGGCGAAGCGGGCTGATCAAGGTTATGGCGGGGATCACGACGCTGGAAGAAGTTGCTCGCGAAACAGTCCACTAAACAGACGAACGCGGCGCAGTAAGCGCGAAACGAAATACTGGCAGGCGGCCGGATATGCCGCCCGAAAAGAAGAGGGGTCGAAAGCATGGCAGCAACTCTCAGCGAACTGCTGAAGCGGATGGTCGAATTAGGCGGGAGCGATCTGCACATCACCACCAATTCGCCGCCGCAAGTTCGAATTCACGGCCACCTGCAACCGCTTGATTTGCCACAACTCACTGCTGCCGACACCAAAGCGCTGGCCTACAGTGTAATGACGGATGCGCAGAAGCATCGCTTTGAGGAAGATCTGGAACTCGACTTTTCGTTCGGTCTGAAAGGGTTGGCACGTTTCCGTGCGAATTGTTTCAATCAGCGCGGAGCGTGTGGCGCAGTTTTCCGCGTGATTCCTTATGAGATCAAATCGTTCCAACAACTCGCGCTACCGCCGGTTGTTTCCAGACTATGTGAGAAGCCGCGCGGTTTGATCCTGGTGACCGGACCGACCGGGTCAGGTAAGTCCACAACGCTTGCCGCGATGCTGGACAAGATCAATAGCGAACGTCACGAGCACATTCTGACGATCGAAGACCCGATCGAGTTCGTACATCAACACAAGGCGTGTCTGGTGAATCAGCGCGAAGTACACGCCGACACCAAGAGTTTCACGAATGCGCTGCGAGCGGCTCTCCGCGAAGATCCTGACGTTGTGCTGATCGGTGAAATGCGCGACTTGGAAACGATTGAATCGGCGCTAAGAATTGCGGAGACGGGTCACTTAACATTCGGAACATTGCACACGAACTCAGCGGCTTCGACGATCAACCGTATCATCGACGTGTTTCCGGCTCACCAGCAGCCGCAGATTCGCGCCCAGCTTTCGATGGTGCTGGAAGGCATTCTCTGCCAGGCCCTTCTCGCGAAAGTAGGAGGCCAAGGCCGCGCGATGGCGATGGAGATTTTGATTCCAAACCCAGCCGTGCGAAACCTGATCCGCGAAGACAAGATCCACCAGATCTATTCGGCAATGCAGTCCGGGCAGGACAAGTTCGGCATGCAGACTTTCAACCAGTCGCTTGCGACGTTGTATTTCCAGAAACAGATCACATTGGAAACAGCAATCCAGCGTTCGTCGCTGCCTGACGAATTGCAGGAGATGATTAACCGTGGGGCTGGCCTGACTAAAGGAAATGGGGTTCCGGCCACGGCGAAGCGGTAACCGATTCAGAAAACTGACGAGGTAGCTATATGCCTGTTTTTACATTCACGGGAAAGAACGCGGCCGGCGCGAAAATCAACGGCGAGCGTGTTGCAGAAAACAAGCAGGTTCTGAAAGCTGCGCTAGCGCGAGAACGAATCTCCACGGTAGCTATCAAGGAAAAGGGGAAAGAGTTTGCATTTCCTACATTGGGGTCGTCCAAGGTCCCGGTGAAGGACGTCGCGATCTTCTTTCGCCAGTTTTCGGTGATGATCGACGCTGGGTTGCCACTGGTTCAGTGCCTGGAAATCCTGGCAGCAAACCAGGAGAACCCTGCATTCCAGAAGACGCTCACTGGAGTTCGAACCACGGTAGAAGGCGGCGCAACACTTTCTGCTGCCATGAAGCAGTATCCAAAAGTGTTCGATGACCTCACGGTGAACATGATCGACGCTGGCGAGACGGGCGGTATTCTCGATTTGATTTTGCAGCGACTTGCCGCTTACGTCGAAAAGGCCGTGAAGTTAAAGTCGGCAGTGAAATCGGCTTTGATCTATCCAGTCGCGGTTATCGGCATAGCGGTAATCGTAGTCGGCTGCCTTTTGAAGTTCGTGGTGCCGATCTTCTCGAACCTCTTTGCCAGTTTGGATGTTGCTTTACCTCTGCCGACCCGCATAGTCATGGGACTTAGCGCTATTGTTGGCCAGTTTTGGTGGGTGGTTTTCGTACTAGGCATTGGCGGTTTTTTTGTTGTTAAGCAAATCAAGAAAGATCCACGTGGGCGGGTGTTGTGGGATGCCATGCTGCTGAAGCTGCCTGTATTTGGTATGGTGCTCCGCAAGATTGCGGTTGCCCGCTTTAGCCGAACGCTCGGTACACTGCTGACCTCCGGCGTCTCGATCCTGGAGGCTCTTACCATCACGGCAAAAACATCCGGCAACGCAGTTCTCGAGCAGGCGCTGATGAAAGTGCGCAAGGCGATCGAAGAGGGTCGTACCATAATCGATCCGCTGAAAGAGAGCGGAGTGTTTCCGAATATGGTGTGCCAGATGATCGGCGTTGGCGAGGCCACCGGCGCAATGGATGCGATGCTTCAGAAAATCGCAGACTTCTACGAAGATGAAGTAGACGCCGCGACTCGCGACATGCTGGCGCTTCTCGAGCCGTTGCTTATTTCTTTCCTTGGCGTCGCTGTGGGCGGCATTGTCATCTCGCTCTACATGCCATTGTTCGCCATGATTGCCAAACTGTCGGGCTAGTTCGAGCGCAACATCGTAGGTTTACGAGATGCAGGATTCGCAGGAAAATACTTCAGGCGCGCCGCCCCTAATGAAACAGGGCGCCGCAGCCGAGCCGGCCTACGAACAGAGCTGGCTGGTTTGGCTGGCGAAAGTCAGAATCCTCATTCTGACTTTCCTGCTCGGGATCGAACTGGCGGTCACGAATCTGACCGCCTCAC
>CAZBCQ010000052.1:8046-25501 GCA_964490255.1 uncultured Terriglobales bacterium | reverse complement strand
TGAGTCGTGCTGATAGGAGTTCCAACCGAGTCCAGCAGAGTGCATTCGCATGGCGAAGCGAGTGCCAATTAACTCCTTTGAGCCCGAGAGCGTCACAGCTGGGAGTTAACTGGCGTCGCATCAGATTCCGGCGGCTGAGCGGCGTGTTTTTCCGCGTTCCGAATATCAGGGCTTCTGGATTAGGCGTTTCGGGTTTTCGAGCTGACAATATCGCGAGACCTTTAGGTCCAAGCGGCACTGTTCGATTGCTGCGCTTGGTTTTAGGTTCGTCGAAATGTCCCTCATAGACTGTTTGCCGAATCCGAATACTCCCTGAAGCCAGATCCACGTCATGCCACCGCAAAGCCAGAACTTCCCCGATCCGCATCCCCGTGAATGCCAGTAAGCCAGCGATTGAGCGAGAAGGCTCCGGAAGATTTCCTAAAAGTTTCCTAATATCTTCCGGCTGAATTACCACTCTTTCGGGAACGGGGCCTCGCCTGGGGAGTCGGGTTTTAAGAACGGCATTTTCAGAAACCAGGCCAGCATCTTCCGCAGCCTTAAAAACAGTTCCAAAAACCGTTCTTATATGCTTCACCGTTTTCCAAGAAAGATCCTGAAACTTTCTAAAAAGAAATTCCTGAATCACATCTCGGGAAATCAGGCGAAGCTGTGTTTCGCCGAACTCCGGGTAGAGATGAACATTGAGAACATATTCGTAATGCTGCTTGGTCGAATATTTCAATGCAGGTTTCACGCTTGGCAGCCAATATTCCTCCGTGAATTTCCTAAAATTTAAGGAACTCTGCGGACGAAAATCTCCGGAATTAATTCGACGTAGCCGATCAGAGAGAGCATTTTCTGCCTCACGTCTAGTCGGATATTCCGAAACGGTTCCTAGAATCTCCGAACGTCGGATCTTCTCGATACCGTTTGGCCCGGTTACATCTTCCCACCACCGTGCAACCCACACTTTGTTTCGCTTTCCTCGTTTGCTTAAAGAACCGTGCTGATACTTCTTGCGGCGAGCCATCTTTCCTCCGTTCATGGCTCGCTTAGGCGGTTCTGCGTCGTTCGAAAGTGTAGTGATTGCACCTTGGGGAATCAAATTAGTTTTCCTGGAAATTAGTGACCCAAGTTCGCACCGCGTTCACATCGAAACGGAGATATTTCCCGAGCTTTACGTGAGGAATGCGCTCTAGTCCTCGCGCTCGTGTGCGGTTATAAATCCAAGAGACGGGCACATTAAGTATTTCCGCAATCTCCGCAACAGTGAGAAATTTCTCATTACCAATTTCCATTTTGATTCCCCCGTGCACACGTTTCCGGGAAAGCTCGGTTTATTCCCGGACGACAAACTCGTCCAATGCACCCTCAGAGTCCCGAACGATGTCCGAGGCGGATTTCTCAAAACGTTTGTGGATGGCATCGATGGTTGCCTTGAGTAATTCCCAGACGTATTCGGAACGCTTCTTTTCTAAGAGCTTTATAGAACACGAAGTTGTGACTCGACGGATGCCCTCAGGCACGCTCAACAACAACTCTTTCGACAAATATTTAGAAAGATATGCCGCAGCGCGATGTGCATCGATTGCACGTAAATCGACGTGTTGACCTCCTCCCACTGCCATCCACACGTTTCTTGCCCAGGCTTGCTCGACATAGCGATCCAGAACGATATGCATGCGTGCCAGGCCGGTGCTTTTCTGAAATTCGAGAACTGCGATGTACTTCGGAGCTTGACCGTAACGACGGTGTAAATACACGCGCAGTTTGTTCCAACAATCACGAATTATTGGTATCGATCGTCGCTGAACGGCCATGCACGTAGGACATACACAGAATCGATCCTGTTTCTTGCTTTCCTCAAAATGTTCATAAAAAGTCTTAACTTCTTCTTCAGTCGCAACTAGCCTGGGGTCGAGCGTGAGAGTCATCAAGCGCGTGAGTTTCAAATGGTCAACAGTTTTTAAGATTTGCGCTCGGTACTGTTTCGCCTTGCGCGGACCGCAGCGCGAGCACGCCCAGCATTTGCATCTCATTCGCAAAAATCTCTGGACACGTCCGGTGACACGCGCCTTGCCTCTGCGCGGAACCCACTGATTGGGATCGCGCATTTCTCCCCCACGAAGAGTCCAGGCTCCACAGAGTCTCTTTCGACCGTCCTCCCGCTTGCCGCTCGACTCCAGCAGCGCTTTCCTTGCAACTGCATCTTCGTGTGGACCCCATTCAGATCTCGCAATAAATACCGGTTCACACATAAAATCCACCTGTTACGATTGCTCTGTATTTCGGCCCAGTGCGTTTAGGGGGAACAGCTGTTCCCCCTGTTTCACGGGCCGATTTCACGAACGGACGGAAAGGGCGGGGATCACGGGGTCTGTCGGGGACAGCAAAATCAGCTGAAACATCAGCAGAAGCCGTCCGGCTGAAGGGCCGGCGGCGGCGAAGAACCAGTCGTCCAGTCTTCTCTTACGACCCCTGCCAGGCCAACGATCTTGTTACTCTGAACTCCGAGTTCGACTCGAACTGCTCCTTCTCTCTCTCTTTCTCTCCTGATACGCTCTCCTTCTCTTCTCCTTGCCACAGATGATGCACAGCGGATTCGATGACCGCTTACGTGCCAGGACCTGAGCCTCATCAGCGTGCCCAATATGCCAGCGTCCACCGTCATAACACTGGTAAGAGACGATGAGTCTCGCCGGTCTTAAGCGAGGCCTTCCTCGCTGCGTTGTCGGCTCTGCTGGCTTTGCGGAATGCCTGTTTCGTCCCACAGCGGGCCTCGGCGTACTTCTGAATCCAGTCGGTCATCGGCGAAGTAGAAGAAGAATCTTTCATCGCAGTTCGTAACTCCCAGCAGCAGATCTCGGCAAGGACATCAGGCTCGGTGCAGGTCGCGAGCGCGGTGCGATGCAGGGCCTTCCAGTGCAGACGCGCGACCCAGATGCCAGTGCCAGTGACCGACTCGCGCCCGCGCGTGAGCGGTTTTGCTTTCATCGGACGAAGAGACCTGGTCTGGCAAACAAAAACGTGATCGGCACGCAAAGCCAAGACTGCCCGGGAGGGAATTGCTTGTCAGGCTGGAGATTAGTTGAGGGAACCGAGCGTGCCGGTGTAGGGCGACGGAACAGCTGCCATCGGTTCGACCGCGCGGGCAACGAACGTGGCCTGCTGCTCGCTGACGGCATCGTCAATCGAGATACCGGTACCTTCGTTGAGGATTTCCACGCCGAAGATCTTGGCCGCGCACATGGCACCGTATTCATTGGCGCCGGCGAGGGGGATGTCGAACGGCAGGGTCTGATCCGAATACCACGGGGTTGCCAGTTCCTTGGGGGATCGCTTTGGTCGGAATCGGTGATGAGTACGAAACGCGCATTCCGCAAAGCCAGCAAAGCCGACAACGCAGCGAGGAAGGCCTCGCTTAAGGCCGGCGAGACTCATCGTCTCTTACCAGTGTTATGACGGTGGACGCTGGTATATTGGGCACGCTGATGAGGTTCAGGTCCTGGCGCGTAAGCCGTCATCGAATCCGCTGTGCATCATCTGTGGCAAGGGCATATCGAAGAGGCGAAGACGACGTGCGGGGGCATCGACCCTGGTCTGTTCTTCTTGAGTGTGGCAGGAAGAAGAAGAGAAGGGGAGCATATCGGGAGAGAAAGAGAGAGAAGGAACAGTTCGAGTCGAACTCGGAAAGTTCAGAGTTTCAAGATTATTGGCCTTGCAGGGATCGTAAGAGAAGACTGGATTACTCGTTCTTCGCCGCCGCCGACCCTTCAGCCGGACGGCTTTACTCGATGTTTCAGCTGATTTGCTGTCCCCGACAGACCCCGTGATCCCCACCCTTTCCGTCCGTGCGTGAAATCGGGCGGTGAAACAGGGGAAACACGTGTTTCCCCTAAACGCACTGGTACTTGCAGGGCAAGAATGACCTGAGCAGATCTGATTTTCCCGACACAGGTATAGACACTCCACAGCAAAACCATGGATTCCAGGACCGAGAAAAAGAGAGTGTCCCCAATTGCCCCCCTCGTACCCGCTCTCTCCATCCTCTCGCTTGCTCTTTGGAGGGTTATTCAAGTAGTGCGTACCTATTCATTCGCGCCTCTGATTTGATGTTTGCCTAACTTGTAGCCGAAATCGCTTCGTGACAGTCCAAGACGTCTAGCTGCTTCGGCTTGCGATCCCTGAGCAGAGTTCAAAGCTCTCTCCGCATCGCTCAGAAATGATCGAAGATCGCTCACTTCCGGAAGTGAGTCTATCCAATTCAGTGGCGTGGACCGTCTGTCGAGATTAGTTGAAACTGGAAAGTTGTTAGCATCGAGTTCCGGGGCTGAAGAAAGTATGTAAGCGCGCTCTATCAAGTTGCGAAGCTCTCGGACATTGCCTGGCTCGATCGACGATGCCGTCAGCGAGCAGCAGGCCACGTTCGTTGCCCGCGCGGTCGAACCGATGGCAGCTGTTCCGTCGCCCTACACCGGCACGCTCGGTTCCCTCAACTAATCTCCAGCCTGACAAGCAATTCCCTCCCGGGCAGTCTTGGCTTTGCGTGCCGATCACGTTTTTGTTTGCCAGACCAGGTCTCTTCGTCCGATGAAAGCAAAACCGCTCACGCGCGGGCGCGAACCAGCCACTGGCGCTGGCATCTGGGTCGCGCGTCTGCACTGCAAACGCCTGCATCGCACTGCGATCGGCTCGCGACCTGCACAGAGCCTGATGTTCTTGTCGAGATCTGCTGCTCGGAGTTACGAACTGCGACGAATGATCGTTCTTCTTCTTCTTCCACTTCGCCCATGACCAACTGGATCCAGAAGTACGGCGAGGCCCGCTGCGGGACCAAACAGGCATTCCGCAGTGAGCACCACTCCGATCAAAATGCCTTGGATTAGTCTAACCGTGGTCATGCCAGCCACCCATGCAAAAGCGGAACGAATAGACGATCGCACTAACACAAGCGTGATGATGGTCTGTAAGGGGAGGACGCGGTACTAGCGTGCTCGACAGTTCAACCATGACGATCACGTACAGCGACACTGATCCTGATGCACTCGGTACCTCAGGCTGTAGCCGGGACTATTAGGACTTGGGGGCGAGCGGAATACACGCGACGTAGTCGTCGTCCCTTCCAGTGAGCCTTGCGCCGCCTCATCGCTATGGGGCGTTTTCCTCCTTGGGGTGCAGCTTCACGAACGTGTACCTTCCCGTGACTTGAAAACGTGGATCGTTACCAGTGGCACCGCTCTTATTCTGCACCCAGCCGTAGAGAAACTCTGCGCCAACATCCAAGCTGCCCACTGGATTCCAAATCAGGTTGACTGACGAATAGGTGCTCCTGTGATAGGTAGTGCCGGCTTGGAATGCGGTGTTGTCTACTTTCACATAGCTTCCGGTTGCGCTTGATCGTAAGGCGGGAGTCCAGTAATGCTGATAACTGGCATACGTCCCAAAGAGTGGTATCGCCTTCAAAGACGAATTCGTCGAGGAAGTGGGAGCCGCGTCCAGGCCCAGGGGTGCCGTGTCGCCCACGTATCGCGCCATTCCATGACCGTATGCAACCTGTGCAACAATAGTGTCCTCGCCGTGGACCGCCAATTCACCTGTTGCATTCACGCCCCATCCAAAGGTGGACTCGTGTGTCCCACCTGGTAGCTGCACTCCCAAATCTCGAAACACAGTTGCCAGCTGGATATGCCCACGTTCCCATTCATTTCGAAACTTAAATGTTCCGTCCGGAGCCGGGGTTGTAGTTGTGATGGGCGTACCAGCTACTGAGAAGTTAATTGAGGACGATGGAATCTCGATGGAAGCGGAAGCGCTCGCGCCTCCTCCTAGCCCGAAGCTGTATCTAGCCTGCGGGACACGCACGCTAACCGCCGCATTTGCGCCCTGGAGGTCGAGCGTGTCCGCGAACGCATCCGGATCCATGAAATTGGTAAACGTTTGTCCTACCAGAACATTGTCGAGCTGGGCATAGAAATGACGTAGCCGTGGTGCAGTCGTTCCATTCGGACCGAAGAAATCGAGCTGGATGAATGTCCGCGCCACCCCCTTGTCGCCGACAGGAATGCGAAAGTCCGCCATAGCGCGGCTTCCACGAATGCTAGCGGTGAAATTCCCTTGGTTCGATACCGACGAAACCGGTATCGACGAAGGAATAAACGAATCCCCGAGCGCCGTGGTTCTCAAGTCATAGACGAAATCGGTTCTGGCCGAGCCATCGAGACGTAGCATGGTGCGCGTCCCTGGCAGAAGAAAAAAGCCGGGGAGTGAGGGTTCCAGTGGAGCGTTAAACAGACGGGCTGCCTCCTCTTCTTCCTGGTTAAAGGTCTGGTGCCGCGAGGTGGCGTTGCCTATAGCTTCCGCCTGTTGCTGCGGAGTTAGCTGTTGTGTGGGCGGCAGCGGCGTGCTCACGATAGAACCAGTCGAGGGAAGCTTTGCTGGGTGGATCGCGTCTAATTCAGATTGAATTTGGCTCATCTGGGCCTTCAGTTCATCCATCCTGGTCTGCAACTGACGAATCCTCTCGTCTTGGCTTGTCGCAGCTTCCTGTGCCGAACTCTGTCTCGCGCCGCAAAGCAGCACCAAGAAGAAGAGCAGAGCCGTTGTCTTCTGCATCTTTCGCATGTCCTGTACTCCTGTCCTTCGAGGCGGTGAAAACCGCAAAGGGTCGTCAGAAATGTTCCGCAGTGGAGAGGCGAATGGGAGTGAGTCGCCTGCTCGCGTTAAAAGGGGGCCTGAGCGTCGCTAACGTCAAGCACGGCGGTTTGTCCCCGCCGGCCCGCATAGTTACTGGAGTGAGATGGACAGCCCTGTTTCAGGGTTTCCACTGAGTCTTGGAGATTCGGGCTGCTCTGGAGACCTTCTGGGCAAGGCTGTGCGGCTGCTTCGACCTGAGAAGCGCAATCGCTGAGATCCGATCAGGCCGCTGCTGTGCTGGTTCGCATTTGATGAAATATCGAAAATGCTGCTTTCCCAAATGCTCTCGCATCTGACGCAGGAAAATGTCGCAGCCTGTGCACTCCTATCGAGCTGTTTGCGCGCATTCTCCTGAAACAAAGACGGGTTGGAGGGCAAGGATGTATACCCGCTTCTATGCCGAAGAGAACCCCGGACCTTCCACCGTTTCGACAGGGAGTTTGCCGTCCGCTGATCTCGTCCAGTCGTTGATTCTGGAAGCCCACGAGCGTTACAGATCAGTGGATGAGGGGCAAGTCGCAGACTATATTCCGGCTCTCGCGAGAACGCGCCGCGAGCTGTTCGGCTTGTGTGTGGCCGGAATCAACGGAAGTGTTTTTTTCGTCGGTGACGATAGTTACGAGTTCTCGATCCAGAGTATTGCGAAGCCGTTCGTCTTTGCGCTCGTCTGTCAGGCGCTCGGCGGTGGCGAAGCGCGCAGGAAGATTGGGGTGAACAGCACAGGGCTTCCCTTCAACTCGGTAATGGCGATCGAATTGAACGAAGCGCGAACGATGAACCCGATGGTAAATGCCGGGGCCATCGCAACCACAAGTCTCGCTCCCGGCGAAACCGCGGAAGACAAGTGGAATTTCATTCACGATGGTTTGTCCCGTTTTGCTGGACGCAGGTTGTCACTCAATGAGGAGGTGTACAAGTCGGAAGCGGAAAACAATCAGAGGAACCAAGGTATTGCCCGACTGCTTGAGAGCTACGGCAGGATCTATTTCGATCCCATCGAATCGACGGATGTCTATACGAAGCAATGCTCGCTGAATGTGACGGTAAAGGATTTAGCAATTATGGGTGCGACGTTGGCCGATGGCGGCGTAAATCCAATCAGCAAAGAACGCGTCGTCGATGCGGAACGATGTAAACGCGTGCTCGCGGCGCTGGCCACAGCGGGAATGTATGAGCAATCCGGCGACTGGTTATATGAAGTTGGTTTGCCGGGCAAGAGTGGAGTCAGCGGAGGGATCGTGACTATCTCCCCGGGCAAGGGAGGCATGGGAACATTCTCCCCACAGCTGGACGAAGCTGGCAACAGTGTTCGAGGTCAGCTTGCGACCAAGTTTCTGTCGGAAGGTTTAGGGCTAAACCTGTTTGCTTCGAAGGCAGCTGCGTGATGCAGCTGAGTTCTAGCGATCACAGCTCGCGATAAAAAACATCTCGATTCTCTCCAGTTCTTTGCAAGCGCCTGCGAGTCTCGACTTTGTTCCGTGCGCACCTTAGCGTGCGCACTATTAGTTTTGACAGATGTGGAGGATCGTTCCTCGCATTAGACTTGGCGTTAATGTGACAAAAATCATTGCATAGGCGCAACGGCGAAGGCGCTGTATCGCCTCTTTACCGCGAAGTAGCGTGATCGTGCCGTGATGAATAGTATGCTCGCCAGTTTTCGTTCGACGAGACAGTCACGAATCGGCAGATAGCCGATTCACAAAAGCAACTCGACAACGGGGAGAAGGCTCCAATGTTCCAATCTCCCTTTTAAGGCCCCCGTCGCAAGCAGTCCTCTTACCGCCACATTCACGCGCCATTCTCCCGTGGCCTCTTCCGGATAAGGAGCTTAGGCAATGAGCACATTAGTGGCAGTTGTATTTAACGATGAGTCCACCGCTTTTGACATGCGCGCGGCGCTTGCGAAAATGCAAAAGCAATACTTGCTCGACATGGAAGATGCCGTTGTTGTCACGAGAGACACAAATGGAAAGACGCGCTTGCACCAGGCGGTCAGCCTGACGGGTGCAGGTGCGGTGGGCGGCGCGTTCTGGGGCATGCTCATCGGACTACTTTTTCTAAATCCGCTGCTTGGTGCCGCGGTTGGAGCGGGCGCCGGGGCTCTGTCCGGAAAATTCAGCAATATCGGTATCGATAACCAAATGATGAAGGACATTGGCGACTCGCTTAAGCCTGGCACTTCGGCCTTGTTCGTTCTGATCAAGAAGGCAGCTCCCGACAAGGTGCTCGATGGACTGAAGCAATTCGCTGGCAAGGGCAGAGTATTCCAAACGTCTCTCGACAAAGACGACGAGAACAAATTGCGCGAAGCGCTGGAGACGCCTGCGGCGGCAACGGCTGCATAACAAAATCCCACAAAGGCCAGCTCGGAGTCGTCCGCGTTCGATAGCAGGAGATTGCCTCTTATCGCGCGCGGACCTCATCCGTGACAAGGAGGTCGATATGGCCGATAGGGCTAGAGTTCAACCGATCGCTCCACCAAAAATCGAACCCGTAAAGACCGTACCCCCCAAGAAAACGGGTTTGGAAAAGATCCTGGACACCGTCGAGCGAGTGGGAAACAAAGTCCCCCATCCGGCCGTGATCTTCATTGGGCTGATCGCAGTTGTAATTGTGCTGTCCCACATCTTCTATCTAGTGGGAGCCAGCGCTACTTACGAATCGATCAACCCCGATACTCATCAAGCCGAACAGGTGACCACCAAAGTAGAGAGTCTGCTTACCGGGGCTGGAATCCGCTTCATGTACGCAGACGTGGTTAGGAACTTCATGAGCTTCAATGCCGTGGGCGTGATCATCGTAGCAATGCTCGGTGTTGGCGTGGCCGAGACTTCGGGCTTGATTAAAGCTTTGATCCGCAAACTAGTGCAGGTCGCTCCGGCTGCTGCGTTGACCTACATTCTGGTGTTTGTCGGAATCGTTTCGAGTATCGCTGCGGATGCAGGTTACCTGGTCTTGATTCCACTTGCGGCAGCAGCCTTCCTGAGCGTGGGCCGAAATCCACTTGCGGGATTGGCTACATCTTTTGCTGCGGTCTCTGCCGTGTTCAGCGTGAACATTCTGATCAAGCCTCTGGATGGCATCCTGACGGGAATCACGAATGATGCCATTCATCTCATGAATCCTAATGTGTCAGTGTCGTTGACTGCGAATTTCTGGTTCTCCGTCGCCTCGGTGCTGATGCTCACAGTTGTTTGTGGATTGATAACCGACAAGGTGGTCGAACCTCGCCTTGGGCCATATGTAGCACCGAAGGAAATCGCGGCAGAGGAGGGCGACGCTGCCCCAGAGAACGAACCCCGGGGGCTGAAGTTCGCGACTTGGGGAACGCTCGCGATTTTGGCTTTGTTCGCTCTGTTGGCGCTTCCACCGGGAGCTCCCCTGCGCAATCCGACTACTGGCGCGCTCGTGGGAGATTCCCCATTCATGAACGGCCTGATCGTCTTCATCGCACTGGCTTTTCTAGTTGCGGGTGCGGCGTTTGGCTTCGGCGCGAGAACCATGAAGAGCAGTGCAGACGTTGTCAAGGCCATGGAGAAAGCAGTGATCGGACTGGGCGCGCTTCTGTTCCTGCTGTTCTTCATCAGTCAGTTCATCGCGCTGTTCACCTACACCAACATGGCCACCATCGCTGCAGTGAAGGTGGGTGACGGCTTGGAGACATTGGGGCTTGGCCCACTTCCGTTGCTCATCGGCTTTGTTGTGGTGGTTGCTGTCCTCAATCTGATCATCACCGGCATCATTCCGAAGTGGGCGATTTTCGCGCCCATTTTCGTGCCGCTGTTGATGAGACTGCATGTGCAACCGGGAGCGGTGCTCGCGGCCTATCGTGTCGGCGATTCGCCAACGAATGCAATCACGCCCATGATGGCGTATTTCCCATTGATTGTTGGGTTCGCAGCCAAATATCAGAAAGGCGCGGGCGTGGGAACCGTGGTGGCGATGATGCTGCCCTACGTCGTGGTGATCCAGATCGTATGGATCGTTCTCTTGGTCGTGTGGCAGGTTCTGGGAATTCCTTGGGGCTTCTAAGGAACGACGGAAGTGCGAAGAGAGAACGAGTTTAGCGAGGCTCGAGAGCCGGCCGATTCAGGAGTGAAGGTATGGCACAGACGAAGAATAGTCCGATCGAAATCAACGTTGAGAGCTCATCTCCGGAGAAGTTCAAAACAGGAGTTCTGGCCGTCGGCGTATTTTCCGACGGCACACTTCTGCGCTCCTCACAAAAGGTCGATGAAGCGTCGAAGGGGAAACTTTCGGCGATGATTAAACGCGGCGATCTTGACGAGAAACCCGGCTCGACTCTGTTGTTACATGATCTACCTGGAGTGGAAGCAGAACGGGTCCTGCTCGTAGGCCTGGGGACACGCGACAAGTTCGACGAGAAAGCCTTTCGCGATGCACTGAGTGCGATTGCCAAAGCCCTCGCAAGCGGCCCAGCCAGAGATGCGGCAGTCACGCTGTCGGTAGATGTGCCGCACCATGAGTTGGCTTGGCGCGCGCAGACGGCAAGCCGCATTCTCGCGGATGGAGCTTATCGCTTTGATGCTCCAGGGAAAGCCTCAAAAAAAGAACGCGGCGTGCGCAAGATTACTCTGCTAGTTAGCGACCAGGTAACCGATGAATTGAAAAATGCAGTACGGCAGGGACAGGCGGTTGCGGAAGGAATGGCGCTCGCAAAAGATCTTGGCAATCTGCCAGGCAACGTTTGTCACCCGGGCTATCTGGCGGATGTGGCCCGGGAACTGGGGAAAGATTTCAACCTGGAGGTGGAGATTCTCGAGCGCGAGGACATGAGGAAGCTTGGCATGGGAGCAGCGCTGTCGGTGGGACAGGCTTCCGCACAGCCATGCAAGTTCATCGTGATGCAATACCACGGCGGAGGAAAGTCGAAGCCGATTGTGCTCGTGGGTAAAGGGGTGACGTTCGATACCGGCGGCATTTCATTGAAGCCGGGCGCCAACATGGACGAGATGAAATTCGACATGTGCGGCGCGGCTAGCGTTTTTGGTGCGATGAAGACAGTCGCACGCCTGAAACTTCCCATAAACGTTGTAGCTCTGATTCCGGCAGTCGAGAACATGCCAGGCGGCAACGCGACCCGCCCCGGCGATGTAGTGACGTCGATGTCCGGGCAAACCATAGAGATCCTGAACACGGATGCTGAAGGGCGATTGGCACTCGCTGATGCTTTGACGTATGCGCAACGATTCGACCCAGACTACGTGATCGATGTTGCGACCCTAACGGGAGCGTGCGTGATCGCTTTGGGCAATGTCACTAGTGGTCTGTTCGCGAATGATGATGATCTCGCTGAACAATTGCTGGCATCCGGCAACGACACCGGAGATCGTGCATGGCGGCTGCCGATGTTCGACGAATATCAGGATCTGCTGAAGAGCAATTTCGCGGACATGAGCAACCTCGGTGGACGGCCTGCCGGGAGTATCACCGCTGCGTGCTTCTTGAAGCGATTCGCCAATGGTTTCAAGTGGGCGCACTTCGACATTGCGGGTACCAATGCAGTGTCGGGCGATGCCAAGGGGGCGACCGGGCGGCCAGTGCCTCTACTGACTGAATTCCTGATAGCGCGAGCCGAAGGTAGAGCCCGGAGGACGACCGGGCAGCAGCAGAGCGCGCCGGCTGCGGCGGCGTGATCGCTGGGGTTCAAGCGAATCGCATTGGGAGGTAAGCGTGTCGAGAGTTCATATCCTGGCTACTGGGGGCACTATCGCCGGAGCAGCTGGCTCCGAAGTGGAAGCAGGGTACCGCTCAGGCGAGGTCGGGATAGAAAAGCTGATCGACGCTGTGCCGGAACTGCGGTCGCTTGCCGATCTCAATGGTGAGCAGTTTGCGCAGGTAGGCAGCCAGGACATGAACGATTGTCTGTGGCTGAAGCTGGCCGCGAGAGTGAACGAGCTATTCGCCGCCGATGAAGCCGACGGCATAGTGATCACACACGGCACTGACACGGCGGAAGAGACTGGTTACTTTCTGCATTTGGTCGTGAAAAGTAACCGCCCGGTGGTACTCACAGGCTCGATGCGGCCATCCACCGCATTGAGTGCTGACGGTCCGCTGAACCTCTTCAATGCCGTGGGAGTTGCAGCCGACCGGGAAGCGCGCGGCCGAGGCGCCATTGTCGCGATCAACGACGATCTGCATAGCGCGCGCGACGTGACGAAGTCGAACACTACCGATGTACAGACCTTCATCTCGCCGGGGCCGGGCTTGTTGGGGACTGCCAGCTACGGACGGATCCGCTATTTTCGCTATCCCACGCACACGCACACGGTCGAATCCGAATTTGCTTCGGACGGTCGCGAGCGGCTGCCCAGGGTAGACATTCTTTACGCCTATTCCAATATGCCTGCGGACCTGGTGCGCGCCAGCGTCTCGATGGGCGCACGCGGCATTGTTGTGGCGGGGATGGGAAACGGCAATGTGTCCACAGACACAGCGGCTGCACTTACAGCTGCAGTGGAGGAGGGCGTGGTCGTAGTGCGGAGCACGCGCGTGGTCAGTGGTGATGTTGGCCGGAACATTGAAATGGATGACGATGCGCTTGGAACCGTAGCGGCCGATCAACTGAATCCGCAGAAGAGCCGTGTTCTGCTGCAACTGTGTCTCGCCAAAGGAATGGACAACAAGGCCGTACAACAGGCCTTTTACCGTTACTGAAGCGGAGTCTTGCAAGATCAGCGCGGACGCAAAGTGAGGAATCATGGCTGACCAACGTGCAGACGCAGCGTTTCGCAAGAGCATTCACACGCAGGCTATTGACGGCGGGGCAACGCGGCAAGAGAAGGACAGCCTGGGGACGAAGCAGATTCCGGCTGACGCGTACTGGGGTCTGAATGTAAGTCGCGCTCTGGATAACTTTGCGATCAGCGGAAGGCCAATCTCATCGTATCCCGACCTGATTTTCGGTTACGCATGTGTGAAGCAAGCCGCGGCGCGGGCCAATGCCGAGATAGGCGTGCTGGATCGCACGAAAGCGGATCTGATTGACCGCGCATGCGAGGAGATCAAAGACGGCAACCTTCACGACCAATTCATCGTGGACATCATGCAGGGCGGCGCAGGCACGTCAACCAACATGAATGCCAATGAGGTAATTGCGAACCGCGGGCTGGAACTGGGCGGCTATCGCAAGGGCAGCTACGAACATCTCGATCCAAACGATCATGTCAATCGCAGCCAGAGCACGAATGACACGTATCCGACAGCCTTCAAAATCGGTCTATGCCTGTCGATCGAGCGTCTGCTTAATGAACTTGCGCTGCTGGAGCAGGCATTTCGCAAGAAGGGCCGTGAGTTCGCCGGGGTCGTAAAAGTCGGGCGCACTCAGCTCCAGGATGCCGTCCCTATGACTCTCGAACAGGAGTTCGAGGGCTTTGCAGTTGCGTTGGGGGAGGATCGCGAAAGCTTCACAAACGTTATAAGGCATCTTTGGGAGATCAACCTTGGGGCAACGGCCATCGGAACAGGAATCGCTGCCGATCCTCGGTACGCCGATGCTGTGCGGAAGCATCTCGCCGACATAACTGGATACGACATCGTCACCGCACTTAACCTCGTCGAGGCGACCACAGATGTTGGCGTCTTCGTCGAACTCTCTGGTGTGCTCAAGCGATGCGCGATGAAGCTCTCGAAGATCTGTAATGACCTGCGACTGCTGAGCTCCGGTCCGCAAGCGGGGCTGTGCGAGATCAATCTGCCGCCAAGACAGGCGGGATCGAGCATCATGCCCGGTAAGGTAAACCCGGTCATTCCCGAGGTTGTAAACGAGGTGGCCTTCGTCGTCGCCGGCGGCGATGTAACGCTGACCATGGCGGCTGAGGCGGGGCAACTTCAGCTGAACGCGTTCGAACCGGTCATGGCGCATGTGCTCTTTGAGAATCTTAAGTGGACGACCGCTGCTGTGGCTACACTGCGCGAGAACTGCATAACTGGCATTACCGCCAACAAGGAGCGGCTTGCCGATCAGGTTGGCTCGTTTGTCGGTGTGATCACCGCACTCATTCCTCACATCGGATATGGGCCTGCTTCAGAGTTGGCCAAAAAAGCTTTGGCCACCAACGCTAATATTGCCGACCTGGTAGTGTCCTCCGGTCTGCTTACGAGACAACAGATCACGCGAATGCTGTCTCCGGAGCGTTTGACGTCGACGTCGGGTGAGGAGCACAAAACTCACCCGAAGGCAGCGGCTTGAGCGCAGGCCATGTGGGCAAGATCAGAATCACGGAGGCGTGTCACGGGATTGCCGAGAAGATCACTGCGCTGGTGCGCGCCTGCCCTCCTCTTGCTCTTGGTGGTGATTGCTCAGGGTCAGAGTCTTCCCCAGTCTGAAAGTGGTGAGAAAAATAATCGTGCAGAGGAACCGAGCGATCCCTTGGGAAGGAGCACGCCACGAGGAACCGTGCTCGGATTTCTGCACGCGGCCAAGAACGGCGATTACAAAGAGGCGTCTAAGTACCTGCAGCTTTCAGCAGACGAGCGCCAAGCGGAAGGTGAGTCGCTTGCCCGCCAGTTGCACGCGTTGGTCGACCACGCCTTCGTAGGACGCGTCGGACCGGTCAGCGATCATCGCGAGGGTTCGACCGAGGCGGGCGTTTCCCGTAACCGCGAAAGAATCGGCGAATTTCGCGTTCCTGGCAGCAACGTTAATGTCGAACTGGTGCGCGTCTCCGACCCAGATTCAGATGACATTTGGCTTTTCTCTTCCCAGACTCTTGCCACTGTCCCCGAGCTCTTCACTGAATTGGAGGTCAGCAGAATCGATTCGAGGCTTCCCAGCTTCCTGGTCACGGAAAGAGTTTTCAGCACACCGCTGTGGAGGTGGGTCGCTTTCTTGTTGCTGATACCGGCGGCGCTTGGACTCTCATGGCTGATCGTTTATCTTCTGCGCGATGGGCAGCGCATATGGCTACGCTGGCGACATCACCCCGTCATCCAAGACATTCACCAGTCCATTGCCGCTCCGTCCATCCTGATTCTGACAGTCGCGTTTCATCAGATTGGGGTGGCCTTCCTGGGACTTCCTCTACTTTTCCGCATGTACTACCACCGCGTGGCCGGCGTTTTGGTCGTGGGGGGTGCCACATGGCTCGTATTTCGATTTGTGAACCGATGGGGAGAATGGGACCGCACGCGAGCGCGGTCCGGGTCTGGCTATCGAAGCGGCGCGATCCTCATTCTCGGACAGCGAATCCTCAAGGCTGTGGTCGTGATCATCGCGGTGTTCGTGGTCTTTTCAATCTTCGGCTTCGATATGACGACAGTAGTGGCCGGACTCGGCATCAGCGGTGTTGTGGTTGCGTTTGCCGCGCAGAAGACACTGGAGAATCTGTTTGGAGGCGTGTCGGTTCTTGGCGATGAGGTAATTCGGGTGGGCGAGACCTGTCGCATAGGAGAGAGGGTTGGGGCCGTGGAGGACATCAGCTTGCGTTCGACGCGAATCCGAACGCTCGAGAGGACCGAACTGTCTGTGCCGAACGGCGAACTGGCAAGTATGAATGTAGAAAACCTCAGCCGGCGCGACAGATGGTTACTCGAGGAAACAATCGGTGTGCGATGCGATACCACTGCAGAGCAGTTGCGCTCGCTTCTGAGCGAAATACGTGCGCTGCTGGTAGCCCATCCACAAGTAGACATGGACCCGAAGGTTGCAAGCGTCTCTTTGATCGGCTTCGGCGCGAGCAGCCTGAATATTGAGATTTCGTGCCACGTATTAACAAAGGAGTTGACAGCGTTTCGCGCGATTCGTGAAGAGATACTGCTTCGCGTCATGGACCTGGTAACAGAAGCAGGTACTGCGCTCGCGGTGCCGGCGCGCGCAATTCAGGTGGCAAAGGATAAGAACGACACTCAAATTCCAACGCGGCTGGGCCAAGAGTCTGAGCCGCACAAGCGCAGCCGCAGGGCAGCTTAGTAATGCAAGTTAGCACCCATCGAGGGGCGCGCGGCCCGAGCTCTTAAAAGGATACGCAGCCCACACAATCGGTCCCATCTACTCGAGCATGTGAAAAGGAGATTCACCCACTATGTCCCAGACAAGCGAAAAAGCGCGCAAATATTCACGCAACCATGCGGAGAGATTTCGGCATGAGCTTCATGAACTCCTGCGTATCCCCAGCCTGAGCGGCGATCCGGCGCATGCTGAAGACGTCAAGCGCACGGCAGAATGGCTAGCCGCGCAGTTACACGCGTTGGGCGTGAAGAGCGCGAAGGTGATGCCCACGGGCGGCCATCCTGTGGTGTATGGAGAGTGGATGGGAGCCGGGCCAGATAAGCCTACTGTCCTTGTATATGGTCATTACGATGTTGTGCCTGCAGCGCTCGAAGACGGCTGGGATCAACCGCCATTCGAACCTGTAGAGAAGGATGGGAAGATTTACGCCCGAGGCGCAACCGACGACAAAGGGCAAATGTTTATCCACGTCAAGGCGCTCGAGTCCTATCTTGAGAGCAACGGGGGCGCACCGGTCAATGTGAAATTCCTGATTGAAGGCGAGGAGGAGATTTCGTCCCCCAACCTGGCTCCGTTTATCAAGAAGAATCTAGACTTGCTCAAGGCTGACGTGTGTGTGATTAGCGATTCATCCATGCGCTCGCTGCAAGAGCCGGCGGTTACGCATAGTCTGCGTGGTATGACGTATATCCAACTCGAGGTTCAAGGGCCGAAGGACGATCTGCATAGCGGATTCTGGGGCGGGGCAACACATAATCCGGCGCTGGCACTGGTCGAAATTCTTTCGAAGCTCTATAACCCGGACAA
>CAZBCQ010000052.1:0-7946 GCA_964490255.1 uncultured Terriglobales bacterium | reverse complement strand
ATAATCCGGCGCTGGCACTGGTCGAAATTCTTTCGAAGCTCTATAACCCGGACAACACGATTGCGGTGCCGGGTTTCTACGACGACGTCGTTTCGTTAACGCCGGAAGAGCGCAAGATGATTGCGAAGACTGATCTGAGCGAAGATCAGTTCAAGGAAGCAACAGGCGTACCGGCCGTTTGGGGGGACAAGAAATACACGATTCGCGAGCGCGTCTCAGCGCGTCCGACGCTCGACATCAATGGACTTTGGAGTGGCTACTCCGGACCGGGTCCGAAGACGATCATTCCGGCAAAAGCCGGTGCAAAGCTGAGCTCCCGCCTGGTCGCGAATCAGGATCCAGACAAGATTTACCAGCTGTTGAAGAAGCACATTGAATCGATTGCGCCACCAACCGTGAAGGTAAAGGTCAGCCTGGTGACGAAAGGCAAGCCCGCGCTGATCCCGTTCGATCTGCCTGAGATGAAAGCAGCGGAGCGCGCCTACGAGAAGGCATGGGGGCACAAGCCGGTGTTCACCCGCGGCGGCGGCAGCATTCCTATTGTTGCGGACATTTCCGAGATGATGAAGATTCCAGTTGTGATGATGGGCTACGGACTCGACAGCGATGGCCTTCACGCCGCGAACGAGCACTACAGCATCGAGATGTTCCATCGCGGCATCGAGACCGCGATTGTGTACCTTGATGAACTGGCGCAAAAGGCGGCGTAGGGCGTGAGTCGGAAAGGGGCAGATGTTAAGCCCCTTTCGTGCGGTCGCTGTTACTTCTGAGCAACAGGCAAGGAAACAGGATGATCAAGATTGAATTCCACTAACGTTCCTGCTGGAATACTCACCCTCTGTCCACTTGTAGTTCCTCCGGCGGCAGTGCCCACTATTGCCCCGGTCCCTGCACCACGGACCGCGCCTCCGACGCCGCCGGCGAGTGCGCCAACGGCAGCTCCGGTCCTAGCACCTGCTCCTGTCCCTCCACTGTTCGTTGCTCCTTGAGCCTGATTTGACGAGGTAGAGAGGGAATACGTTTGACCGTTGATCACGATGTCGGTGAGATCGAATTCAAGTTGGCCGCCGGATCGCCCGGCTGATTCCGCGGTGAGAAGACGTCCGAAAACGGTGGTGCCCTTCGGTGCGACGACCACGTCGCCCGCCATCAGATTGGCCTCGAGAGAACCGCGAAAACGATCGTTTACCTGGTTTCGTTCTGAGTCCACCGGATCCACCATCTTCACCATTATCCGAGTGCCGGTAGGTACTGTTGCCATGTTACCGGCGGCATTGCTCGACGCCGCCTGACCAGTGGTTGAGCTTGCTCCCTGCTGTGCTTCTGAGAGAGTTACAGATAAGACAAGGAAGGTGGTGACGGAAGCGATAAGCGCAAGCGCGCGCATGGGGAAAGGACTCTGCACCACAGGGGTCTCTCTGGTAATTCCGTCGTTCGCCATACCGTTTAGCCTCCAATGAGAACATTTGTGGTTAGGGATTGATTTCCGCGCAGCGCATGCTGCCGGAAAACAAGGAAATCAGGCGACGCGCACGTGCTTGGTTGCAGCAAGCTGAATCGCTCCATCTTTCGCCAAAGCGAGCTCATGAACGTTAAAACTTCCTCGATACATTTCTTTGTCGCAACCCATCGAGGCCGACGGAGCAGAGCACAACACAACTTTGCCGCAGGTTCCAATCCAATCTTTGTGTCGATGGCCGTGCAGAACGAGAACCCGGGAAGCGTAAGGCGTGATTGCGGCCAGAACGTCAGGGGCATTGATAAGAGCAAGGCCGATGCGATCGCGCAGACGTATGGATGCGATCGGATACTCCACGACTTGATGATGCAACAGAATGATCCAGGCATGGCCGGGCGAAGTTCGCAGCACGGATTTGACCGCAGCGAGCTGAGACGGGTCCACAACGCCGATCGCGTTGGTGAGAGAGAAATGGCTCGCGGCATTGGAATCGAGAAGAATAAGACCGTAACCGTCGTGTGTCTCCGGAGGCTCGACCAAGGGGAAGATGGCATCCCAGATCTTCGCCATCTCCCATCTCCCACGAATTGCTCCCCGTTCTGCAAGCGCACGCATTCGTTCCATTCGATTGTCTTCGCGCAGGTATTCGCGGAGACTCGGTCCTAAAGAGCCCGAGGTACGATCAACGATGTGTGCGCGCTCGCCCTGAATCGCATCAAGAGCAACCACGAAACGAAACTTGCGAAGAGCCTGGGCCGCACTCCACGGCAAATCAAGACGCGCTGCATTGGTGCGATCGACGATATTCACGTCGTGATTTCCTGGCACAAACGACAAATGCTGGCGGAGTTCGGGACAACCGCGGAGCAGGTCCATGAACGCTGCCCATTCGGCACGCGTGCCTGCGTCGGTCACATCGCCACTGACGAGAACGCGGTCCAGCGGAGTTAGTTTGTGTGTCTCGGAGAGCTTGCGAATCGTGTTACGAATGCAACGATTTCCTCGTGGACCATGCGTCCCGGCCTCCATGCGGAATCCGTAACGCTCGCCGACGATGTGCAAGTCTGATAAGTGAGCAACGCGTAAGGTATGCGAGACAGGATCGAAAAGCGGAGGGACCCAGTCAATAACGGGATCTTTCAGGGTGAGCTCACGCCAGAGCCAAAACAGGCTTTCGACAACAGTGGAAAAGCCAAGGATCACCGCTGCATTGCCGAGCGCGGCAAAGATGACGGCCCACACCCGGACGTGTTCTACGTCCAGTAATTTAAGACCAAAGGAAACTTCAATCGAGAGCGCCAGAAGAAGGCCACCTCCGACGAAAAGGAGGGCAGCAAGAACGGTACCGAGACGGCGTTTGCGCCAGAGCTGTATTGGAGTGGCCGTCTGCTTTCCAAGCCGTTCAATTCCCACCACCAAAGTCTCACGGACGGCGACAAAAATTGGGTAAACAAGAACGTAGTGGAGATGGCGAAATCGGCGAAAGGTGGTGACGAAAAGTGGGCGCCCAATCCAAAGAGCAACTGCCGCGAGCACAAGGAAAAATCCAAGTGCAACGATGAGATTTCTTTCCGCCTGTTTTGCCGAGTGCAGCAGCAGGCGTCCGTAGGTGGCCACAATCGACGGCGCGATACCCACGAGAAGCGCCGGGACGATGATGAGCGCCAGGAAGCCAATGGGCGCCATCAGGTAGTTGAGTTCGAATATTCCCGAGAGGACAAGGCTTCGCAGACCACCGGCGTACGGACTCATACGATCGTCGTCGGTGTCGCCGCGGCGCAAATCCCATATCCGGGAGCCAGCCATTTCCCGCGCCTCGCCTCGTTATCTGCATCAGATGCATCCGGCCCGCTGATGCATTCTCAAAGATGTTGAGGATTAGCAACCGTGAACCTCAGACGCTCATCAGTCCCGACAGATGAGTAAATCGTTCTCCGATTGAAAGCTGCTGCAGTCGTTTGCTGCTCTCCCGCACAAAGATTAGCCTGCTCCGCCCAGGTTCCGAGATGAATCCATGGAAGCTGAAACTGGTTAGACGGTCGGCAGAGGCATTACAGCCTGAACAGCCGACAATCGGGAACCCGAATGAGCTTGAGCCAGTTGCGCCTCCGTCGCCCACAAGCAGCTCGTGGACGGACGACAAGCAACTCTCTTTGTTCGTTCTGTTGGGCCTCACAGCCATTACTGGCTATCTGACGTACATCATCTTCCGTCCCTTTCTCACGGCGCTAGTAGTGGCGATCGTCATGGCGATTGCTTTCTCTCCGCCACACAGGTGGATCTCGCGAAGGGTTCGTAACAAATATGTTGCCGCGCTCCTGACTACAGCTATTGCGATGCTGCTGGTTCTCGTGCCACTTCTTGTGGTCAGCGCCAGGCTCGCGATTGAAGCAAACAGCAATTACAGGAGTTTCCTTAATCAATACGGCAACACCGCAAATTGGCCGGCGCAGTTGGATCCTGTGATCGAGCAAATTGCGGATAAGACGGGCATGCCGGCAGGGCAACTGAGAGCTGAGATCAATCGCCGCGCGCGCGAATTCGGCACACGGTTGGTAGGAATTGCAGGAACGCTCGCGCAACGCTTCGCGCAGCAGATGATGACACTGCTGCTCGGCTCAGTGTTTCTGTTTTCTCTTCTTCGAGGCAGCGATGAGCTGCGTGTGGGTGCGCTGTCTATTTTGCCTTTGTCTCCGAACCGGGCACGAGAACTGGCCGCTACTGTGAATCAAGGCGTAGTCGCAAACATCTACGGCATGCTGGCGGTTGGCGTCGCGGAAGGCATCCTGATATCCGTCGGTTTTTGGGTGACTGGTTTGCGCTCGCCGCTAGTTTGGGGAGCGATTGCGACGATTCTTTCCGTCGTGCCTTACGTCGGAGTGTCACTTGTGTGGATGCCAGCATGTATTGTGCTGGTTTTGCGTGGTAATTGGGTCAGCGCGATCATACTCGGTACTTGGGCTCTGATCGTGGTCTCAACTGCGGATGGGATTATCCGCGGCAGCGTAATTAGTGGCCGCGTAAAGACCAACTCCTTGTTGATCACGCTTTCTCTGATGGGAGGCCTGGCCGTGTTCGGTCCAATAGGATTTTTTGTTGGTCCCGTCGTGATCGTAGTGTTTGCTTCCTTGATACGCATGCTACGAGAAGAGCATGCCACTGCGCGGGCAGTGCGCAACCAGGCCGCATGATTGTGATTCAAGCTGCATCGGCTTTGCGCTCGATCAGTTGTTCGCGATCGGAGGCTTTGCGAACTTTATAGGATTGGATATTGACGTTGATCTCTGCCCCAATCAGGATGGCGGCCGCGCTCCAATGCAACCAGATCACCAATGCAATGGTGGTCGCGAAGGCTCCATAGACCATGCTGAGTTTCAAGTCCCCGAAGTGATAGAAGTAAAAACTGAGCCCCCAGGAAAGCGTGAGGACAATGGCAGCCGCAATAATTGCTCCGGGAACTGTGATGCGCCGGGTTGCAGGCATGTTTGGCGCAAGCACGTACAAAAGCTCGACGGCCGCGAAAGTCGTAGTCGCCGAGAGGAACCACTGCGCATACGGCCACAGTGTCGTCCATATCGAGTGCAGGGGAGCAATTCTCGAGAGGAGCGATTCTAATATCGGCCCGGCGACCGTCAGTGAGATCCCCAACAACAACAGCAATCCCACGCCACACGTCAAACCGAACGCAAAGATGCGGTTGAGCCACAAAGAACGCGGCGCATGTACGTCGTAGACAATGTCCAATCCCGAGATGATTCCCTTGATGGATTTTGATACTAGCCACAGCGTGGCAATGATGCTGAGCGAGAGTAGACCGCTGCGGTGTGGCTGAATGGTGGCGAGAACTTCATCGATTGCGTCTAGGCCATGCGACGGGATCACGTGCGTCAGGAATAGCCGGAATCCCTGGCTTCCGCTTCCTAGCGGGAGATAGGCAACAATTGCAGCCAGGAGCCCCAGCGCCGGGATCATCGACATTAGAAAGTAATAAGCCAGGCCAGCAGAAACGAGCGGGAGGTGCTTCCTCTCGACTTCTCGGAGGACAGTTCTGACCAGCGCTATGGCTCTGTTGAGGTACTTCATTAACATTCACTAGATGCTCTGCTCCCGTCTAGAGCATCAGAATGAGCCCGCGAGCACGCGTTGCAACACGGTGGAGCAACCACATAAGCAGGCACAGACCACGTCGAGCCTGGTTTACGTAGACAGGCGTGTGATGCGGGGAAGGGACGTTTCGGTACAACTTCGCTAGAAATGAGCGGAGAGAAAGAAGGTCTTTGCCGTCCCTAGGCGACACATAACGAAGAAGTTAGACTTGTGATTCTTTCAAGTTGGGAATAGGGCCTCGCTATCGCGTAAATAGCGCTGATTCCGACACTTTGCTCCGAATCGGTGGATATGAATGCCTAGCGTTTCACCATCAGTTCTAACGCTTGACTCCCAAGTTGAGCGTGTATCGTTCTGCTTAGAGAAGGTTGTTGACGAGGAACGCAACCCGCTCCACGCGCGCTTTCTTCCTGATTCGATTGGTACGCTCCAACTCAGCGAGCCCATGAAGGGCTGCCCAAAGCGTCTCGGTTATGAGTTCAACATTGGCATTCGATGGCACCACAATTTCAGTAAGAGCTGCGAAAGCGTCCTTCAGTTCCACCCTGGTGTCTGTTTCTGCAAACCGTAATCCCGTGGGCAGGACGAACATCGCTTCGTAGATAGCCGAATTCCTGCCAGCAAAGTCGAGATAGGCCATGGCGACTTTCATCGGGGTGTCCCGAGGTTTGGTGGAGCTTCGGGCAGCAGCTCGAAGCGTGCTTGCCAATTCCCGAAAGCCCTCGACGGCAATGGCTTCGACGATCGCGTCCCGGTTTTCGAAATGCGAATAGATGACCGGTTGACTGTATTCGATTTCCTCGGCTAGTCGGCGGATGGTGACAGCACTCCATCCCTCTCGTTCAGCGATTGAGCGTGCTGCAGCGGTAATCCGGTGCTCGCGCTCAGCTATTTGTCTCCCTTTTCGTGCAGTGATTCCCAAGATTTCACTCTCCTTAGCGTCGTCAGTTCACCAGTCTTTAGAGCGCAATAGTGGCCGTGACTTCATGAAATGCCGAGCGCCACCAACAGATCTCATCGCGCGGCACCGATCAGGATCGCGCCAGTCGCGACAATAAGCACGGCTGTCGCTCCATGAATGCCGAAGGCCGCTGCTCGTCGACCGCCGGAGCGGAGCACGATAACGGCGTCGCCAAATGCAATGAGGCTGGCTATTATCAGGAATTCCCCAACGAGCCTGGGCGATCCATTCGCCATCAGCAGCGCGAGGAAGAGACCGGAGACGATGTCGCGCAAGCCTTTCACCGCCAGCCACGGGCGAACACCGCCTAAGGAAGAAGGCGAAGCATCGATGCCGTAGCCGCTTGCTGCGGTGGCGGGAGCGAGCAGGAATCTCGCGCCGATGAGGACGATGGCGACTGCAATCAGACTCGAAAGAACGTAACCAGTTAGCAACATGTTATAGTCCTAGCGTATGTAGATAATCTAGCATTGCTAGATTTAGATTCCAAGTGGCGGTTTCGGGTTGCAGAAAATCTTCGCCGGTCTATATACGAAGAAGAGAAGGACCTTTATGCGTTTTTTAGCCGACCCGGCACTTTTTGTAGAGGTTGCCAATACGCGTAACTTCGGCCGCGCAGCAGCAGCACTGCGGATGCCGCCATCAACCCTCGCGCGACGTATCAGTGCGCTTGAGCGCGAACTAGGATTTCATCTTATCCATCGCTCTTCACGAACGTTCACGTTAACGGAGGCGGGCAAAGCTACGCCAAAGCGCCCATACGCCCTAAACAAACCAGCGCCCCAATACACAGCAGGACTTGCTGTACACGCAACAATTCCTGAGCATTGCCGAGGACATCACGTCAGGCAAGGAGTGGCGCCACGGGCGCATGTGATGGTCGAGGCGTGCGGAGCGCTAACTCTGGGGCCGTGCGGAGAGCGAGGGCGTCGTAGCGTCCGCGTCGCGCTGGACAGAGTCATTTCAGTTCGTAGATCGAGAGCGATTGCGGAGCGATTGATAGCTTAATCGCACCGCTGGTTACGGAGGCCGTTGCTGTGCTCTCCATGACCTCGATCGCCGACTGGATATCGGCAATTGGCGTGTCCTCAATCGGAATCGAGATTTCACTCGACACGTCTGAATTGTTCATGATGAACAAGAGCCGGTCGGATGGGTGCGTGTCACCGGGTTTTGTGTAGTCACGCACATAGGCGATCGTGTGGTCGTCGCAGAAGAGCGTATAGAGTTTGCCCTCGCGCAAAGCCGGGTGGTCCCGGCGGAGCTTTAGCAACTTCTGGAGATGCTGGAACACAGCCTGCTCCTGCTGAGTTCGTCCTTGAACGCCGAATGCGTTTTGCTTGTCTCCGGGAAAGCCTCCGGGAAAATCGTGACGATTGTCAGGGTCGTCTCCGCCTGACATTCCAATTTCATCGCCAT
>CAZBCQ010000051.1:13043-25686 GCA_964490255.1 uncultured Terriglobales bacterium | reverse complement strand
ACCTTCACGGTCGTGCTTCGGTCGGCAATGAAGAGAAACTTGCCATTGGGTGCGACGGCTATGTCCGATTCCGGTGCCGCTCCGGTAGAAGTAGCGGTATCGCTCGCAGTTGGCGTTCCCGTCGTGGAGTCGAGGGCATAAACCAATGCCTTGCCGTTTCCAACGTTGTAGAGATACTTGCCATCCCGGCTGACGGCCAGCAGATTTCCTACATTGTCGGCGAATGGCGAACCGGGAATTGCTGTCAGCGCCCCGCTGGACTGGGCGATTGAATACACCGCAATTCCGCCGTCTGTGACCGTGTACAAGAACGTTCCGGTCGGATTAACTGAGATCTTCTGCGCGCCCTGGTTCAGGGCGATCGAGCCATTCGTAACTGGTCTGAGGGTTCCTTGCGCTCGATTCATTGCGAGGACATCGATCGAGCCATTGCCCTGCTGACTGCCGCCTGTAGAGCTGGCGGTACTCGAGGTGAAGAGGAATCGCCCCTTGGGATCCGCGACCATGGAGGTGAGAATCCCGCCATTGTCGGGGCTAGTTCCGGTATGCGTGATCGCCAAATTGCCGCTTGCGGGATCGATTCGGCCCACGTTGACGCTCTTACCCGGCGAACCATACAAGAAACCACCTTGAATAGTCTGACCTGGACCGCGAGGATTTCGCGGAGTTACCTCAGCGAACAATCCTCCAAAACCACTCGTTGATGTCCCAGTTGTTACGGTCCCGAATGTTCCCGTGCTTCCTGTGCTGAACGTTCCTGTCCCAAAAGATCCAGTCGTTCCAGTACCGCCAGTTGTTGGGACAGTGCCGACTCCGGTGGTCCCCGTTGTTGTGGTCCCGCCGGTTGTTGGAGTGGTCGTGCCTACGCCGGTTGACCCTGTTGTTGCAGTCCCGCCAGTTGGGGCAAATGTAGTCGTTCCGGTGGTACCAGTGGTTCCGGTGGTACCAGTCGTTCCGGTCCCCGTGGTACCAGTGGTCCCGGTTCCCGTGCTGCCAATGCTTCCTGTTCCCGTGGTTGTGACGCCTGTCGTGGTTCCCGTGCCTGATGTCGTTCCGGTGCCATTTGTCGTGTTGCTGGTTGTGTTCGAGGTCGAGGAAGTCGAGGTTCCGTTAGTGGAACTCTCATTCGGGAAGAAGTTACCGCATGAGGAGAACAGCGAACTAATTGCGCAAAACAGCAGGTTCAATGCCAGGAGCCGCAGGCATCGCATGTCTCACCTTCAGGGAATGAATGCTGAAAGGATGCAGGCTTGGGGCACTGTGGTGGTCCGAGAGAGAATGCAGGGTGTTCAGGAAAGCAGAGACGCGAGCGAGAGTTCGATGGCATTCGTCGCACATGCGCCAAAATACGACAGATGTGGGATACGCAGTGGCTCGGCCAGGAATATGGACTATGGGTTCAGTTTATATTCGCCATAGTTGATGGTCAGTACGGCTTGGCCGCCGATACGGACCTTTGTCACAGAGCGATTGCTGAGTGGAAGCCAGAAGTCGCCCACCTTCTCGTAGCTATGTTCGATGTCTGTGCCGCTGATCCAGAATGACGGATTGACTGCCGGATGTGCCTCGACGTGGGTTACAGCGAAGTCTTGCGCATCGACCCAGACCTTCCCATTGTAAAGGTATTTGTTTTTGCGTTTGGGCTTTACGTCGAGGACGTAACAAGTCCGGCCATCTTTCGATTCAGAGCCTACCAGGGAGAAATCGTAGTTGTCGCCGGTAAGAGCCGTCTGACTCCTCGTCGCCTCGGCTTCCTGTTCGCTGGTCAGGAGTTTGTGCAGGACATGCTCGAGCAGGATCTTCGAACCGCTTTCCGAGACGATGCTGAACGTCTTCTGGCCGTGATCGTAAGTCGCGGCGACCTTCATGGTGGCCTGCTTGTGGGCGATGCCGTTGTAGCTGACATCGTAGGTGCGCACACTGGTGAAACGCGCAAGACTCGCCGTTCGCTCTGTATTACGAAGCATCAATCTGGAAACAATGTCGTTGATAGGGAGAGCAGGGCTGGCCGGATCGGCATCGGCAAACGCCAGAGTCGAAAGGAACAGCGAGACAGCCGAAACAAGCAGGATGCGAGAAACAGAAAAGAGTAGCGAAGGAAACAGACTCGACTCCAGAGCAGACAGCATTTGTCCCCGGCCCGGTATTCTGGCGGGAGAACTTGATTGTAACGGAAATGGGCCTGTGTACGCGATTACAGAAGGACTTGTCCGGCTTACCTGAGCGGAGTCAAAGAAGTTGCGCCTACTCTTCAGGTCCCACCTGCCAAAAAAGGCAGAAATGGGGCACCGAGAACTGGATCAGAACGCTACGCGAGCGCGAAATCTACCGCGGCCTTCGCGTGAATGGCGGTTGTATCGAACAGAGGGATGGAGGCGTGTTCCGGTTTCACGAGCAAAGGAATTTCGGTGCAGCCGAGAATAACGCCCTCGGCTCCCTGCGCCTGCAGCCACTCGATCGCGTGTACGAAGCAGTTGCGTGAGGTATCGGTAAACATGCCCTTGGTCAACTCTTCATAAATCAGGCGGTGCAACTCGTCGCGCATCTCCGCGGGAGGGATTAGTGCCGTGATGCCGTGCTTTGCGGCAAGGCGATTACGGAAGAAGTCACCCTCCATGGTGTAGCGAGTTCCCACCAGACCAACTGTCCTGAGCTTCCCCTCCCGAATCGTATCGGCGGTTGCGTCCGCAATGTGGATAAGAGGAATGCGAACGGCCGCCTCGATTTGCGGCGCGCAACGATGCATGGTATTGGCGCAAATGAGAACGCAATCGGCACCGCCGCGTTCGAGACGCAGGGCGGCGTCGCCCATGATCTCGCCAAGCCTGTCCCAGTCGCCGCTTACCTGCAGCGCTTCGATCTCGGCGAAGTCGACGGTCAGCATCAGGCTCTTCGCGTTGTGCTGCCCACCCAGGCGACGATTCACTTCCTGGTTGATGAAACGGTAATACTCGATTGAGGATGCCCAACTCATGCCGCCGATTAAGCCAATGGTCTTGATAATTCCTCCGAAAAGCTGCCCGTGTTTGGGAGCTGCGTATAGTCTATAGGCGTCATGGGTGAGGTTTCGAAAAACGGATTCGATGGGCTGCGTGTGCTTTCGTTCGAGAGCCGCCGCGGTGCCGAAATGGCGAAGCTGATTGCCAATGCCGGAGGCGTGCCCACGGTCGTGCCATCCATGCGTGAGGTTCCGCTCGAGGACAATCACGCGGCACTCGATTTCGTGCGGGAGCTGGTCGCAGGCCAGATCGATGCGGTGATCTTTCTCACCGGAGTCGGAGCGCAAGTTGTGCTGCGAGTGGCAGAAAGCGCAAATGTGCGGGAGGACTATCTGGAAGCGCTGAAGAAAGTGCCCGTAGTGGCGCGCGGTCCGAAACCTGTGAGCGTATTGCGTCCTCTGGGCGTGCCGATTGCATTGACCGCGCCGGAACCGAATACGTGGCGCGAACTGGTGCAAGCTTTGGATGCGAATGCGTCTTCCGTGCCGCTAAGTGGGAAGCGCGTCGCGGTGCAAGAGTACGGTGCTACGAACGAACACCTGCTGGCCGCGCTGCGCGAACGCGGGGCGCAAGTCAGAAGGGTTCCGGTATACGACTGGCAATTGCCGGAAGACGTGAATCCATTACGAACCGCGGTGGAAGGAATCGTGCAGCGCGAATTTGATGTCGTGTTCTTCACGACGTCGGTGCAGGTGCGGCACCTGATGCAGGTGGCAGCTGAACTGGGAGTCGCCGATGAGCTGCGGCGGGCTCTCCCCAGAGCTTTTGTCGCGTCAATTGGGCCGGTCACGTCAGACGAATTGCGACAGAATGGACTACCAGTGGACATGGAGCCGAGTCATCCGAAGATGGGATTTCTGGTCAGTGAGGCGGCCGCGAAGGCGCATGACATCCTTCCCGAGAAGCGCGGGGCCTGAAAACCAACTGCAGATCCCTCGCGAGCTAAGCTCGCTCGTGATGACAAAGCAAAGAACACAAAGTGCGATCTATGCCGGCAATTGTTCAGCCGTCGGATACTGATGTTGCTGGCGTCCAATGTCGCCGTCGTACTTCTTGGTGGTCTTGAATAATTCGTAGCGACCATCTGACGCCCAGAGCTGAACTTGCTGGCGTAATGCCGCCATCTCAGTGGCGCTCATCGGCTGAAAGTTGCGAGCTACCCCGAGATTCTGGTGCAGCACATCGATTGACTCTATCCCACTGATTGTCGTCGCGACCGGCAAACTCATCGCGTAGCGCAAGGCTTGCTGAGGCGTGCACGCTCCGTGCGAGACGACCTCGCCGCTACCCGTCATGCTTTTCATGCCGAGGGGAGCGATGCCGCGGCGGTTCAGTTCCGGCAAGACCTGCGTCTCGAAGCTGCGGAAGGTCGCGTCCAGACAGTTCAGCGGCATCTGTACCGTGTCAAATGGGTAATTGTGCGCGAGCATCTTCAAATGGATCTGCGGATCTTTATGGCCAGTGAATCCCACGAAGCGAACTTTGCCCTGCTGCTTGGCCTGAGTGAGCGCTTCGATTGCGCCGTTGGGCGCGAAGATCAGATCCGGATCGTTGTAGTAGACGACTTCATGAATCTGCCACACATCGAGGTGATCCGTTCGCAGTCGAGTAAGTGACTGCTCCAGTTGCTGCATGGCGACTGTCTTGTCGCGGCCATGCGTGCAGACCTTGGTCATGAGTACGACTTTGTCCCGTTTGCCGGCGAGCGCTCGGCCGAGCCACTCTTCACTCTTGCCACCGTGATACTCCCAGGCACAATCGAAGAAGTTGATCCCGGCATCGATCGCTTGGGCGATGATGTTGTTGGCGACATCGAACTTCTTTGCCGAACCCAGATGATAGCCACCTATACCGATCGCCGAAACCTGCACTCCAGTTTTTCCGAGCGGTCGGCGAGGAATTTCGCCGCTGCCCGGTGTTCCTGCCGCTTGTGCGTCTGCCATGTTGTTGCCTCTTCCGGTAAAAGCCGCGGCTCCGATCAACGCTGAGCCCTTGAGGAAGCCGCGACGCGTAATTCCATCACCCGCCATTCTTTTCCCCTACTGTGAAACCTGCGGCCAGGGCCATCCTGTATTGTCGGTTGCCTGAATCATCTCTTTGACCTCGACCTGCGAGGTGTCGAGCGGGAAGTTGTGGGCGAGCCGTGCCTCCGGATTATCAAACTGGAGCGAGACCTTATAAAGTTCGAAGCGCCCATCGGCTGCGACCTGCTTCACGCGATCACGTAACGCCTGCATCTCCTGCGCGGTCATTGGCTGGAAATTCTGAGCAACCCGGAGATTCTGATGAAGTATGTCCGAGCTCTCCATACCGGTGATGGTGGTGCTGACAGGAAGGCTCATGGCATAGCGGAGCGCCTCTTCGGCCGATACTGCACCTTTGATGACCGGGCCACCGTGGCCGCTGATGGGCTTCATGCCTAGTGCGGCAATGCCTCGTTTGTTCAACTCCGGAAGGACTTCCTGCTGGAAGCTGTGGAAGTGGTAGTCGAATGCATTGAGCGGCATTTGCACAGAATCAAAAGGGAAGCCCGTGTTCAACATTTTCAGGTGAATAGTCGGGTCTTTGTGCCCGGTGAATCCTACGAAGCGAACCTTCCCCTGTTGCTTCGCTTTCGTAAGCGCTTCGGCTGCGCCGCCGGGACGAATGAAGAGCTCGGGATCGTTGTCGAAAGACACGCCATGGACTTGCCACAGGTCGAGATGATCGGTCTGCAAACGATTGAGCGACTGCTCCAGCATCTGCGTGGCGAGACTCGCATCACGACCGTGAGTGCAGACCTTGGTCATCAGGAAGACGCGATCGCGCTTCCCTTTCAGTCCCGCGCCCATCCAGTCTTCGGTCTTGCCGCGATGGTACTCCCAGCAATTGTCGAAAAAAGTGATGCCGTTATCGACGGCTTCACTGACCAGCCGCACAGCAGTGGGTTTATCGGGCGCTGAGCCGAGATGATGACCACCCATGCCGAGAGCGGAAATCTTCACGTCTGTCTTGCCGAAGTTGCGTAGAGGAATACCGTTGCTGCTGTTCTGGGGCATCATGGGACTCGCTGAGCGCTCTGCGGACGATACAAAGCGGTTTCCAAATGGATGCCGTATCGAAAATGGCGGGATGCACTCGTAGCGCGCGCAAACCCTGTGCTGGGAGGGTTCTTAGACTCGGTAAGACTAACTTTGATTTACTTATCGCCTTTTTCGGGAAGGGTGACGCAATCGGGAACATCATTCCAGCAATGGCTGCCGTGCCCCTTGTGACCAGACCCTAGAACAGTTAGATCAGAATACGAGAGGAAGGAGCAATTGGGCACGATTCGGCAGGGCGCTGTCGCCGGAATGGAATCAGCGAACAGCAAACGGGAGAGTATCCGTCCGCAGTTTTGGAATAACAGCGCCGGCGTGATTTTTCTTATCGTGATCCTCTGTGAAGGGATCATGGAACTGGGCGTGTATCTTCTGTCGACGCAAGCCTCACCGCCAATCGCACATCTGGTGATGGGGCCAGTCGTCGCCAGCCTGGCAACACTAATGGGCTCTCGACTGCTCACGTCACAGAAGAAATTGCGCCAGCAATTGCTGGCCGACATCCAGGCGCGCGAATTGGAGCAGGAAAAGCAGTCGGAATCGGCGAGGGAGTTGAAGCAGATTCTTGGCGAGTGCGAAGCTCACAACCAGCGGCTTCTCGCCTTCAGCGAATTCACGCACAAATTATTGTCGTGCAGTTCTGAGTCCGACATTTACGAATGCGTTCCGAAGTATGGTTCTGTTCTGTTTCCCAATACGATTGGAACCATCTACCGGCCTGAGACGGATAGTCAATGGAAAGCAGCATGCGGTTGGCCAGCAGCCAACGGACTACTTGCGCGGATCCGCCTCGATCAAGCTTCAGATTCTCCGGACACAGCAGCGCAGCAGCTAATCAAGGCGGCACGAACAGGCATTTCGGCCAGGCGGTCGCTGGCGCTGCCGGTTAGCGCCGGTAAAGAGCTGCTCGCGGTCATTTATCTCGAAATGCCCGGTGCACCCGCGGATGAGCGACAGAGCGGCTGGAAACGAATCACATACATGGCAACCGCGTTTTGCCAGGAGATTTCGTTAGCGTTTGCAAACCTGCGACTGCGCAGGGAGTTGAGCCAGCAGGCAATCCGCGATTCCCTGACGGGCTTGTTCAATCGGCGCTACATGGAAGAAGCGCTGGCGCGGGAGTTGAAGCGGGCCGAACGTCATCACACCGCGCTTTCGGTCCTGATGATCGACCTCGATCATTTCAAGCTGCTGAACGACCAGTTTGGTCACGCGTGCGGCGATGCAGTCCTCAAAGGATTGGGAGGAACAATCTTATGGCATTCGCGCGATGAGGATATTGCCTGCCGGTATGGCGGAGAGGAGATCCTGGTCGTCTTACCGAATACCGCGATGGAAGGCGCCATGGCGAAAGCGAACCAGATTCGCTCGCACATCAAGCGACTCGCATCAGTGACTAAATACCGCCGGCAGATTACTGCCTCGATCGGAATAGCAACTTATCCGCAAGACGGACTGAATATGCAAGCCCTGGTTAAGTCCGCAGATGAGGCGATGTATACCGCAAAGCGGCTGGGGCGAAATCGGGTGTGCCGCGCCAACGAACTTGCCATGACGGGAGCTTAGCACGGCAGAATCAGCGGTACGCGCGCACAACACTGATCATGGGCGAGTCGGCCGTCAGAAGACCATAAAGCGAAACGATGGCGAGAATTCCCATCGCAAGCCCAATTAGAAATCTTATCGCGCGCGGCATGCGCTTCACGGCACGAACCAGCAGCCGGCACTCGCGTCGGGTGCGACCGTGGAACGCCGCGAACGTGACCCGTTCCTGAATCGACTTGGCCGCAGACGCCATCACCCGCGCATTGTGCTACGGCGTGAATCGGTATTCCAGTTACGAACGTACTGTTTGATTGTCTTGACCAGTGCGGCGCATCCAGAACGAACACGGCCACACGTTGTATCCGTCGTACGTGGGAGTAAACGTCTGCAATTCGCGAGGCATGCGTAGATAGCTGTCGCGCCAGTGCGGAATCGCTTGCTGCAACGCGCTGCGACGAGCGATCTGAACGGCGCTGCTGGACCAGAGAACTTCGAAGCAGGAATTAAACGTAAGAAATGCCTGCAAGAGGTATTGTTCCGCCCAGAAGCAAAGATTGTGCATCACGAATTTGCGCGGATAATCGGCCGGCAGAAATACATCGTGCACGTGCACGATAACGCCCGGACGCAATCGCGGCAGGATTTCCAGGTATTCATAAAGGACGTCGCTGCCCACGGCTACGACGTGGCTGGAATCCAGAAACAGGATGTCACCATCCTTGAGGCGATCGAAGAACTCCAAAGGAATCTGTTGCACGGGACGCTGGATCAAGCGAGTCAGGCCGGGGATTCCGGCGCGTAGGACAGGATCCGGATGCGGTTCCACGGTAAATAGTTTACCGGCGAAGCCTTCCTGGGCATTCCGTAACATCGCCGACGCGAAGAGTCGAGTGCTGTTGCCGCCGCCCACTTCAATCATGCGGCGCGGCTTGTAGTGCCGAACCATGCTGTACGCTACTTCCGCATCCACAGTCTCGAAGAAGCCATTGTTCACATGGAATTCTGTCGGATCATCGGAAGCCGCTTCGGGAAAATGCATCTCCTCCTCATAACGGGCGAGCAAAGAGCGCAGCCGCTCCAACTGGTCATCAACATCCAGGTCTACGCCGACCATCTGTGAAACGGCCTGCCAATTGCGGTGATCGAGTTGACGGAAATCGGGGATCGGCCAATAGAAATGGTTCGGCGTTAGATTCAAACCTGCACGCTGCATCGCTCGAAATCCGGCGGCAAATAACGAACGCACCCACGGGTGACGCGTGATGCCTCCGCGCTGGGGCCGGCGGAACTCCGGTTCGAAGTGCCGAGCAGGTAGCGTCACCTGAGCTCGGTCTTCCTCACTGACAGGGGCAGATGGCATATCCACGAAGCTGAGGCGAGTGCTCCCAGAACGGTGCATTAGTATCCTCGAGAGGCATTAGCCCCCACGGCTGTGCAAGCAGCCGGACGATGCTGCCTGGCGTTACGTTTAGGTTATGCAATGAATGCTGTTAGGTTCGACGCATGTGGACAGGACAGGTTGCCACGATTGTGACAGGATCGTTCATTGGAATGAATTGCCGAATTGAGCGACTCTCAATACGATAAGACGAGTTGCTTGCCAAGAATATTCCGAGGCTTAAATTTGAAGAATCAACATCGGCTGTTGACGGTCCTTCGTGTCTCCTGTTGTTTTCTGTTCACAATTCCTGTCTGGACTCAAACTACTCCTGCATCGCAAAATGCATTTTCTCCGGAGGTTCTCAGAGATCTCGGCCGCGTGCAGAAGGCAGCGCTGGCAAGCGATTACGGATACCGACTCACAGGCCATTTGTCCGACAATATCGGACCCCGGCTAAGCGGTTCTCCCCAATACCAGCAGGCCGCGGACTACGTGGCGGAGCAGATGCGACAGCTGGGACTGGAAGTCACCATGGAGAAGGTGATAGTGCCACACTGGGTTCGTGGCAAAGAAACGGGCGAACTAGTCGAATTCCCTGGGCAGACTCCGAACACAACTCAGAAGATCGTGCTCACCGCGTTGGGCGCAAGCGTAGCCACACCGGCCGAGGGCATCGTCGCTCCCGTGGTCGTGGTCAACAACATGGATGAACTCAATGCGCTCGGACGCGAGAAGGTAACCGGGAAAATCGTTTTATTCGACGAACAATTCGACAATCGCATGGCAGTGCAGGGGTTCGGGTTGGACGCGTACAGCCAAGCGGTCGAATACCGCGCTGCTGGACCTTCGGCCGCGGCGCGACTCGGCGCAATCGCGGCGTTGGTTCGCTCCGCGGGAGGCGGAGCGTATCGCCTGCCGCATACGGGAGCCACTCACTTCTCAAAAGATGTGCCCAAGATTCCGGCGGCGGCGTTGACGGCCGAAGATGCCGACCTGGTACAACGACTGACGCAACAAGGCACAGTGAAGATGCACCTGACGCTCACGCCCGAGACGCTGCCCGACACAGTGGGCTGGAACGTAATTGGAGATCTGAAGGGCAGTGAGCATCCCGAGCAGATTGTGATCCTGTCAGGCCATCTCGACTCGTGGGATCTCGGCACAGGCGCGATCGACGACGCAGCAGGTGTTGGCATTGCGATGCAAGCGATGGCTGCGATCAAGAGCCTGGGATTGCACCCGAGTCGCACGCTGCGCGTGATCGCGTGGGCGAATGAGGAGAACGGCCTCAAAGGTGGGCTCACGTATGCATTCGAGCATCAAGGGCAACTAGCGGATCACTACGCTGCGATTGAGATCGACGGCGGAGCCGGTCATCCGGTGGGATTCTATTTCGCTGGAGACGCGAAGCTGAAGGACATTTTGAAACCTGTCTCCAAGGTGCTTGAGAGTTCGGGAGCAGGGTTGGCGTACCAGACGGAAGAAACGGGATCGGACCTGATCCCGATGGGCGTCCAGGGTGTGCCAACATTCGCACCGATGCAAGATAATCGCACGTACTTTCTCTATCACCACACGCCAGCCGATACCTTCGACAAGATTGATTTACACGAATTCCAGGAGAACGCCTCTGCCGTCGCGGTGCTTGGGTACGCACTGGCCAACTCGACAGCAGTTCTGCCGCGGCAGACGCAGACCATACCGTCGTGGTTGAAAGAAGAACAGGAGATCTATCGAAAGGCATCTATTCGTTAGCGTAGTTCGCGCTCAATTCGCCGCCGACAACGCGGAAGAACTCTGAGGAATACACATGAAAGTTGGATTCATTGGATTGGGAAACATGGGGGGAGCTATTGCCGCCAATTTGAAGAAAGCCGGACACGAGCTCACCGCATATAACCGCACTCGCGCGAAAGCCGAACAACTCGGCGCGAAGGTGGCGAAGACTCCGGCAGAAGCCGCACGCGACGCCGAAGTCGTGATCACGATGCTGGCTGATGACGATGCGGTAAAACAAGTCGTTTTCGGCGCCGATGGTTTGGCAAGTACGCTTCGCCCGGGAGCCATTCACGTTTCCATGAGCACGATCAGCGTGGCTCTCTCGCAGCAACTCGCGGAAGAGCACGGCGAACACCAGCAAGGATATGTAGCGGCGCCGGTGTTTGGCAGGCCGCAGGCGGCCGAACAGGCGAAATTGTTCATCGTGGCAGCGGGAGACCCGGCAGCCGTGAACAAATGCGAACCGCTGTTTGCTGCAATCGGCCAGCGAACGTTTCCCATGGGAGATGTTCCTGCGAAGGCCAACGTGGTGAAACTGAGCGGCAATTTCCTGATCGCGGCGGTGATCGAAACGTTTGGTGAGGCGTTGTCGCTAGTGCGGAAGTACGATGTAGATCCGGAGAAGTACCTCGAGTTGCTGACCAGTACGTTGTTTGAGGCTCCGGTCTACAAAACGTACGGCGATCTGATCGTGAAGGAGCAATTCGAGCCTGCCGGCTTCCGGCTAAAACTCGGATTGAAGGACGTGCGACTGGCGATGGCGGCAGCAGAGGCGCAAGCTGTACCGATGCCGGTTGCCAGCGTCATCCGCGATCATGCCCTTGAGGGCATCGCCAATGGCATGGGGGACAAGGACTGGTCATCGCTGGCGCAAGTGGTTTCCAACAACGCCGGACTGAATGGGCGCAGCTAAGGAAGTTCGGCGAATTTGAGCACCCTAGAAACACAAGTAGTTCCCACACGAGAGTCGGGGATCCCCAGGCGGATTCTGCTGCTGATGTCGATCTCGGCAGGCGTGGTGGTCGCCAATCTCTACTACAACCAGCCGTTACTGGAGTTGATGGCGCGTTCCTTCAAAACGGCGCCACGCTGGATCGGCCTGGTACCCACCCTCACGCAAATCGGTTATGCCCTCGGTATGCTGCTGTTCATTCCGCTGGGAGACGTCGCGGATCGGCGGAGACTGATCCTAACCATGTCGGTGCTGTCAATCGCTGCGCTGATCGTGACCGCGCTGGCACCGTCGTTCGTAGTGCTGGCGATTGCGAGTCTTGCCGTCGGCGTGTTCTCGATTGTGCCGCAGTTATTGGTACCGCTGGCCGCTTACCTGGCGCGAGCAGAGGAGCGCGGACGAGCCGTGGGCGATGTCATGAGCGGGCTGCTGATCGGCATTTTGTTGGCGCGCACCGTTGCCGGAACCGTAGGTGAGCATCTGGGCTGGCGCGAGATGTACTGGGTCGCCAGCGGTTTGATGGCTCTGGTCACAATCGCGATGTGGGCGATGTTACCGCGTGTGCGTGGTGAGGCGGATCATTCCTACATCGAACTGCAGCGATCGTTGCTGAAGCTGATCAAGACGGAACCGGTGTTGCGCGAGGCGGCATTCGTCGGTGCGATGCTCTTCGGAACGTTCAGCGCATTCTGGGCAACGCTGGTCTTCCTCCTGGCGAATCCTCCGTATCATTACGGCAGCCAGGTAGCGGGCCTGTTTGGATTGGTGGGCGTGGCCGGAGCGGCCGCGGCACCGATTGCCGGGCGAATGGCGGACAAACGCGATCGGCGAGCCAATCTGCGAGTCGCAATTGTGGTAGTAATCCTCGCCTTCTCTGTAATGCTGGTGTGGCCGCATAAGCTGTGGG
>CAZBCQ010000051.1:8076-12943 GCA_964490255.1 uncultured Terriglobales bacterium | reverse complement strand
GTGGTAGTAATCCTCGCCTTCTCTGTAATGCTGGTGTGGCCGCATAAGCTGTGGGCACTCGTTGCCGGTGTAATTCTGCTGGACGCCGGTGCGCAGTCAGGCCAAGTGACAAACCAGTCACGCATCTACAGTCTGACCCCCGAAGCGCACAACCGGCTGAACACCGTCTACATGGTGACGTACTTCGTGGGAGGCGCGTTGGGCTCGGGTCTGGGAACTTTCGCGTGGGATCACTGGCACTGGACGGGAGTGGCGACAACGGGACTGATCCTGTGCGCCGCGGCGATCGCGCCTATGCTGCGAAGAAGAGAGCCAGAGATGGGCAGGGCGTAGCCAGTGGCCCGCTTCCAACAATCCTAGCTGGCTTGCTTCTCGTCGAACTCGTCTACGCTGGGATCAGGGATGCTGGACGGCGGGTCGCTGGTGGGAAATGAATCTTCCAGAGTCTTATCCAGCGTTTTTTCGCGAACGTTTTCCCGCTGTTCCTCCTGCCGCTCTTCCTGTTTCTGCTTCTCGCTCTTCACCAGCTCGGGGCCACGGCGACTGCCGCGCTCTTCGGAATTGAACGTCGACATCTGGGGATCATTTTCTTTGCGATCTGCCATGGTGAGCCTCGATTGAGCTAATTACAACTTGGAGGCACGAACTGGGCCAGTGGTTGCTAACGCCGCAGATGCGCCAACACGAGACTACTGCTCCGCGGCTCTGCGAGGTTGTAAGATCATGGGCTGGAATTCTGCTAGCGCTCAACCCAGCAAGCGACAGACCCAAGGAGCCTGATGCGCCATCTTCCGCTGTGTTTTTCGTTGCTGTTTCTTGTCAGTGTCTTTGCCTTTGGAAGTGCCTCGGCCGAACCACAACCCGCACCGCTCATAGCCAACATAGAAAATCGCAGGACGATCAGCCTGAACGGCACGTGGCACTACATCGTCGATCCCTATGACAACGGTTATTACAACTATCGCCATGAACCGCGCGGCGACGGTTATTTTCTGAATGCTCATCCGAAATCGAAACAAGATCTGGTGGAGTACAACTTCGCCGCCTCGGACACGCTACAAGTTCCGGGCGACTGGAACAGCCAGAAGAAGGACCTCTTCCTGTACGAAGGTACGGTCTGGTATGAGCGGACATTTCTCTACAAGAAGCCGGCGAATAAGCGAACGTTCCTGAGCATCGGAGCTGCGAATTACGAATCGCGCGTGTGGGTAAACGGGAAGGAGGCCTGCGTACACGTGGGCGGTTTCACTGGCTACAACTGCGAGATCACCGACCTGGTGAAGGATGGCGAGAACTTCATCGTGATCTACGTAAATGACAATCGTCACGCCGACGCTGTGCCGACGGTGAACACCGATTGGTGGAACTACGGCGGGATTACACGCGACGTTGAACTGGTAGAAGTACCAAACGTGTTTCTTCAGGATTACTTCCTGCAATTACAAAAAGGATCGCAGAGCGAACTCGCCGGATGGGTGAAGATGAATGGCGGCTCGCGTCCGGTGATCATGCGCATTCCTGAGTTGAAGGTCGAGAAACAGATCCAGACAGACGCAAACGGCTACGGGCAGATCGCAGTGAATGTGTCCGGTCTAAGTCTGTGGTCACCGGAGAATCCCAAGCTGTACGACGTGGAGTTCGATGCCGGCGATGAGGTGGTGCGTGATCAGATCGGGTTTCGAACGATCGAAGTCCGCGGACAGGACATTCTGCTGAACGGCAAGCCGATTTTTCTGCGCGGCGTGTCGGTCCACGAAGAGGCTCCCTATCGCTCCGGACGCGCCTTCAGCGCCGACGATGCGCGTACGCTGCTGGGCTGGGTAAAGGAGATGAACGGCAACTACGTTCGCTTGGCGCACTATCCACACAACAGAAACATGACGCGAATGGCCGATCGCATGGGGCTGCTGGTGTGGTCGGAAATTCCGGTGTACTGGACGATCGACTGGACGAACGCCTCGACGCTGGCCAATGCGAAGAATCAGTTGACGGAGGAAATCACACGGGACAAGAACCGCGCGTCGATCATTGTCTGGTCGATGGGAAACGAGACGCCGATCAACGATGCTCGCATCGCATTCATGCGCGACCTGGTGAAGACTGCGCGCCAACTCGATTCGACGCGCCTGATTTCGGCGGCGCTGGAGACACACTACTCCGAACCGAATACGAAATTGATCGACGATCCCCTGGGGACCGATCTGGACGTGATCGGCTGCAATGAATATGTCGGCTGGTACGAACGCGCGCCGGAAGATGCGGATCGCATCACGTGGAAGACGCCGTATAACAAACCACTGATCATGACGGAGTTTGGCGGCGATGCCCAGTTCGGACTGCACGGTTCGCCGGACGAACGCTGGACCGAGGAATACCAGGAAAGTATCTACCGGCACCAGATCGTGATGCTGAACAAAATTCCTTTCCTGCGCGGGACCACTCCATGGATTCTCATGGATTTTCGATCGCCACGAAGAGTTCTGCCCGTTGTGCAGGATTTTTACAACCGCAAAGGACTCGTGTCAGACCGTGGGCAGAAGAAGAAGGCGTTCTACGTGATGCAGGAGTTCTACAAAGAGAAGAGCTCAACCAACTGGAGATCACAGCAGCCATACGAGAACTGACCACAAAGGAGGCGCAGACTGGCGCCTGATTTCATTGTCATATATACGTGAATTGCTGGATTTTCCTCCGCAGTACTTCGTGTTATGCATGGTAGGGTCTGCTGACCTCTTTGTGCCGTTGGTAAGTGGCAGCAAGGTTCTCGGAAGTGTATGGTTATGTTCGGCTACCGAGAACCCGAACCGGTGAGTCTGCACAGTGCTTGGGGCACTCAGCTTTCCTGAAAGAAACCAGAGGAGGAACTACCCATAATGAGCTCGCGATTGAGCGTATTTCTGCTTACCGTATGTCTGCTGATCGGTCTGGCGGCATGCAGCAAGAAACCCGAAACTTCAGATAATCAGCTACAGCAGCAACCGCCGGCGACCGCTCCGGATAATACGGCGAACGCACCCGGCACGACGCAAGCGTTGGCGAATGCGGCGCCCGCGAATGCTCCCATGCAGCAGGCACAAGCTCCTGCGGCTGAGACCTCAACTCCCGCGCCTAAACCGAAGATCGTTCCCGCCGGGACCGTGCTCCGTGTGCGGCTGAATCAGGAGATTGGGTCCAAGGTGAGCCAGACCGGCGAAACGTTTACAGCTAGCGTTATGGACCCAGTTGTCGTGGATGGTAGGACGCTTATTCCGGCTGGAGCCACCGTATCCGGCGAAGTAAAGGATGCGAAGTCGGCGGGACGCTTCAAAGGCGGCGCGGCATTGGCAATCACCATTCGTTCCGTCACGGTGGGCGGTGTGCCCCACGCACTATCCGCATCGACCGTGAGCCGGACCTCCACCGGAAAGGGCAAGAGGTCAGCCGCGTTGATCGGTGGTGGCGCTGGACTGGGCGCCTTGATTGGCGGCCTGGCGGGCGGAGGCAAAGGAGCGGCAATCGGCGCGCTTGCCGGAGGCGGCGCTGGAACAGCAGGCGCAGGATTGACTGGCAATCGTGAGATCACTCTCCCCGCTGAGTCGGCTGTGAGCTTCAAGTTGACACAGTCACTGCGGCTATAGAGGCTCGGCGGAACAAGTAATGTTGGAAGAAGAAGGCGGCCAAAAGTGGCCGCCTTTTTATTGCTATGCTCTTCAGTTGAATCGGATGCCTCAGGACTTCACCCTCGTCTACGGGGGAGCGCTAAATGACAACTCTAGAATTCACGATCGTGGTGTGGGTGGGGTCGTTTCTTGCCGGCTTTCTTGGCGCGCTCACCGGGCTTGGAGGCGGCGTAGTTGTCGTGCCCATGCTGGTTCTGCTGCTGGGCGTCGACATACGGTACGCAATCGGCGCTTCACTGGTGTCGGTGATCGCGACCTCTTCGGGAGCAGCAGCGGCCTATGTGCGCGAAGGGTATTCCAACATACGCATCGGCATGTTCCTTGAGATTGCAACCACCATTGGTGCGGCGGTCGGCGCGCTGATCGCGGCGAAAGTGTCCGGAGGGGCGATCGGGTTCGTGTTCGGTCTCGTGCTGCTATATTCGGCATTCCTGTCGCGGCACGACGCGTCACAGCAAGTCGCGAATCGCCCTCCGGATACGCTGGCGACGACCCTACGCATGAACAGCGACTATCCGGTGGGCGACACCAGGCAACGGTACAACGTGTATCACGTGCCGGGCGGATTCGGATTGATGTTTGGTGCGGGAATGCTTTCCGGGTTGCTGGGAATCGGATCGGGAGCGGTAAAGGTGCTGGCTATGGATCAGATCATGAAGATTCCGTTCAAGGTCTCGACGACAACCAGCAACTTCATGATTGGCGTCACGGCTGCGGCCAGTGCCGGAGTCTACCTGAGCCGGGGCTACATCGATCCACGACTTGCAATGCCAGTGATGCTGGGAGTGCTGGCGGGCTCGCTGGTCGGAGCGAAAGTGCTGGTGCGAGCGAAGGTGCGCGTGCTGCGATATGTTTTCGCGATCGTAATCGCGGTGCTGGGAATCGAGATGCTCTACAACGCTGTGACGGGAAGACTCTGATGGGAACAGAAGCGGCGTGGAACGATCAAAAGATCGAACAGATCATTGGCATCCTGCTGCGAGTGGGCGTCAGCCTCTCCGCGACGCTGGTCTTCGTAGCAGGGATCGCTTATCTGTGGCACAACCATGCTGTAAGAGTGAGTTACCAACAATTCCACGGAGAAACCGCTGCCTTGACGTCTGTTGGAGGCGTGATTCGCGGCGCTGCCAGCCTGGATCCGCTAAAGCTCATACAACTGGGGCTACTGATCCTGGTTGCAACGCCCGTTGCACGCGTACTGTTTGCGG
>CAZBCQ010000051.1:2269-7976 GCA_964490255.1 uncultured Terriglobales bacterium | reverse complement strand
CAACTGGGGCTACTGATCCTGGTTGCAACGCCCGTTGCACGCGTACTGTTTGCGGCGTTTGCGTTTGCTCTGGAGCGCGATTGGCTGTACGTGGTCGTGAGTCTGATTGTGTTTGCAGTGCTGATGGCAACGTTGACCGGTTTGGTGATGTAGAACCCGCTGACTCTGGTGTGCAGAAAATAAAAGGGCAGGCGCGAAGCCTGCCCCGGCGCGGCACGTTCAGCGTGCCGTCCTGTTCTGAGGAGGAGGGTTATTTCTGGTCGGCAACGATACCGCCCGGTCCAGCCGATTTCTCAGCCTTAGCCTTCTTTACTGCCAGAGTCTTGTCGACCCATTCATCAGCCGTCTTCAGGTCCTGCGTACGCGCTGCGGGATCGCCACACTCGATGTCAGCCTTCTCGCGCCACATGAGATTGAGATAGGCCATGGCATCGTCGTAGTCAGGACGCAGTTCGATCGCCTTGTTCAGCATCTGCATGCCTTCGTCGACGTACTGCGTGTTCTTAGCCTGCACCTGTTGACAGACCTTCTTGTCCTTGGCACCGAGGGAGTCTTCGGGTTTCAGGCCGAGTTTGTTGCGCTCTTCCATACGCGGCTGGTATGCCTGTGTCCAGTCGATAACGGCGATCGAGTAGTAGGCTTCGGGATCGTTCGCGTCGACCTGGATTGCCTTGCGGAAGTATTCCTTGGCCTGGTCGAATTTCTTTTGCTGCAGGTAGAGAGACGCGATGCTCTTGATGGCGATGATGTTCGTAGGATCGCGCTGCAGAACGTTATTGAACTCATCGATGGCCTGCGCAGCCATACGATTATTGTCCGGCGTGTCCACGCCCGGGATGTACTGCTGTTCGTAAGCGGTGGCCAGGTAAAGGCGCGCGTTAATCAGGCTGGGATCGAGTTCGACAGCATTCTTGAAGCGCTCGATAGCCTCTTCATACTTCGCATTTTTATAGGACTGAACGCCCTTGTTGAGTTGGTCGCGCGCGCGCAGTTTGCTGCATCCGGTCGCGGAAAACAGCATGAGGGCGGCGGCAGCCAGGGTGAGTAATTGAAAGCTTTTTTTCATGATATGTATTAGTTCCCCCTTTGCAGGGTCTCAAGCGCTCGGAAGCGCCGTGATTCTATTGCACTCGCCGAGGCCGGCTACGCGCGACGAGGTGAAACCTGCAGGGATGATCTCCTGTTTCGTACCTGGACAGTCTAGCTGTCCTGTAAGGCCTCCGGTTCTCGCTCCTCCGGGTCACCACAGGCAGGATTACCTGCGCTGCACCCGGAGGAGTTCAACCGTCTGAGGTGGAACATCGCGATAAACGGCAAGGTTTTCCAAGCCGCCTATCGGAAAAACTCGACTCGATTAACCGCCCGCTTCGATCTTTGCGGTGATCAAACCAACTTTATCGACTCCGGCGCCGTGGGCGATATCGATAACCTGCGCTACATCCTGAAACGGCAGATCGGTATCGGCCTTAACGAACATCACTTTCTCAGCGCGAGTCTTGAAGATCTCGCTGAGACGGCTGTCCAGATTGTCCCAGCTCACGTCGTCCTGATTGATCTTGAGGTTCGGACGATCGCCGCTGCCCTTTATGACCTGGACAACGATGGTGCGATCCGGGGCCTGGTTCTTCGGGGCATTCGGCGGTGGAGGCTGAGGTACCAGCGCATCCAGTCCGTGGGGAGTAAGTGGCGTGATCACCATGAAGATGATCAACAGCACCAGCAGTACATCGATGAGGGGGGTAACGTTCATGTCCGCAGTGGGACCGCCACCCGAGCCTCCAGTTGTCATTGCCATAAGATTCCCCTGCTATTCTCCGCCTGCAGTCGCGCCGGTCGGCTTGGTTGCACCTGGCGGCGGTGGCGGTGGAGTACTTCTGCGTTGTTCGGTCAAGAGGCCAAGATCATCGACGCCGGCAGCACGAACGTTGTCGACAACTTCAACGACGTTGCCGTACTTCGTTCGGGCATCGGCCTTGACGAACACGCGCTTATCAGTGCGGCTTGCCAGCCGGTCCTTCAGCTTGTTGGTCAATTGATCGGCCTGGATCTGATCGGTGCCGAAGAAGATTTTGCCATCGCGGGTAACTGCGAGAAGCAGGGCATCTTCCTTGTCGGCATCGGCCATCGGGACCGGGTTGTTGGTCCGGGCCAGATCGACGCTGACGCCGTGCTGCAACATGGGCGTGACCACCATGAAGATGATGAGCAGCACCAGCATCACGTCCACCATCGGTGTCACATTGATGTTGGAGTTGATCCGACCGCCTTCATTTCGTGTTGCTATCGCCATAAGATTCCTTGTACTTCAGGCACTCCTGGGATTGGGGCCCTCCGAATTGAGGGCCCCGCAACCACCAATGCCATTCCAAAATCCGGCGCGACGAACGAGCCGGGATAATGCCTCGCAGCTACTTCCGGACAGCGCTGCGGCGCTTCAGGAAGTAGTCGATCAGTTCGCTGGACGAGTTATCCATTTCGACGTCGAACGCTTCCACGCGGCCGGTGAGATAGTTGAACATCATCACGGCCGGGATGGCGACGAACAAGCCGATTGCGGTGGTGATCAGAGCTTCAGCGATACCGCCGGCGACTGCCGCCAGACCGGTTGCCTTCGACTCCGAAATACCACGGAACGCATTCAAGATACCGACGACCGTACCGAACAGTCCAACGAAGGGGGCTGTCGATCCAATGGTGGCCAGACCGCCCAATCCGCGCTTCAGTTCGGCGTGAACGATGGCTTCGGCACGCTCAAGAGCGCGCTTGCTGGCTTCGATCTGCTCGCCAGGGATCTCGGTGGACTCGCCGTGCGCCTTGAATTCCTGCAGGCCAGCGGTGACGACCTTCGCCAGGTGGCTCTTCTTGTTGCGCTCGGCGATCTTAATCGCTTCGTCAATCTTGCCTTCGCGCAAAGCGCCGGCAACCTGGGGAGCAAAAGCGCGCGACTGCTTGCGGGCAGCGCTGAAAGCCATCCAGCGATCGATCATGACGCCGATGGACCATCCCGACATGATGAACAGGATGACCACGACGCACTTGGCGGGAATACCCATCAACTTCCAGATGGAAATCGGGTCCCACTGAATGGTGCCGCCTTCCTGAAAGAGCCAGAAGGCCGCGGTGTGTACGTGAGTAAGCATTGCAGTTGAAGCATGAGCTAGCATTGGTAGGTTGTTCCTCCTCAGAACTAATTCGAGCGTGTATTGCTAATTCTGCACCCGCCTGAACGTTTGGCAGGTTCGCGAGCCATCTCTCTCCGGCAGAGGCGCTCCATGCACGCTAGACAAGAGGCGTGACCGGGGAGTTTACGAAACCAGATTCACGGATTCGAGCAGCTCGCAATTTCTGCGACAAAAGGCAGGAATGTTCCCTGCCTTTTCTGCCAGCGCGGTTTAACCGCCGGAAAGCGTGAAGTTTACCGTAATTTGCGTATCCACTTCGACCGGCTCGCCGTTCAAGAAGTAGGGCTTATAGCGCCACTGCTTGACAGCATCGATAGCAGCCGTGGTCAACATTGGATGCCCGCTGACTACGTGCAGGTTTTGTATGGCGCCATCTTTCCCGATAACCGCCTGCAGAACCACGGCTCCCTGAATGCGAGCCTGGCGCGCCAGCGGAGGATAGGTCGGACGAACTTCGTGAATCAGCAGACCTTGCGATACGCCTTGCGATACGCGTACACGCTGCGGAGTCACTGCCTTAGGTACCGCTCCGGTGCTGGCCGTGGCGCCAATGATGCCGCCAATCACGCCGCCCATGGAGCCACCCGGTACGCCACCCGGTACGCCGCCAACCACGCCAGTCGCGCTCGGCGGAGGCGTGTCCTCTTCCTTAATCATCTGGACTTTCTCAGGAATCTTGGTGGGGGTACGCAGCTGGCCATTCACGATATCCGTTTGGACAGGCTTAACAATCTTGACTGGAGCCGCTGCCGGCGGCGGAGGCGGTGGTGGAGGTGGCGGCGGCGCGACCAGGAAGGTCATCAACTGCTGCTTGGGCAGCGCCTCCGTATAAATGAGTGGGATTAGTACCAAAACCCCAAGCAAACAAATCTGAAGGATGAATGACAGCATGGTGGTAGCACCACGCTTGGTCTTCATCTTCCCTCCGGATTCAATTAGGCTGTCTTCAAACATTGGCCTGATCTCCGTACTATCTACTTCCCTGCTTGAATAGCTTAGACACCGAGACAGTAGAATTTGCTCCCAGATTCGGGTAATTAGGATTCATTTTTTTGAAAACTGGAAGCCAGCAACACGAGCCCAATTTCGGGAAGGCGAACAGCACAAAGCCCGGCGGAATTCCACCGTGTTTTGCTCACAGACTGCAGCCTCAACAGCAAACAGCAGCCGCTATTCAGGACAGCTTGCCTGCGGAGAGATCACCTCCGCCCATTAACTCCAGGAAGCGGCCCACAGAACCCGAAAATCAGGGTTGGCTGCGGGGCCGGGGAGTCTCTGGAAGACCTAAAACATGACCGAGCTTTAACGAGCCCGCACTTTTTCACGCCGGGCAGCCGGAAGAGAAGCTGCCTGAACCTGAACCCCTTTACGGCGGACACGCCATTCCTGGTAAGCGACCAACATCGGGGCCGCGACTGCAATCGACGAGTACGTGCCGATCAGGATTCCAATGACCAGGGCAAAGGAAAATCCGCGGAGTACCTCGCCACCGAACAGGTATAACGAAAGCACCGTCAGGAAAGTAAGTCCCGACGTGAGGATCGTTCGGCTCAAAGTCTGGTTGATGCTCTTGTTGACGATATCAGCCAGATTCTCGCGGCGTAACAGTTTAACGTTTTCCCGAATACGGTCAAATACAACGATCGTGTCGTTCATCGAATAGCCGACGAGCGTCAGGATCGCGGCGATGACCGTGAGTGTAATCTCCTGATTCGTGAGCGAGAATGCACCCACCGTGATGAGCGTGTCGTGAAACACGGCGACTACAGCAGCAACGCCGTAGATCAGCTCAAAACGGAACCAAAGGTATACCAGCATCCCTGCCAAAGAGTAAAGTACGGCAAGTTTCGCTTGCGTCTGGAGCTGCTTCCCGACCTGCGGTCCAACGATGTCGACATTGCGAACGCCGAAATCGGAAAGATAGAAGTCCGACTGCAAAGCTTGCACAACCGGGGCACCAACCGCATTCAACTGATCGAAGGAACCGATCGCGCCGCCATTGTCCTTGTCGCGAATACTTACAACCTGCTGGGCGATAGGCGCGTACGTCTGTACGGCCTCGGATCCGAAGTGCAACGGGTCCTTGGAAACCAAGCTGTCCAGGATGCTTTGATAGCTGGAGTTATTCAGGTCCTTGCGACTGCTGTCGGGCGCTGACTCCAGGGCATTGATGATGGTGTTCTTACCCTGGTCGAGAGCGGCCTCGCTGGTCTCCTTCTGCTGGAGCGCGATCAAGAGTTCGTTGTTCGCTGCCTGACCGAGACGCTGCAGCTTGAAGTCACGAAGTCCAGCGTGGTCGAGAGCGGCACGGATTTTGCCGTCATTCGGGGGGTGCGTGAACTTTACCGTGACGATGGTTCCACCGCTGAAATCGACGCCCAGCGGTACGCCATGCCAGAAGAGCATGGAGAGAATGCCGGCCACGCTGAAGATCAGCGAGAAAGAGAGGAAGTACCACTTCTTGCCAAGAAAATCGATATTTGTGTTACGAAAGAATTCCACGAATCCCTCTGGATCATTGGACG
>CAZBCQ010000051.1:0-2169 GCA_964490255.1 uncultured Terriglobales bacterium | reverse complement strand
TTCACCGGTCCGGTGCCGAACATAAACAGAATGACGGCTGACACGATGGTCGTGACGTGCGTATCGACGATCGTGATCCATGCGTGTGCGAATCCCTGCTCGACCGCCGACGGAGGCGTCTTGCCATTGCGCAACTCTTCACGAATGCGCTCAAAGATCAGCACGTTCGAGTCCACGCCCATACCGACCGTCAGGATCACACCGGCTATGCCGGGCAAAGTAAGCGTCGCGCCGAAGTACCCCATGAATCCGAGCAGGATGATGAGGTTCAGGATCAAGGCCAAATCCGCATTGATGCCCGAGCCGCGGTAGTAAATCAGCATGAAGATCAGCACTGCGAGCAAGCCGATCACAGCTGCCATCACGCCGTGGCGGATCGAGTCAGCACCGAGCGATGGGCCAACCGTGCGCTCTTCGAGGTAGCGAATACCCGCCGGCAGCGCGCCTGAGCGCAGGATCATCGCGAGATCTTTTGCTTGCTGTTCCGAGAAGGCACCGGTAATGCGGCCTTCGTCGTGGATCTGCTCCTGAATGGTCGCGACTTCCTGAACTTTGTTGTCGAGAACGACTGCAAGCTGATCGTTGACGTGCGACCCAGTGAACGCGGCAAAACGGCGTCCACCTTCACCGGTCAGAAGGAAGCGGACGGCCGGACGCTGGTTCTCATCGCGAGTTGGTTGGGCATCGCGAAGATCGCTGCCTGTAACAGCGGAGGCCCGGCTGACCAGATAGTAGGTGTCTGCTGGAGTGCTCGCGTCGGAGCCACGAACGCCGATGTTGCGTCCTTTGAGCAGGACCGCATCCGGAGGAAGAACCCCGCCATGCGCCTGCAGGGCTTCCTGCTCGCTGGCGTAAGGCCCACCCAGCGATTGCCGGATCTCCAGCATCGCCGTGGATTGCATGATCTCTTTCACGCGAGCGGGATCATCGACACCGGGAAGCTGGACGAGAATCTGATATTGGCCCAGGCCATGTTCTTCGATGACGGGCTCGCTGACGCCGAGCTGGTCAATACGGTTGCGAATCGTTTCGATGGCCTGCGCGACTGCACGATTCTTCAGGTCGGTAAGCGCGGACGGCTTCATCGAAAGTACCCATGAATTATCCGGGCCGGAATTTGGGGTGTAATCGGGAAGGCGCTCTTCCACGACGCGACGCAGTTCACTGCTGGACTCGGGCGGAACGCCTTTGATCTGGACGCGGTCAGGCGCGTTCTGCGGATCAGGTTTGCTGATCTCGGCATACGCGACGTTGCTGTCCTTCAGGTCTTGCTTGAGGCGCTCGACAGCATGGTCGGAATCCGCATTGACGGCATCATTGACCATGACCTGCAAGATCAGGTGAGTACCGCCCTTGAGATCCAGGCCGAGGTGAATGCGACTTTGCAGGCTGGTGACAAGGCCGGAACCGGACAGACTCTTCGGTATCCCGAAGATACCGAAGAGAAAGACCACCATGACTGCAATGATGAAGACGGTTTTCCAGAGAAGGTTCTTTTTCATGGGTAACGACAACTGCTATTCCAAATTCAACTTCCCGCGACCATCGCAGGAAGGATCCGCATTACGACGTCTTGGCCGCCTCTTCTCCCGTGGTAACGGAGACGATGGCACTGCGCGCAACTTCCAGACGAATGTTATCGGGCGGAACGCGCAGATGAAGATTATCGTCGCGCAAAGCTACGATGGTGCCGCGAATGCCACCACTCGTGGTGACGCGGTCGCCAGTCTTCAATTGCCCCAGCATTTCCTTCCATTGTTTCTGCTTGCGTTGTTGCGGGAGTATCAACAGGAAATAAAAAATTGCAAAAATCAGAACCAGCGGAGCCCATGCCAAGTAACCGGCGCCTCCGCCTGCTGTCTGCAGAAAAGCACCTGCCAATAAGAGCGCGTGCATATCCATTCTTCCGTAAGTGCCCGCCCAGCGTACGTTTCCGTTGGCCAGACTGGTCCGGTCTTACTCCGTTCTTAATTGTACCTGCGGGAACTGATTGGCACTGCCGACCAGCTTTCCTATCCTGCGGGAGCTGGGGCCTACCTTTTGGGTCTTCCCTTTAGGTATGAGCAGGGGAGTTCAAACCGCGGGCCCGCACACCAGAAAGAAACCTGGAGAATTCCCCAAGTTGAATAGCATGACGTACCGCTTTCATAGTGTCAAGGTAGAAGGCCA
>CAZBCQ010000050.1:0-25923 GCA_964490255.1 uncultured Terriglobales bacterium | reverse complement strand
GTCCGTATCGGACGTTTGCGTGCTGGTACCTGTGGCGAAGCGTGGATACGCCGGCGGCAATCCCGCCGAAAGAAAACGGGACGAGAAAGGTGGCGGAGAGGTCGAATGCAAAGAGGAAGAGGGCGTGATCGAGTCATTATTGGGGACAGCCGTGCTGGGAATAGCGATGCCTCACTTCGTTCGGCATGACAGAATCCTCGCTTACGCTCGGATTTAGAAAGACGCCCGGACTCAGAAAGAGCCCCGGTCCGTGACCCGCTCCGTGGTTTGTGGTTAAATAGTCGGTTCCCATGGCGGATCAAGCGAAAATCCGTGTGCTGGTGGCGAAGCCGGGCCTCGATGGCCATGACCGCGGCGCCAAGGTGATTGCGCGCGCATTGCGCGATGCCGGCATGGAAGTGATCTACACCGGACTGCGGCAGACGCCGGAGATGGTAGTGAATGCGTCCCTGCAGGAAGACGTGGACGTCATCGGGCTGTCGATCCTGTCGGGCGCACACAACGCCATTGTGCCGCGCATCATGGATCTGCTGAAACAGAACAAGATGGATGATGTGCTGGTGCTCGTGGGCGGCATTATCCCGGACCAGGATATCGAGGCGTTGAAGAAGATTGGTGTGGGCGGCGTATTTCAGCCGGGAACGCCGATGGAGCAGATCGTTCAGTTCATTCGCGAGCACGTCAAGCCGCGCGGCGTGAGCGCCGCACAGTAAGTGAACCCTCACATGTCGCAGTGGGACGATATCCTCAGTGTCGGCATCGGAGCAATGCTTGCTGTCCAGTCAGTGGTTCTCTGGCGTTTTCGACAGATTCGACCCTCCAAAACATACAACGCGAAGTGGTACCAGCGGTTGTTTCAATTCATCTTAGGGCTGTGTTTTTTTGGATGGGGGATATTTGAAGTGTGGAGCAGAGGACGCTAGCAGTCAGGACCACAGCCGATCCTTCTTGTAAATTTCCTAGATGACCATCCTTAGTGATTCCGAAAAATCCCGCCTGCAGCAGATCATCAGCAACACGACCGGTCCGGCTCCATGGTACTGGAAAAATTTTCCGGTGGTGAAGGGCAAGGCCGGGAAGGAGTATGAGTGGTTGCATCACGGCGAAGATGGGCAGCTAGCACATCTGGTCAGTTTGCATGAGGCGGGCAAGCGGAACGAGCCGCTGCTGGCGTTGAACATCTTTTGCACGCCGTTCGAGATTGGCACAGGAACTTTAGGAATATGGTGCCCAGAAGGACGTAACTCGTTACGGGTTGTAGCATTCGAGTTGAACGCCCTGAAACCGTTCGTTTTCGAGGAGATCGTTGGGTGGTTCAAACAATCGACGGAACGCATTTTTGCCAAAGTGGAGCCTGTCACAGATCTTGAGTTTTCCGCTGAGCTAAGCGAGGGAATGCAGGAACTGAGCGTGCCTGAGCCGCTTCGGGATGTGAAGGAATTTCCGATCGTTGCCCGGCGGACGACATCAGGCGACGCCGGTCCGGCATGCGCCATTTTCGTCTTGTATCCGCATGCGGGGCTCGTGGAGGTGCTTCCGCAACGCTGGTTTACTCGCGAGAAGTTCGATGTGGGTAAGCAATGGGTCACGCGGGTCACGCGCGATCCGGTGTCGCATCGGATTATTGGAGATGGAGCCAGGATTCCGGCGTTTCGATTGAGTGAAGATGGGCGGGACCTGGATGGATGGCTGGAATGAAAACAGCCACGGATTTCACGGATGTTCACGGATAATTCTTAGGAGAGATGGATTCGTGAATATCGGTGAAATCGGTGAGTAAGTTTTTTGAAGTAGAACCGCAAGCCGGAGTAACACTGCTGCGGCTCATCTCGGACGATGGTACGAATCGGCTTACGCGCGCTTGCGTGGTTGCGCTGACCAATAGGCTGCTCGAGTTGGCGAAGCAGCCGCGGCCGATCATCATCACCGGCAATGACCGCTTCTTTTCGGCCGGAGCCGATCTTAACGAAATCGCCCAGCTTACGGGTCCTGCCGCGTACGAGTTCTCGAAAATGGGTCAGCAGTTGATGAATGCTATTGAGGCGTTCCCAGCTCCCGTCTGCGCGGCGATCAGCGGCTACTGCATGGGAGGTGGGCTCGAATCTGGCATCATCGTGCCACATGCGCATCGCGCATCCACACGCCATTTTTGGACATCGTGGAGCAGCACTGGGGCTGATCACCGGTTGGGGCGGAACACAGCGCTTGCCGCGCCTGATCGGCAAATCGCGAGCTCTGAAAATGTTTGTTGCTGCCGAGAAGGTGACGGCGGCCCAGGCTTTGGAACTCGGGCTGATCAGCAAGATATCTGAGCACCCGATCGCTGATACCATCCGCATCCTGGAAAACGCTGCGCCGCGTTTGCCTGACCAGACTCCACTGGTCTATCGTTAAGGGTTTATATCTCGTTGTTCGGGCGGACCCATGAAGCCGACGTCGACGTCTTCTAGTATTCATCCCAATGTAATTGAGACCCGCATTGATCCTACCTCCGCGCGTTTTGAAAAGAACATGCGCGCCATGGCCGAACTTGTCAGTCGGATCCGCAATGAAGAAGACGAGCTTACGCAGGGGGGCGGATCGAAGGCCATTGAAGCGCAACATGCCAAAAAGAGATTGACGGCGAGGGAGCGCATTGCGCTGCTGCTCGATCCGGGCACGGAGCTGTTCGAACTTGGAATTTACGCCGCCAGTGGAATGTACGAAGAATGGGGCGGTGCACCGTCGGCCGGGGTGATCACCGGGTTGGCGAAGATTCACGGGCGCACGTTCATGATCATCGCGAACGACGCCACGGTCAAGGCGGGCGCATTCTTTCCGATGACGGCGAAGAAGGTGATCCGCGCCCAGAACATCGCTCTCGACAATCACATTCCTACCATTTACCTGGTCGATTCTGCGGGCGTGTTCCTGCCGTTGCAGGAAGATGTTTTTCCTGACACGGACGATTTCGGGCGCGTGTTTCGCAACAATGCGGTGATGTCGGCGAAGGGGATTCCGCAAATTGCGGCGATCATGGGCATGTGCGTGGCCGGCGGCGGATATCTGCCGGTGATGTGCGATCACGTGCTGATGACCGACGGCAGCGGACTATTTTTGGCGGGGCCAGCGCTGGTGCAGGCGGCGATTGGACAGAAAGTTTCCGCGGAGGAACTGGGCGGAGCCGAGATGCACTCCGCGATCAGCGGCACGGTGGATTATCACGAGCCAACCGACGAAGCGTGCATCACACGCATACGTTCGCTGGTGGAGAAGATGGGAGCGCGACAGCGTGCGCCCTTCGACCGCATCGATCCGGAAGAACCACAATACGCGGCCGAAGAACTGTACGGGATATATGAGTCGGATCCGGCGAAGCCCTACGACATGAAGGAAGTGATTGCGCGCATCGTGGACGGCAGCCGCTGGGACGAGTATCGCGCGGAGTATGGCAAGACGCTGGTGTGCGGCTTCGCGCGCATTGGCGGATATGCGGTTGGAATTGTTGCGAACCAACCGACGCATCAGCATCAGACGGACGAGCAGGGTCACAAGCGAGTGGAGTTCGGACGCGTGATCTATACGGAGTCGGCGGAGAAGGCGGCGCGCTTCATCATGGATTGCAATCAGAACCTGGTGCCGCTGATTTTCCTGCACGACGTGAACGGCTTCATGGTGGGGCGCGATGCGGAGTGGAGCGGCATCATCAAAGCGGGAGCGAAGATGGTGAATGCCGTGTCGAACTCGGTGGTGCCGAAGATTGCGGTCATCCTGGGCGGATCGTTTGGCGCTGGACATTACGCCATGTGCGGCAAGGCGTACGATCCGCGCTTCCTGTTCGCATGGCCAACTGCGCGATATGCGGTGATGAGTGGCGATTCGGCCGCGGGTACGCTGGTGGAGATCAAGGTTAAACAGTTGGAGCGTGGCGGCAAAAAGCTGAGCGAGGCAGAGCGCAAACAACTGTATGAGTCGGTGAAGGAGACCTACGATCGGCAAACAGATCCGCGATATGGAGCGGCGCGACTGTGGATTGATGCGATCATCGATCCGCTGGACACGCGGGATGCGGTCATCGCGGCACTCTCGGCAGCGTCGCTGAATCCGGAAGTGCCGAAGTTCAGTGTGGGAGTTCTGCAAACGTAATGGGGGCTCGACTGCGGTGATCAGCACTCCTGGCATCATGGCGGTCCTTTCGGGGCTGCTCTTCTCTTTTGGATTTCTCCTAATTGCATCCGGTGTGCGCAATTCGGTGGCAGCGCTGCGTTTCGCGGGAGCTGCGCTGGTTTCCATTCCCGTTGGCGGCATCACATATGCGGCGATAGGAGCGAAACTAGGACAGCACATGGGATTGCGTTTTTACAGCTTCCCCTTCGGAACTGTGGACCTGCACTCGCGCGCGCAGGTCTGGGGAAGTGTCGCTTGCTGGGTGCTGCTGTGGTGGGTAGTGCTGGGCTTGCTATTCTCTCGCTTCGATTACGGAAAACACCGACAACACAGGGCAGCCAATGGCAGATGAAGTGAAATTGATCGAGTGCCCGCGTGACGCCTGGCAGGGGCTCAAGGGCCAGATTCCAACTGATGTGAAGGCGCAATATATGCGCGCGTTGATTGGGGCGGGGTTCAAGCATATGGATGCGGTGTCGTTTGTGTCGCCGAAGGCGGTCCCGCAGATGGCTGACTCGGAAGAGGTGCTGGAATTGCTGGATCCGCCAGACGATGTCGAGATTATCGGTATCGTGGTGAACGAAAAGGGCGTGGAGCGCGCGATCAAGACAGAAGCGGTGAGCACGGTCGGATTTCCGTATTCGATTTCGCCGACGTTTTTGCAGAAAAATCAGAAGCAGTCGCCGGAAGAGGCGCTGGACGAATTGGAGAAGATCGAGAAGAAGGCTGACGAGGCCGGACTGGGTGTGGTGGTCTATATTTCGATGGCGTTTGGGAATCCCTATGGCGATTTGTGGAATGCGGAAGAGGTAGTTGAGGCCGTGGACCTGCTGGAGAAGATGGACATTCACGCGATCTCGCTGGCAGACACTGTGGGGGTGGCTGGTCCCGACAAGATCAGCGAGGTGCTCTCGGGGGTGGCCAAGTACGACTATCTTGATATCGGCGTGCACCTGCATAGTCGTCGCCAAGAGGCGCGCGCCAAGGTTCTCGCCGCCTACGATGCGGGTTGCCGGCGATTCGACTCGGCGATTGGCGGATTGGGCGGATGTCCGTTTGCACAGGATGAGCTAGTCGGAAATATTCCCACCGAAGAAGTGATCGAAGCGCTGAAGACACGCGGCGTGGGATTGCCGATCAAGCAGTCACTGGAGAGCGCGATGCGAATGTCGGCGGATATCGCTCAGACGTATAGCGTGGCGACCGTCGGGGAATAGTGCCGATTCCCAGGTTAGCGGCCAAAGGAACGCCGCGAGCCTGGGGCACGTACAAAGTTTATAATCCGCGTGCTGTCCAGACGCGAACCGCATGCACTTCAATACTCTACTTCTTACCTATGACGATGCTTGCGCAACCATCACGCTGAAACGTCCCGATAAGCGCAATGCAATTTCCTACGAACTGATCGAGGAACTGCTGGCCGCGCTGGCGGCAGTGGAGAAATCGCAGGCCCGGGTGCTGATCATAACCGGGGCAGGCAAGGCGTTTTGTTCGGGCATGGACCTGGACAACCTGCGTGCGATCACGACGCAGTCGCAGGAAGAAAATGTCAAAGATTCGGAGAGCATGGCGCGTCTGTTCCGTACGATATACGAGTTTCCAAAGCCGACGATCGCAGCAGTGAACGGACCGGCGGTTGCCGGAGGCTGCGGCATTGCAACTCTATGCGACTTCACGCTGGCATCGTCGGAGGCAAAGTTCGGATACACAGAAGTGCGCATCGGATTTGTACCGGCGATTGTGTCGACGTTCCTGATCCGGCAGATCGGCGAGAAACAGGCGCGAGATCTGCTGTTGACCGGGCGGATCATCGATGCACAGGAAGCGTATGGTATGGGACTGGCGAACGAGGTAGTCGAGCACGAAAGATTGTTCGAGCGCGCACGCGAGCTGGCCCATATGTTGCAGCAGAATAGTCCCACATCGCTGGCATCCACTAAACGTTTGCTCACCGGCTATGGATTCAGCGATCTGAATGCGCAGATCCACGCGGCGGTGGATGAGAATGCAAGAATCCGAACGACACCCGATTTCCGCGAAGGGCTGAACGCATTTCTAGAGAAGCGAAAGCCGAAGTGGCAGGAATGAGCGACGTCTTCGGCCAACTAAAAAATGAATAGACCAACGATATCGGAAACTACGCTACGGGTGCGCTACGTTGAAACCGATCAGATGGGCGTGGTGTATCACACGAATTACCTGATCTGGATGGAAGTGGGCCGCGTGGAATTGCTCCGGCAACTCGGGTTCACCTACAAGGAAATGGAGCAGCAGGATGACTGCTACATTGCCGTGGTGGAGATCGGGTGCCGCTACAAGGCCCCGGCTAAATATGATGACGAAATCCTGCTGCGGACGTGTATCAAGCGATTCCGCGCGTCGCTGATTCAGTTCGGCTACGAGATCCTGAGGGCGAGCGATGAAACATTGCTGGCCGAAGGGGAGACGACACACATCGTGACAGATTCGACTTTCAGTAGGCGGTCGCTGCCGGAGAAGTATCTGAGAGTGTTCAAGGGAGCCGTGGGAGAGTGAGGGAATAGGTAATCGGGTGATTGGTAATTGGGTGATGCCTCTTAGGTGCCGGGACTGATCCCGCCTTTCTCGCTCTGATTCAGCGTCCGGCATGCTCCACCTGATACACTGTCACGTTTGCCTGAAGCAGGTAGTGCAGCCTGAAGAGGTGCCTCCGACGGATGCGTCCGGCTGAAGCCGGCAAACCGATTTCCCCTATGCAGCCTGTCCGAATCAACGGAAACGATCTGGATTTCGAAGAGCTCAGCGCGGTCGTGTTTGAACAACGCCCGGTGTTGCTGGAGAGTTTTGCACGGGAGTCGGTCGAACGGGCACGGGCGGTGGTAGAAGATCTGCTCGCCGGAAACCGCGTGGCGTATGCCGTGAACACCGGTGTCGGCAAGCTGAGTGACGTGCGGATCGCGCCGGAGCAGATTCGCGAGCTGCAACTGAACCTGCTGCGGTCGCATGCGGTGGGAGTCGGCGAGCCGCTGTCGGAGCCGGAAGTCCGCGCCATGTTGTTGCTGAGGGCGAATTCGCTGGCGAAGGGGAACAGTGGAGTTCGGCCGATCGTCATCGAGACCCTATGCGAGATGTTGAACCGCGGCGTGCATCCGGTAGTGCCCTCGCAGGGAAGCGTAGGAGCCAGCGGGGATCTGGCGCCACTCGCGCATTTGGCACTGGTACTGATCGGCGAAGGCGAGGCGTACTTTGCCGGAAATTCCGGAAAAAAGCCGCGGCGTAAGGGCGATCCTGCAAGCCGTCGCATCAGCGGAGCCGAAGCGATGCAGCGGGCGACCATCAAGCCGCTGGTGCTGGAAGCCAAAGAGGCGATTTCCCTGATCAACGGAACGCAGGCGATGCTGGCGGTGGGCACGCTCACGCTGCGAGCAGCGGAGATCATGATCGACAGCGCCGATGTGATTGCCGCGCTGTCGCTCGACGCGCTACGCGGAACCGATGTTGCCATGGACGAGCGCATACATAAAGCACGGCCGCATGTGGGGCAAATGCGGAGCGCGCAGAACATCCGCAAGATGCTGGAAGGCAGCGAGATTCGCGAGTCGCACCGGCAATGCGGAAGAGTGCAGGATGCCTATTCGCTGCGCTGCATTCCGCAAGTACACGGAGCGGTGCGAGACACGCTGTCGCACTGCCGGCGGGTGTTTGAAATCGAGATGAATTCCGCAGTCGATAATCCCCTGGTTTTCGCCGCTCCACGACAAGTCGGGAAGCGAGAGGAAACTGTTGAAGGAGATGTAATCTCTGGCGGAAATTTTCATGGAGAACCGCTGGCGTTCGCACTGGATTTCCTGGCTATTGCACTCAGCGCGCTGGCAGGAATCTCGGAGAGGCGAATCGAGCGGCTGGTGAATCCATCCCTGAATGAAGAACTGCCGCCGTTTCTTGCGCAAGGGGCTGGTCTGAATTCCGGATTCATGATGGCTCAAGTGACAGCTGCCGCGCTGGCGAGCGAAAACAAAGTGCTGGCGCATCCGGCGTCGGTCGATTCGATCACGACGTCCGGCAATAAGGAAGATTACGTTTCGATGGGAATGGCTGCGGCGATCAAGCTGAAGAAGGTAGTGCAGAATACGCGCAACGTTCTGGCCATTGAGGCGCTGGCATCGGCGCAGGCGATCGATTTCCTGGCGCCACTAAAGCTCGGCAAGCGTGGGCAGCGTGCGCACGATCGCATCCGGGCTGTGTCAAAAAAGTTAGAGCAGGATCGCATCCTATCGGGCGATTTCGAACGCGTGGCCGAGGTGATTGCATCGGGGAAGATTGCGGACGCACTGGACGGCGACGTCGTCTCCTGAGGCGGCAGGCTGTGATCGCAAACATCACGTCCAGTGACGCATCCGACTGACTGCGGTGCCCGGTGATGTGATACAAACGACTATGCAGAAATGGTCTTGATAATAGATTTTCCAATGCGACTTGCCTCGGTTTCGAGGAAGGTCGCGGAGTATCCAGCCGGCGCATGCGCCGGTATTTTTATGCGTTGCAACCAGGTGGAATGTGTTAAGAGCGTTCTTTATCTATCTTTCCGAGAGTAAGGCGTTACGAAAATTTGCCGAGCAATCGCCACTGGCGCAGCCGATGGCGCACCGTTTTGTCGCGGGAACTACCGTCAATGACGCCATCAACGCTGCCGCTGAACTGAACCAGAAGGGGATGGCGGTTTCGATCGACAATCTTGGCGAGAACGTAACCAATGTCGCCGAAGCGCGGGAAAGTGCGGAGCTTTATCACCACATACTGGACGACATCGCGAAGCGGCAACTGAACGCGAACGTCAGCGTGAAGCTGACCCACATGGGATTGGACGTGGATGAGTCGCTGGCGCGGGAATTGGTCTGCGGGTTGATCGCCCATGCGGCGAAAATCAATAACTTCGTCCGCGTAGATATGGAGGGTTCGCCCTACACGCAGAAGACGCTCGACTTCGTGCACGAAATGCATCGCGTGCCCGGAAACCAGGGGCGCGTGGGCGCGGTCATCCAGTCCTACATGAAGCGGAGTGAATCTGATGTAGAGAAGTTGCTCGCCAAGGGCATTCGCATACGGCTGTGCAAAGGCGCGTACAAGGAGCCGCCGGAGATTGCGTTCCAGGCGAAATCAGATGTGGACGCGAATTACGTGAAGCTGGCGAAAATCCTGGTGAAGAGCGGCATTTACCATGGGCTCGCAACGCACGACGAGAAGATCATTCGCGAAATGGTCGCCTTCGCCAAGAGCGAGAAGCTGGCCCGCGATGCATTTGAGTTCCAGATGCTTCACGGGATACGGCGCGATCTGCAGGAAGAGATTGTCCGGGAAGGCTGGCGTATGCGGGTCTACGTTCCGTTTGGAACCGAGTGGTATCCATACTTCATGCGCCGACTGGCGGAGCGTCCTGCGAACGCGCTCTTCATCGCTCGCAACCTGCTACGGAGGTAGATCCGGCGTCTGCTCTGGTCGTGGCGTTTTCTGCTAGGATTTCGCCATGGCCGAGGAGTGGGGAATACGCGGGGAGTTTTCCGCGCTGATCAGCCACGATATCGACGAGGACAGGATCTCACTTGAGCGCGCTGCTCTGACCCTTGCGCGCATGGAATATCCCGAGCTGCAGGCTGAACCTTACCTTATGCTGCTGGATCAGCTCGGAAAGAGAGTGGATGCGCTGCTTCCAGCGGCCCCCGAACCTCCGAATTACATCGCCGCACTGAACCAGGTACTGTTCGAGGAAGAAGAATTCAAGGGAAACGAGGAGGATTACTATGATCCGCGCAACTCGTTTCTGAACGAGGTTCTTGACCGCAAGCTGGGCATTCCGATCACGCTGGCATTGGTCTACATGGAAGTGGCGCATCGTGTGGGATTCCCACTGTTTGGAGTGGGCATGCCGGGCCATTTTCTGCTCAAGCATTATGAGGTAGATGGGCGGGAGATTCTGATCGACGCGTTCAATGGTGGCGATATTCTCGACGCAAATGACTGCCAGGCACGGCTCGACGCTATTTATTCAGGCCAACTGACCTTCCAACCGGAATTCCTGCAGACGGTTTCGCGCCGCCAGATGCTTACCCGTATGTTGAACAACCTTCGCGGGATTTACATCTCGAGCCGCAACCTACGAAAAGCGGCGCTGGCGGTGGACTTAATCCTTGCGCTACATCCGCGGTCAGCTGAGGACATGAAACAGCGCGGATTGCTGCGGCTGGCTACCGGACAGATGCGAGCAGCGGCGGATGATCTGGAAAACTATGTGCGCATGTCGCCGGAGGCATCGGATTCAGATGAGATGAGGCAGACAGCGCTCTCGATCAGGCGGAAGCTGGCGAGCATGAACTAAGCCGTTTTTGCGTTTAACGTTTCACGTAAAAGCTAGGCGAAGTTCTGTGGCCGAAGTTCCTGCTGCTTCGGCTGTCACTTGTGCGGCAGAGTAGGCCCCCTTCCACTCAGCCGTTCGGCCTCGCTCAGGGTGGCAGGCGAAAACTGTAGTTCTTTTAAGAACGTGGACCGTGAAACACGAAGCGTAAAAGGTATTAGCGATTCTGGGCTTCGCCTTCGTGGGGGAGATTGAGATCGAGGCTGCGCTTCAGCAGATCGCGTTCGTCATCATTGAACATGGTCTTGAAGCGATCCGATTCCATCACGTGCTGGCGTTCCTCGGGACTCATCGTTTCCAGGTTGCGATAGGCGCTTCGCATCATGCTTCGGCGATCCGGCGGCATGTTTTTCATGCGGTCGTAAATGCCCATAGCTTCCTGTTGTTTCTCGGGCGGCAGGTGCTCCCATGTTTCCATGCGCCTGAGCACACGGTTTTGCTGCTCCGGCGGCATGCTATTGAAGCGCTCTAAACGATTCTTGAGTTGCTGCTGCCGCTCGGGCGGCAGTGCCTGAAAATTGGGATCGCTCTGGAGTTTCTTTTCCTGCTCTTGGAGGGGAAGATCTCTGTTGTTACGGAGCCATTCGCCACGGTGTGGTCCGGGGCCCTTGGGAACCCAGCCGCCGTTCCCAGGTGGAGCCTGGAGACGGGGTGCATTGTTGTTCTGCTGCGGCTTGTGCTGCTGCGCAGATAACATCGCAGGCGCCAGCGCCAGAGCTGTCGTCAACAGAACACACGAAATGGGCTTGCTTCCCTGCATCGCCTAAGAACAACAAACTTCAGAGTTACTGACTAACGGGCTGGTCTCCTGCATCGTCATCGAGCAGTTCGAAATTTGCCAGCACATCGCTATTTTTATCCAGATACTGCAAATCCGCTACAGGAGAAAATTTCTGCTGCGTCGCGGCCGGCTGCCCCGGCTTGTTGGGGGTGTGGTCCGGGCTCAGGATCAGCGACGCACTCAGCAGGATCAGCAGGCTGAAAGCGGCGGCCAGAGCGGGTTTACGGAACCAGCTCATCCAGCCGGCTGACTTGGCAGCCTCCAGTTGCGCCTCCTCGCGAACGCGAGCGCGCAACCGAGTCATGAAATAAGGAGATGTATCTTCCGGCGACTGCCATTCGTCGAGCAGCGCCATCGTTTTCTGAAACGACTCAACTTCTGCCGTACACGCCTGGCAAGCACGTAGGTGTTCCTGCACTCCGGCGGGGATTGCCTCGCCGGTGGCCAGATCGAGCAGGTAGCTGTGAACCTCCGCGCACTTCATATTCCCATTCCCCTATACAAAATCCTTGAGCCGGTCGCGAAGCGTTTCGTACGCCCGGAACAGCAGCGACTTCGTCGCCGACTCGCTTATTTTTAGAACCTCGGCAATTTGCCGGTAATCCATGCCCTGGTATTTATGCATGATGACTGCTTCGCGCTGCCGTTCAGGCAACGCCTGCACGTGCTTGCGAATAGCTTCCATCCGCTCGCGCCGCAGAATTGATTGCTCGGCATTCAGCGAGGAATCGGCGACGTCGATGGTGAGTCCACTATCGTCGTCGGGTTCATCGAGGCTGACGCTCATCTCGGGACGCTCGTACTTCGTGTCCCGTACGTAGTTCACAGAAAGATTCGAAGCGATGCGATACAGCCAGGTGCTGAATTTGGCTTCAGCATTGTACGTCTGTCGGGCCCGATACACGCGAAGGAAAACTTCCTGCGCGAGTTCCTCTGCAACGCTGGTATTGCGGGCTACGCGATACATGAAACCCAGCATCGGACGCCGATACTTCTCGCAGAGGTAATCAAAAGCGGCATCATCGCCGTCCTTGACCCTGAGCATCAGATCCGCATCGGTCAAACCTTCTGCGCTGGCAGGCAGCGCCGCTTTTTTCGCGACGGCAGTGTCGCGCAGGCGGCGGGCACCCGCACCTAATACTCCACCGTTAAGGGCTACGCTGCTCACATCTGACGAAACCCGTACCCCCTCGGAAAGTTGCGAACTTTCCAAGGCTTCCGGCTCATCGGCAGGTCCGGTCGAGATACGCGGATTCTGTGGCTTATCAGGCATTTAGCAGCCGGTCCGGCGCAGATTCGGAGGCCATTACCGAAGTGTCCGGACTGCACATATCCTACACGACTGGAGGGTTCCGAACAGCAGCGGGATGTGCGGGTACCCTGGGGAGAAATGGCCCCCGTCCGAGTTGCATAGAGGGGTGGCGAAACGCGAGTGTAAGTCAAACTGATTCAGCAACTTACGTTTGCTTTCGCCGCGTCTATCTTTGGATCTGAAGTGACATATCTTTCGATCCCGGGTCAGGGCAGATTCGTCTGCGGTAGCCCCGAATCTTGAGTGACGGCTGAGTCAGCTTGGGAGGGTGGAATCAACAAAAAGGCGCAACGGAGTGGATGCCGGTGCGCCTTCGAGTTTCAAAACGAAACAACAGGCTATTTGGGCTCTGCTTGGTTTCCTTGTGCGCTGCCGGTACCCGGCGTTTGGGACCCGGAACTCGATTGCCGGTGCTTGAGGTTAGCTGGGCACGATTCCGATACCATGTCGACCTCGGTAACCAGGAAGTCGGTCGGAGCATTTGCATTGGCGGAACTCGATGACTGTCCAGCCATCGCTCCTGAAGTTGCGCCGGCACTGCTGGCACTTTGCTGCGTGCCCTTTACCTGCACGTGATGGTTGACGTGCTGACCGACATTGCTGCCTTGCAGACGAACTTCCTGACCGTTCAGCGGTTCCAGATAATAGGTTTGCTGATCCTTAATGATGCAGCCTTCGAGCGTTTGCTGACTGGCGGCGCCAGCAGAAGCCTGGCTGCCCGCCTGCGAACCCATACTGCCCTGGGACCCCATACTGCCCTGGGAACCCGTAGTGCCCTGTGCTCCGCTACTGGAACCAGTTTGTGCTGAATTGTCGGGAGCTGTGCTTGAGGAACTGCCGGTTTGGGCCCAAGCAGTCAAAGCGAACGTGAGTGTTGCGATAACGAGAAGGGAAAGGTGTTTTTTCATCGGTTTTCCTCCCGAAGTGCGCGCCGGGAGGATGGGATGTGAGGCGGGAGTTACAGGTTTTCCCAATGAATTCAGAGCACGACCTATCGCGCAAGTTACTTTCGCTTGCGTGGGAGGAACGGAAACACTCATGCGCTTGCTATTCTGGTCTGCGTCTAAGAGGTTTTGGGGGAGCAACGTTTGGGTAGCGCACAACTCGCAGATCCTGCCACTGGAGCCAGTTTTGGAGCTAAGGCACAAAACGGCAACGAAAGCGTAGCAGCAACGGCTCCGAAAAAAGTCACAATCAACACAGCTGCATTAGTAAGCGCGATGGTGAATTGCGATCCTCGCGTCAGCGATCTGATTTTCTCGCCGGGTCGCGCACCGCAGGTCGAACTACATGGGCAACTGGTTCCGATCAAAGTTGCAGGCTTGCCGTTTCTGACAGCGGAGCACACCGAGAGCATTGCCAATGATTTGATGGCAGGCAATCGTAAGGCTCCACTAACGTTGAAAGAGGAAGGCTCGTGCGATCTCTCCTACAGCCTGGCGGCGAAATGCCGATTTCGCGTAAACATCTTCCAGCAGCGCGGATCGTATGCCATCGTCATGCGCGTGATTCCGCATTCGATTCCGGGATTTGATGAATTGAAGCTCCCAGAGGCACTGAGAGACATTTGCCATCTGAAGAATGGGATTGTGCTGGTGACTGGGCCGACCGGGTCTGGAAAATCTTCAACACTGGCCGCAATCATCGATCAGATCAATACCGAGCGCGCCGATCACATCGTGACGATCGAAGATCCGATCGAGTTCTTGCACGTCCATAAGAAGGGAACAGTTCACCAGCGCGAACTGCATAGCGATACGCCGAGCTTTGCCCTGGCACTGCGCGCTGCGCTGCGGCAAGCGCCAAAAGTGATCCTGGTAGGCGAAATGCGGGACAAGGACACGATTGAAGTAGCGCTGACAGCGGCGGAGACCGGTCACCTGGTGCTCTCGACGCTGCACACCATCGATGCTTCGAAGACGGTGGAGCGCATCATTGGAGTGTTTCCGCTAAGCGATCAGCAGACAATTCGCAAACGACTGGCTGCTTCGTTCCGGTATTTTGTTTCGCAACGACTGATTCCGCGCCGTGGCGGGAAAGGGCGTGTGGCAGCGATCGAGATCCTCAAGTCCACGATGCGTACCCGCGAATATATCGAGCGTGGGGAGGGCGAAGGCCGCGCGCTGGTCGATGCCATCAAAGATGGCGACCAGGAAGGCATGCAACACTTCGATGGCGAGCTCGAAAAGCTGATTCGTGCGGGCACGATCGATATGGAAGACGGACTTGCTTACGCTACGAACTCCGGCAACTTGAGGCTGGCACTTGCAGACTTCGACCCATCCGAGTTGTCGGCGGAAACAACGCAAACGACAGCACGCGTCTAGACGACGACAAGCCCGACGCTATGACGCAATCTTCGAAATAGGAATGCCGCTTGTTGCTGGACTTGCCACCGCGGCGACGAGAGGAACCGAATTGCGCTTCGGTCCGCGCTTGCGGATCAGGAGCAGGCGAATGCGCTCAAGCAATTCAATGGGCGCATACGTGCCCTTAGGTAGAAAAGCGTCGGCGCGGAGATCGCGATCGTAGATGCGAATCTTTCCGGAGAAGAGAATTGCCGGAGTTTGCGGTGAGAGATTCTTCACCTCTTCGATCAGCCAGTGGCCATCGTGGCCCGGCATGATCAGATCGGTGAGCAAGAGGTCGACGCCGCCGCTCTTGAATATTTGCAGCGCTTCCGGCGCGTTCGCGCATGTGATCACGCGATACCCGCGGGTTTCCAGCATTACCTTTCGGATGGAGAGGGATTGCTCGTTATCGTCAACGCAAAGGATGGTTCGCTTCGGCTTCATTGGGGTCCCCCGTCAGGTACAAACCTCGATGCCGTGGACGATACAACTGTCGTGGGACCGGCCAGAGGAATTTGTCCCGCTCTTTTGAATATGACTTCTTAGTTTTTTCGAATCACCAGGCGAGCGGAATCGTAGACAGAGTGAGAGATGATGTAAAGATCTTGCGCGAGAAATATGTGAGGAAATCGCGGCCAAACACCAGGATGGAATTGTCCGCAGTTTACGCGCACGAGCGCACTCTCAGGGACGCGCATCGATCAGAAGAAAATTTCTCCGCGCGCTACTTCCACAACATTTCCACCGACCCGAGCGTTGGTCACACGCTGATCGTCTCTTTCTGCAGAAACAAAAATGCGGCTAGGCCTCTTCATCTCGATTCCCTGCTCGATGAGGACGCGTTCTCCGGATTTGGCGACACCGTGAGCTGCCATCCAGGAAGCACAACAGCCGGCAGCTGAACCCGTTGCCGGATCTTCGCCGTTGTAGAAGATCATGCGCGCATGCAGGCCCGCATTTGGGTCAACAGTTTCGCGGCATACAAGGTAGAAAAACTTGCTGTCCTTGTCTTTGAGGTAATTACTCATCTCAGACCAGTTGGCTTGCAAGGTCTGGAGCGTCTGTAAGGAGCGGAATGGAACCATGGTGAATGCAACGCCAGTGGAAACGGTCTGAATCGGCAGATCGGGATCGAGTTCGCCGGCAGGAACGCCCAGCACGCGCGCTACTTCCTCTCGTGGATATACGGTGCCGAATTCGGGATCACGCTGACGCATTTCGCCGAAGACTTCTCCACGCTGGTCAGTTGTGAACTGAACTGGAATCTTGCCAACCTTCAGGTCGAGCCAGACTTCAGGAGCTCCGCTGGACAGTCGCAACACCCATGCGGTACCCAGTGTAGGGTGGCCGGCAAACGGGAGCTCCTCGTTCACGGTGAAAATCCGTACGCGGTGTCCGCCGTTCCGTTCTTCTTCGAAGGCGCGGGGGAATACGAACGTAGTTTCGGAGAGGTTCATCTCGCGGGCGATCTGCTGCATTTGTTCGGTATCAAGGCCTGAGGCATCAGTGATGACGGCGAGTTGATTACCTTCAAAAGGGCGAGACGTGAATACGTCCACCTGGATAAACGCAAGATTTCGCATAAGCAGTTCTTCTCCGATCAGTGCTGTTGTACAAGATGTCTTTGCGGTACTATTGGTAGCAAAGGATGATGTGGTTCTTTAATCCTCATGTGTAACCGCACACAGTGTACCGGCCTTGCCATGCACAGCTGTTGTTGTTGCTGTCAGCCGGGCTAGCACGTGTGTGCCACCCGGCGTCCTGTCGGGTGGCGTTGCGAAATCTTCCACCTGTCTAACGCCGAACAAAAATTTGCGAGTATCATGCGCCCCAGCCGGCGCAAAACTACAGTTCAGTAAACACAGTTCAATAAACAAGGAGAAGAAGCATGAGCAGCAATGGAACCGAAGCAGCGGCCAGTCCGCGCATGCCACGCATTAATGAAGCAGCGCCGAATTTCGAAGCTAAATCTACCCACGGCGTAATTCGTCTGAGCGACTACACCAGCAAGGGTCAGTGGGTGATGCTGTTCTCGCACCCGGCGGACTTCACACCCGTGTGCACGACCGAGTTTATCGAGTTTGCGCGACGCAATCCGGATTTCGAGAAGCTGAATGTTCAATTGATCGGGAGTTCGGTGGACAGTCTCTACTCGCATATCGCGTGGGTGCGCAACATCGAGGAGAAGGCCGGAGTGAAGGTGCCATTCCCAGTGGTTGCTGATCTCGATCAGAAGGTCGCACGGGCATACGGCATGGTGCACGAGGCAGTGAGCGACACTGCTACGGTGCGCGCTGTTTTCGCCATCGATCCGAAAGGCGTGATCCGCGCCATCCTGTATTACCCGATGTCGCTCGGGCGCAGCGTGGAGGAACTGCTGCGCATTTTCGTCGCGCTGCAGACGGCGGACAAGAACGCAGTGTCGACTCCGGCAAACTGGAAGCCAGGCGATCCTGTAGTGGTTCCGGCTCCTGCAACCCAGGCGGATGCGGAAAAGCGCGTAAGCAGCCACGAAGGCTTGGAACTCACAGATTGGTACCTGAGCAAGAGGAAACTGGCGGACGCGGCGACCAAGTAGATGATGTGGGGCGCGGACTGATCTCCGCGCCTTTCACTTTTTCGCCAGTGACATCTTCGTCGTGCGAGGCAGGCATTGTGCGAAGCTGCATACGAAGCTGCGCCAGGACTTTTGCACTGCGCGCTGCGGAGCCCGGATCATCAGACCTCGCCATTGTTACAATGACTTCGGACACGGAAGCGCAGGGTGTCCGGTGATGCCCCCGGTCTTCAAAACCGGTGAGAGTCGGGTTCGTCCCGGGTCTGGTCGGTTCGACTCCGACACGCTTCCGCCAATTCATCTCAATCGCTTATCCAGCTACCGGTTTCGGTTGGTCTTTATTGACGGACTGGCTGCGCACAATCGGCACACATCAAGGATTACGGTTCAGTGGTATCCACCTGTTCAGGTTGTTCAGGATGACTGGGCGCGACAACCTTAAAATCTTTCGGCAGCTTGAACAGACTGGGGTCGGGCTCTGACAGAACCACTTCGGTAGCGCGGAAGGTCTGTTTTCCAATTCGCGGATCCGAACGGATGGAGAGCAGATTAATTCCTAGCTGCGGCGAGTACCAGTATTCGCGCTCGACGGTCATAATCTGGTCATTTCCAAAGACGCCGGGGTTATAGATGACGCGGTCCCGGGTGCCGACAGTCTCCGTACCCTCGATGGTCTGCTTGCCCAGGTCCTCATGTTCGGCCCTGCCCATCCCATTCGCCAATTCGCCGGTCGGGGGACTAACCGATTTATATTCGACCGAAGTAGAGGCGTCATAGGCGAGTTTCACACACTCGTGGCGCGAGTCTTTAAAGCAATTGTAGACGGCGTGCGTGTACGGGTCCGCAATCTGCAGTAGATAGCAGCGGGATTCGCCTTTTCCACTCTTCGGTACGAGACCGCAGCGTTCCTGAGAGATGCGCCCGCGGGAATCCCGAGAGATATGACGCCGGTTGACGAGCGTGATCGTGCCGCCGTCGGACAGACTCTTGACCCATTCGGTTTCGAGAGTGAGTGAGAACGGTGCTTGCATTTTTGGCGGGATGAAGATGCTCTGCAATACTTCGGTGGTGCCGCCGTCTTCGTAACGAAACTGTTGCACACCTTGAGAAGGTGTAGCGTGGCCCTGCGCGCCAGTCTGAGCAAGAAAGTTGATCGGAAGAAGATACGCTGACAAGAAAAGGAAGGCGAGGACCCGCAAAGTCACCTCCTCAACAGATGGTTGGTCATGGTACCGGATTTACTCTGAAACCAAAAGCGGAGATTACGTAGTCTCTTAGGCATTTCGTCCCGAAGATCACCCCGAGCAACTCGAAATCAGCGGTCCTCGTTTTTCGCGAGCCGCACCTTCTTGATGGCAACTTCGCCTCCGTCGTTTGGTTCTGATTCGTAAATTCCAACATATCTGTGGGCTGCGGGACCGCAGTTCAGAACTTTGCCACCCCTTACGGAAATGAGGTAGGAATCCGATGAAGAAGGTATTCGCAGGAGTGTTGCTGTCTCTGATAGCGACGGTAACAGTAGTAGCTCAGACCACTAGCACTAGCAGCAACGTTGTGGTCTGGAGAAGCATGATTGGAAATATCACCGCTCCGGGGGTTTCAAATCCGGTTGGTGGAATTGCGAGTGCAACCCAGCCGTGGACGGCCACAGGCGGCTTCGCTGCTGTTGATCTCAGTACGGGTGCGATTGCATTTGCTGTCGAGGGGCTAGTTCTCAACGGCTCGAACTCGAGCGGGACAACCGGCCCAGTGACCAACGTTACAGGTGCGCTCGTCTGCAGTGCCAGCAGTTCGCCGACGGTGATCGAGACGTCGTCGGTCACACTCAGCGCGCAAGGGAATGCTGCGTTTTCGGGAACGCTATCGGGCATTCCTTCCTCGTGCACGAGTCCGGTATTCCTTATTCGTATACCGGGAGCCGCGTGGATTGCCACTGGCGCAGTACGAATCCCATAATTCCTCAGCAACGAGGCTGCTGCCTCGACTCGTAATCGATTGCAGCATCGTTCCATTGATGCTCAGAGGCGGGCGGGATGAAAGTCATCGCCCGCTCGCTTAACGCGGTGATCGTAAGGCTGGGGTTGACGCCAAGATTCGCAGAGACCACAGACCCATCGCAGACATACATATTCCGATAGCCAAAGACGCGGTTGCGGGCGTCGACCACTCCATTCCGCGACGAACTGCCAATCACGCAGCCGCCGAGACAATGCGCGGTGCTGGGGACGTTAAAAAGAATCTCCGGCACCATGCTCATGGCTACTCCACCGGTGAGTGATGCAAATTTCTGCGCGAATTCGTTCGCGGCGGGAATGTAAGTGGGCACCTTATCCCCGCGGCTTGCGAGGAATTTGCGGAATGGCCAGAACCACAGACGCTTCCAGCACATGTCGATGTGCGCCTCGAGCGCCTGCATGCAAAGCAGGATGACGCTCTCTCGCGCCCATCCGTAGGGTTGAAAAATACGGAAGGTTCTCACAGGATGACGTACTGCTGAAGCAAAGAGATTCTTCATCCAGCTTAGAATGCGAATCCGGCCGGGCCGACCGCTGGTCAGAATGGTGGCAAGCACGCTCATCGCATCCGATCCGCTGGGATAGCGAACTGCTTCGATGTGAGTGTGCTCATCGATGAAAATACCGGAACCGATGGCGATCCCCTTGGATAGGTCATCCTTGTGTCCGGGGATACGCACCCCGATCAGTGATTCGGAGTTGGTACGGACGAGACGGCCGAGTTGGTTGCTAATTGCAGGCAGCGAGCCTTTGTCTTTGAGGTGAAACATCAGTTCCATGGTTCCGAGCGAAGACGCGGAGAACACTACCCCGCGTGCGGTGAACCGCTTTTTGCCGCGACCGAATAGTGACGTGGAGTCGACGGTTTGGACTTCATAGCCGGCGCGGCCGTCCGCCTGCTCAGCAAGAGGCTTCACGTCTACGACACGGGTTTCGGGGAAGACGCGGGCGCCGTGCTTCTCGGCCAGATACAGATAGTTCAGATCGAGGGTGTTTTTTGCGCCGTGACGGCAGCCCATCATGCAACCGCCGCATGCAGTGCAGGTGGTGCGCTCAGGTCCCTCGCCGCCGAAAAAAGGATCGGGAACAACTTGGCCCCCTTGCTCGCCCTCTCGAGGTTCGAGCACGGCAGCATTGGTGCGATAGAAAGTGTGACCGACACCTACCGCGTCGGCCACTCGCTTCAGCAGACGATCGGACGGGCCGAGAATCCGGTTCTCGATCACCCCAAGCATGCGCGACGCGGTGGCGTAGTGTTGCGGCATCTCGCGCTTCCAATCGGCGAGCCCGGCCCACGATCCCATATCCCAGACTTTGTCTGGCGGGCGGAGCATGGTGGTGGCATAGGTGATCGATCCGCCACCGACCGCACAGCCGTGCAGAATGGTGACGTGCTGAAAAAAACGCATGTTGAAGAAGCCGCGCAGCGCAAGCTTCGGACGCCAGAACCAGCGGTGCAGTGACCAACTGGTATGGGGAAGACTCTCGGGGCTCCACCGGCGGCCCATTTCCATCACCGCAACACGGTAGCCTTTTTCGGTGAGGCGATGCGCGGAAACGCTTCCGCCAAATCCGGAGCCGATGACGATGAAATCAAAGTCGAAATGCTCGTTGGAACTCATGGCGAGCCTCGCGCCGAAGGGGGAGAGAGCCGTACACCTTCATCTTATTGCCAGATGGACAGGCTGGAACCGGTGAGAGCTGGAATTTCGGCGCGCAGTTTCTAATGGGGAATGAAACGGGGTCGGCAGATATGACAAGGCCTTTCGCAACGGCTATGTGGTATACCTAATGATGCCCCGTGCTATTCTGCGGTACCTATGGGGCGAGTGCTGGTAGCTCTTCTGCTTTTGTCCACCCTCTCTTTTTCGCAAACGAAAACAGATCCATTGAACCACTTGGCCTCGGACTTCTGGGCTTGGCGGGCGCAGTATCGTCCGTTCACAGGGGACGATGTTCCGCGCATGGAACATACGGGCGGAGTGCGCGACTGGTCGGCGGCGTCGATTGCGAAACAGCGCACCGACCTCGCGGAGTTTGAGCGGCGCTGGAAGATGATGAACGCGGGAGTTTGGCCGGTCGCCCAACAGGTTGATTATCGGCTCATCGGTTCGGCGATTGCGCGGGTGCGCTGGGAACTGGAGGTGAATCCGCGATGGCAGCGGGATCCCATGTTCTACGTGGAGCAGACCGTTACAGCCATGGAGGAGGAATTACTGGCTCCTCCGCCGTTCAAGGAGGCGCGCTCGCAAGAGATCGTCATCCGTGCGCAGAATATTCCTTCCATTCTTGAGCAGGGTAAGGCAAATCTGCGGCCCATTGCTCCATTTGCGCAGCTGGCAATTGGGTCCCTGGCTGACATTGACGTGCGGTTGCAAGGTGTAGAGCGGGGAGTAGCTCCCTTGCTCGCGAACGACGAGCAGCGATCGCAATTCCATCTAGCAATGACGAAAGCCGCAGCTGCGTTGGTGGCGTATCGCGAGTGGTTGAAGCAGAACCTGCCTGGCATGCGGCACGACTTTGCCCTGGGCGCGAATGCGTACCGATTTTTCCTGCGCAAAGTGGCACTCCTGCCCTATACGCCGGAGCAACTCTTAGTGATGGCACGGCAGGACTTCGATCGCGTACTCGCCTTCGAGTCGTATGAGCAACAGCGGGACCTTCGCGCGCCAGAGCTGAAAATCGCGGCAAGCACCGACGAGGAGATGGCTCGCGGAACGCGCGATGAAGAGCGAGTCCGGCAGTATCTGGTGGCGCACCAGATCCTGAGCGTTCCGTCTGATCTGCCCCATTGGACGTTGCGTGCTATGCCGGAGTACCTGGTGCCGCTGGAAGGGTTCGGCGAGATCGATGATTTTTCGAGTGTCTCGCGGCCGAATGCCGATGGAATACGCTGGCTGGTACCGCCGTCGGATCACCTGCCTTACTTCTTCAGGGCGTATGCGCTGGATACGCGGACTACGGGCGTGCATGAGGGCGTGCCGGGACACTTCTTTCAGTTATCACTGGCGCGGCGAAATCCGGACTCCATCCGGCGACAGTACTACGACTCGGTGGCCAACGAGGGCATTGGATTTTATGCGGAGGAAATGATGCTGCAGGCCGGACTGTACGACGATACTCCGCGAACGCGCCAGATCATTTACAACTTTGCACGGCTGCGGGCGTTGCGTGTAGAGGCGGATGTGAAACTTGCGCTCGGCGAGTTCACCATTGAGCAAGCGGCGGATTACCTGGAGCGCACCGTCCCAATGGATCGCAAAACGGCGCAGGGCGAGGCGGCCGATTTTGCAACGGCTCCGGGACTTGCGATCGGATATGAAATAGGAAAGCTGCAAATCGAACGTATGCTGGCCGATCGACGTCTGCAATTGGGCGAGAAGTTTAGTCTTCGCGATTTCCACGACTATCTGTGGAGCAATGGCAACGTCCCGTTTTCCCTGCAACGGTGGGAGTTGCTGGGGTTGAATGACGACATAAAGAAGGTGGATGAACTGGCGAAGTGAAGCGGGGTCCTAGTTCCGCTTCGTGGCGCTCAGTTGGGATAGAAGCGTTTCGAGCTGCGGAAGGATTACTGCTGGGTCGCAAAGCTGTTTCGCGCGCGCGGGACCAGCTTCGCCCAGTTTGCGGCGCAAGCCGCTGTCGAGAATAAGGCGTTTTAGCTGCGATGCGAGCTCACGAGTGTCGCGCGGTGGTACCAGGGTTCCGCAAGTCTCATCCACGATTTCGGCTGGCCCGCCCATTGCGAAGGTGACCACGGGCAGTGCCTGTGACAGTGCTTCCACAAAAACAACGCCGAACGGTTCGGGGCTTCTGTTTGGCTGACAGAAGAGGTCGGCAGCGGCCAGCAGGTGGGGTATGTCGGTGCGCTGGCCAGCAAATCGCACGCGATCGGATATGCCGAGGTTCTGCGCTTTTGCTTTGAGATCCGCTAGATAGGCCTCCTCTTCTTTTCGTTGGGCCCCCCCGATGAACCAGATCACCCATGGGGAGTCATCGCGGATTGTTGCCGCAGCTTCCAACAGCAAGTCGTGACCTTTCCAGGCTTCCAAGCGACTGACCTGGATGACTACAACTGCGTCTTCAGGCGTGTTGAGCTCGGCGCGCAAATGCGATCGCAACTCGCGCGAAAGCGTGACACGGCTGGTGGAAACGGGACAATGCAAAACCTGATGCGGAATGCCCGGGAACATTTGCGCCATGCATTGAGCGCTGTAACGGCTGTTGCTGATGACCCAGTCGGGCGTCGATCGAGCTGCCCACTTTTCCAGCCAATGCTTTCCGGTAAACCGATCGTGCGCCCAGAAGAGTTCCGGAATCCGGGAGCGCCGAATAGCCGGCGAGAAGATGGAATGTGACCAGGGCGAATGGCAGATCACGACGTCATATTGGTTTTGGTTGAGCAGCCGCGCCAGCTTTCGGCGGGCGGCAACGATTGAGAGCGGATTTCGTGCTCGCACTTCGGGTAGTTTGTGGACGATCTGCCCGGCCGCCGCTAGCTGTTGGCCGAATTCGCCGTTGAAGCAGAGGGCGAATTCGAATGAGATAGAAGGCGCGAAATGCAGGTTTTCCAACATGTTCAGAATCGCGCGCTCGATACCGCCGAACAAGTTACCACTATGAACGTGAAGGACGGAAAGAGAGCGTCGCGATGCGGGCTTGCCGGCAGCTGTGGTCGTGATGCTGCTTGGTCCGAGAGGCGCGACCGTGGTGCGTGTCACAACTTCTTCCATTGTTTCGGGAACTCAGCGTCATTGTCCCAGATTGAGAGGTGCGCAGGCCGGATTCCGAGCTGGGGACGACTCCCGAGCGTAAACATCGGCTTCAGACAGCGGTATACGCCTGTACATTGACCCATGCCCTCAGTACACGAAAAATGCAGGCTGTGACCAGCGCTTCGACCGAGATTCCAGAAAAGATAAGCGCGCCGATCGCGGTGCCGCACCAGCCAAAGCAGGGACCACTTCGCTTCTCCGAACGGGAGCCCTGGCTCGTTGTGTGCGGCGGCTTCCACCAGCACGGGGGTATGGATCGCGCGAATCTTGCCTTGGCGGAATATCTCCGGTCAAGCGGACGTGAAGTGGTCCTGGTGGGCCATGATTTCGACGACGAGCGGACAGCAGAATTCGCCAGTAGAAAGATTCCGCGAATTTTTGGATCGACCGCTCTCGGCGAGTGTGGATTATGGCACGTCGGAAATCGAGAGGCGGAGCGATTACTGCGGCGGCATCCGCGAACTCGGGTGGTGGTGAATGGAGGCAACTGCTGCTTCGGCGACATCAATTGGGTGCATTACGTTCACAATGCCTACCCATCGATTTACGGTGGCGCGCCGCGGTGGATCCGCTGGAAAGATCAGTTGTTGCGCCGCATGTATCGGCGCAGAGAAGCACGCGCACTGCGATCCGCGAGACTGGTCATCGCAAATTCCCAAGCCGCGGCACGGCAGGTGATCTCGCACGTCAGAATCCTGGCGTCGAGGGTGGAAGTGGTTTATCCCGGCTGCTCGCCTGATTTGCAAGTGCCTAGCAACTTGGAAAGAAATACTGCACGCGAATGGCTGAACATCCGACCAAACGAACGCGTGGTGGCCTTTGTGGGCGCGCTCACCTGGGACGAAAACAAAGGGCTCGAAGCGTTGTGGCGTGCCTGGGAAAAGGCAGTACGCAGTCTTGAGGGGAATTGCGTTCTGGTTGTGGCCGGCGGGGGAGCGAAGCTCGAAAGTTGGCGCTCGCGCATTGCTGCGAGCGGGCTGGCATCTTCCGTGCGAATTCTGGGATTTACCGAGCGTGTGAACGATGTTCTGGCGGCGGCTGATCTTCTTGTGAGCCCGTCGCGATACGAGACTTTTGGGTTGAACGTCCAGGAAGCAATCTGTCGAGGTGTGCCTGCGATCGTCAGCGCGTCAGCGGGGATAGCGGAACTCTATACGAGAGAAATGCAGTCGCTACTCTTGACGGATTGCGAGGACAGCGACGCTCTTTCAGTGTTGATGAAGAGCTGTCTGGAGGACCTGGAAAACTGGAAAGAACGGACGCGCGCGTTCGCTGATCAATTGCGAAGTTATACGTGGGCCGACATGGCGAGACGAATCGTAGAGCTTGCGTCGGAAGAAGACAGATGAGTCAGACTCTCTCCATTCCGGTCCATGCGGTAGACACCGTTGCGGTCGCGGGCAGATCAGTTTCCAAAGAGCTTTCTGCTCTGCGGGTGCTTTTCGTGGTCGAGAGTGGTACGGATGTGCGGCTGGTCGAAGGACTGGAGGAGATTTCCAGTCTGGCTATTCTGGCGCGCAGGATCGAAGGCGGCCGCGAAATCAGCCAGCAGCCCTCGATTCCGGTGCCAATCACGGTGGGACCGAGTTCTCGTTCGC
>CAZBCQ010000049.1:0-26526 GCA_964490255.1 uncultured Terriglobales bacterium | reverse complement strand
GTCTCTTCACCTCTCTCCTCCTCGCGAACATGCCTTTAGTAGTCTGATGCGGATGCGGCTCGCCGAAATACGACGATCCGGACCGATGTTGCCGGCCAGATGCTGTGCGAACCTCCCGTCTCACCGGACGTGCTAGTTACGATTCAGAGTTTCCCTTTCACGGCGGTAACACGGGTTCAAATCCCGTCGGGGACGCCAAACATTCAACAACCTACAAGAAATCGAACTCCCACAAATTGGGAAGGACAGCGCGCCTTATGGCGTTGTGGATTTTTTGTTTTTGGTATCATCGGCCTTCTTTGAGCCCGGGAATCGGACTGACGAGTTCTGTTAATTAGACGTAGAAAGGTTCTTTCGGGGTGGAGCTTCAACACGCTTCCAGCCAAAAAGGCGAGCGTCAACGGACCACAGACCCGGCCCTAACATCGCGAGAGCACCACCCATGGTTCCAAGCAATAGGGCAACGAGTGGATCACCAAGGAAGGTGAAGATCTGCCACATAGCGATAAATGCTATCAGTGTTCCGGCGATCGGTGTCCATAGCCCGGGGATCAGAAGAACGCCGGATCCGATCAGAAGTGCGTAGGTCATCGCCGTGTTGATTGGAGGCGCCCCTCGCAACGCGGAACTCGCCCGTAACATAATCGCAGAGCCAGCCACCAGGCGCAGGAGAAGCAAACCCATCCCAGGCCAGCCGCCGGCGAATGTGGAATATAAGCGTCGCATTAAGGCAGCGTCCTACAACCTATAGGTTCTTCTCTTAGCTAGAAAAGACGAAACCCCAGAACGAGGTCTGATCATCACTCTTTCGAGGGTTGGCCCGCCTATATGGCGCAGAGTGAGGTAGTGGCAGCTACAGCTCGCTTAGCAGCTTGAAAAGGATGCTCTGGATGCGGGTCTTGAGCGTCTCCTCAGGTCGAGAGCTGATCCGCCCGTAGAACTTACGCCGGATGAGTTCAGCCGCTACTCTGCCCCGTCAACAATTAGGACGATGACTGAGCGGGGCCCAGCGCGATAGGTTCCTCCCGGAACCGGGACAGCCTTGTCCCATTCGCAAATGTCATCCGGCGGATCCAAGGCAGTATCGATCCATCGACGCCAATGATCGGCACCATTATTGAGCGACGGCAGCTCGAACTCGAGAGCTCCCCAATAGGCGTTCAGGATTACGTACAGCAGCAATCCCTCATTCTTAAGTTCTGCACTAATGGCGAGACTGTGCGAGACGGGTGACCAGTCCGGCTGATTCAGTTTCACGCCATGCCAAGCGTGTTTCGCCTCACGCACAAAACGGCTTAGAGTTAGCCGCTGGTGCTCATGTTCCACGTCCCGCAGGACACGCCGCTCGATCAGCAACTTCACGAAGCGGAATAGGTCGGCGTGCCGCGATAACTCGTTCCAGTCAAGCCAACTGGTCTCGTTGTCCTGGCAGTAGGCGTTATTGTTGCCTCGCTGCGTGCGCCGCACCTCATCGCCCATGACAAACATGGGCACACCGACGGAAAGCATGGTACTCGTGAAGAGGTTCTTTACCTGGCGGTTGCGCAACCTTTCGATTGCAGGGTCGTCGGTTGGACCTTCGGAACCGCAGTTCCAGCTTCGGTTGTCATCGCGGCCGTCGCGGTTGTCTTCGCCATTTTCTTCATTGTGCTTGCGGTCGTAAGTGACAACATCATTGAGCGTAAAGCCATCGTGGCACGCAACGAAATTGACGCTCTCCTCGGCTTCGCGTTCCCTCTGACCATAAATGCTGGGACTGCCGAGCAGACGGTCGGCCATGCGCGCCACAGAATCATTTGAACCCCGGAAGAAGTCGCGGACACTATCGCGAAATCCGTCGTTCCACTCCTTCCAGCTATCTCCCACGAAGCTGCCGACCTGATAAAGTCCTGCCGCATCCCAGGCCTCGGCAATCATCTTGGTGCCAGCTAACGTAGGATCGGACTCGATGTCCCACAGCACCGGAGGATTGGACATCACGGCGCCTGACGAATCTCGCGAAAGAATGGAAGCAAGATCGAAACGGAAGCCATCCACATGCATTTCGCTCACCCAGTAACGGAGACTGTCCACAATCATTCGCCGCACCACTGGATGGTTGGCGTTGAGCGTGTTGCCTGTACCAGTGAAGTTCGCGTAGCGTGAACGGTCTTCACACAGGAGATAGTAAGTTGGATTATCGAGGCCACGAAAACACAGGTTTGGGCCGTCCTGTCCATTTTCCGACGTGTGATTGAACACGACATCAAGGATGACTTCGATGCCGGCTCGGTGCAGGGCCTTGACCATATCCCGAAATTCATCCACCGCGCCCAGCGGACCCCGACGCGAGCTATAGGCCTGGTGCGGTGCAAAAAACGAAACCGGTGAGTAGCCCCAGTAGTTCGTCCGACCTGGAGGCGCATCCTGAGGATCGAACTGAAACACGGGAAGCAACTCGATCGCAGTAATGCCCAATTGCTTTAGATAGGGAATCTTCTCGATGACTCCAGCGTATGTGCCACGTTTCGATTCCGCCAAACCAGAGCTGGGATGTGCCGTGAAACCGCGCACATGCATTTCGTAAATGATGGTGCGCGACCAAGGCCGGTTCAGGGGCACGTCACCTTCCCAGTCGTACGCGAGTAGATTGCCCAGGGCGGCCGCGCCGTGCGGATCGGTAACCACGCTCTTCATGGCCGTCGCGGTGTTGTCGCCTCCCCGACGGGCTGCCTCACGGCTATAGTTTTTCGGCACAACGATGGCGCGACTATATGGGTCGAGTAACAGCTTGGATGAATCGAATCTGAGCCCCCGATTCGGCTCGTAGGGACCGTGCGCGCGAAATCCGTAGATCTGACCAACTTCCACGCCCGGTACGAATACGTGCCAATAATGATATGTACGATTGGCAAATGGATCGACGGGAATGACACGCGAAGGGCGAGCATCGGCCACGTGGTCGAAAAACAGCAGTTCGATTTTCTCCGCGCTGCGCGAGAAAAGGCAGAAGTTCGCGCCGCCCGCGACCAGCGTCGCCCCGATTGGAAAGCTGCGGCCCGTGGCCGGAACTGAAAGCGGGCTTGCGCTTACTCTTTGCATCGCACTGGACATGGTCGCACGTTCCAGATCTCGGTTGCGTATTCGGTGATAGTGCGGTCGCTCGAGAACTTCCCCGAACCCGCCACGTTCAAGATAGCCTTGCGCGCCCACTCGTCGGGATCGGAATACGATGCGCGCAGACGCTCGTCTGCGTGGAGGTATGACTTCAGGTCGGCGAGATGCATGTAGTGATCACCATGGGTCAGCAATGCATCGCGCAGCGGGGTGAACACACCAGGCTCGTTTTGGCTGAAAAAGTCGGAGAAGATCAGGTCCAGAGCAGCACGGGTCTCTGGCTCGTGTTCATAGTGCCAATGTGGGTTGTACCAAGAGCGACTGTCGGCTACCTGCTCTGCTGTCAGACCGAAGAGGAAGAAGTTTTCCTCACCTGCCTCCTCGACCATCTCAATGTTCGCGCCATCGCGAGTACCGAGGGTTAACGCACCGTTCATCATGAATTTCATGTTGCTTGTGCCGCTGGCTTCGTAACCCGCCGTCGAAATCTGGTTGGAAACATCACTGGCCGGGATCAGGTGCTCCGCAAGCGATACGCAGTACTCGGGCAGGAAGAGGACTTTGATCCGCCCGCGGACGGCGGGATCGGCATCGATAGTGCCAGCCAGGTTGTTAATGAACTTGATAATCAGCTTCGCGAGGCGGTAAGCCGGCGCGGCCTTGCCGGCGAAGAAGAATGTACGCGGATACATGTCCAAGCTGGGATTCTCACGTAGCCGGTTGTAAAGTACGACGATCCTTAGCGCATTCAGGAGCTGACGCTTGTACTCGTGGATGCGCTTGACCTGACAGTCGAAAATCGTATCCGGGTCAACAATCTGCCCAGTTGACCACTTCAACCAATCGCAGAATTGCCGCTTGGCAGTTCGCTTCGCCTTCAGGAAGTCATCACGAAAACCGCTGTCGGTCGCGAATGCTTTCAGCTTGCTCAATTCGCTAAGGTCTGTGATCCAGGCATTACCAATCGCATCCGTGATGAGTCCGGAAAGCTCGGGATTACAAACCCGTAGCCAGCGTCTTGGCGTGATTCCATTCGTCTTGTTGTTGAAGCGTTGAGGAAAGATCTCTGCCAAATCTTTAAGCGTCGTTTCGCGCAAGAGATTGGAGTGGATCGCGGCGACGCCATTGGTGCTGTGGGAACCGACAACCGCCAGATTGGCCATGCGAACCTTCTTCTCGACACCTTCTTCGATAAGGCTCGCGCGCTGAATACGGCCTTCATCTCCCGGAAACTGGCGACGGACGTCGCCCAGAAAGCGGCGATTGATTTCGAACATTATTTGGAGTTGCCGAGGTAGCAGTTCTTCGAACCACTGTACCGGCCATCTTTCCAAAGCTTCCGGCAAGAGCGTGTGGTTCGTGTACGCCAGGGTGTTCTGCGTGATGTGCCACGCGTCATCCCATCCAAGGTGCTCCTGGTCAACGAGGATTCGCATCAGCTCTGGCACGGACAGAGCCGGGTGCGTATCGTTCATTTGAATCGCGACTTTTTCCGGGAATAAGCGCCAATCCGAATTGCTTCGGCGAAAACGGCGGACCGCATCCGCCAGCGAGCAGGCGACAAGAAAGTACTCCTGCAGCAATCGCAGCCCTTGTCCCATGATCCTGGAGTCGTCAGGATAAAGAACGCGCGTTACCGTTTCCGCCGAGAGATTTTGAGTGAAGGCCTCTATGAAATCCCCGTGAGAGAACTCTTCAAAGTTGAAGTACTCCGGAGCCGCGGCGGCCCAAAGACGGAGCGTGTTGATAGTGGAACCGCCATAACCGATCACAGGGCGGTCAAATGGTATGCCGATCAGAGTGGAGGGGCGGCCGGGTACCGGCCGCAGACTGCCTCCGCTGAGTTCGAAGGAACAACCTAAGTTGACTTCCACCTTCTCGTTCGGCCGCGCGACCTCCCACGGGTCGGGAGAGCGCAGCCAGTTGTCCGGCATTTCTTGTTGCCATCCACCCCGAATTGATTGCTTGAAGATGCCGTACTCATATCGCAATCCGTAACCCATGGCCGGTAGCTCTAAGCTTGCGGCGGACTCCATGAAGCACGCTGCCAAACGTCCCAGCCCGCCATTACCGAGACCCGCGTCGGGTTCCTGCTCCAATATCTCGACCATGTTGAGCTTCTTTTCCTGCGCGAAGTTGTCGGTGAGAGGGGAGAGCAGAAGATTGGTAATGTTGTTTGCGAGTGAGCGGCCGATGAGGAACTCCATCGAGAGATAGTAGAGCCGCTTGGGATTTTCTAGTTCGTACGTCTTCTCTGTTAGGAGCCATCGCTGGGACAACACATCTCGCAGTGAACGCGCGACTGCCTCGAAGCGGTCGCGCGCAGTTGCCGCGCTCACATCGACGCAGCTGTCAAACAACAGGTGCCGTTCATACAGCGCTTCGTCCGTTCCGGCGAACTGCACTGGGCCACACCCGTACTGGGCTATGAGTCTCTCAGCTTCTGGTAATGTCTGTTGTTTTGCTGAAGCCTTAGTCGCCATTTTCATTATCCTTCTCAGATCTTCTTCGTGTTGGGATCTTAAAAAATTGATGCCTGCCTTGTTGCAACGGATCAGTGTCCGGAACACGGCCCCTACTGACCTTCCATAGCTGGATCTAGGGGCCGGCCCTCCGATCTACTTACTTCATCTTTTGTCGTACGGCCATTTCCAGCCCGAGATCTCGGCGCTGTCGATGCCGAATTCGTAGGCGTGCCGTCGGCACGCAATCTGGCGATCACGGAATTCCTCTTTGGCATGAGCGCCAATCCGCTGCAGTTTGGGGATGCGGTCAATCGCGTCGATTGCGAGACTGAACCGGTCCGTCTGGTTGTTGATTGCCAGTTCCATCGGGGTATTGATGTTGCCTTTTTCTTTGTACCCTCGCACGTGAAGATTCGGGTGGTTCGTGCGGCGGTAGGCGAGACGGTGAATCAACCAGGGATAGCCGTGGAAGTTGAAGATGATCGGCTTGTCGGTGGTAAAGAGAGAATCGAAGTCCGCGTCCGTCAGGCCGTGCGGGTGTTCTGAGTTGGGTTGGAGCTTGAACAGGTCAACTACGTTGACGAATCGGATCCTCAGATCAGGAAACTTTTCTCTTAGCAGTGCTGTTGCAGCCAGGGCTTCTTGCGTTGGAATGTCTCCAGCTGCAGCCATCACCACATCAGGTTCATCAGCGTCATCATTGCTGGCCCAATTCCATATGCCGATGCCTTTTGTACAGTGTGTAATCGCGGCATCAATGTCCAGGTACTGCAAGTGCCGCTGCTTGTCGGACACAATCACGTTGATGTAGTTCTCGGACTGCAGGCAGTGATCCGCGACTGAAAGAAGACAATTTGCATCCGGCGGCAGATAGATGCGCGTAACTTCCGCACTCTTGTTCAGTACGACATCGAGAAAACCGGGATCCTGGTGTGTGAAGCCGTTATGATCCTGTCGCCACACCGTGGAAGTAATCAGAAGGTTGAGGGAGGCGATCTTCCGACGCCACGATAAGTGATTGCAGATCGACAGCCACTTGGCATGCTGATTGAACATGGAGTCGATCACGTGAACGAAGGCTTCATAGGATGAGAAAAATCCGTTGCGGCCGGTCAGCAAGTAGCCTTCGAGCATGCCCTCCATCGTGTGCTCGCTGAGCATTTCGATGACGCGCCCGTCGGGAGCTAGTTCTGTTCCGTTGCTGTCCTCGGGAAAAGTTTCAGCGATCCAGAATTTCTTTGACACCTCATAAATTGCGTCAAGCTTGTTGGAAGTGTTCTCGTCTGGGGCGAGGACGCGAAAGCTCTGCATGTTCGACTTCATGACGTCCCGCAGAAAACGGCCCAGCGGTGGCACGTTCTCGACTTCTACGAATCCCGGGCGATCGATCTTAATGGCATGATCGCGGAAGTCGGGTAAGCGCAATTTTTCCCTACGGTCCCCGGTTACGTGCGGAGACGCACTCATCCGACGCGGACCTCTGGGAGCAAACTCGGCCAGTTCTGCACGTAGCCGCCCGTTGCGGTCGAAGAGTTCTTCAGGTTTCAGTGAGCGCATCCAGTTCTCGAGAATGCGCAGATGTGGCGGGTTCGTCTTGACGTCTGTGAGCGGGACTTGATGGGCACGCCAGAACGCTTCGATCAGATGCCCATCCACCTCCGCCGGTGCTCCCCATCCCTTTGGCGACCGCAAGACAATCATGGGCCAACGTGGCCGGACTGCAATACCAGTACTACGGCATGCTGCCTGATGCGTCTTGATATCGGCCAGGCAGCGTTCGAGTGTCGCCGCCATTGCCTGATGCATGCTGTCGTGATCCGATCCTTCCACAAAATATGGAGTCCAACCATAACCGCGCAACAAGCTCTCCAATTCGTCGTGAGTGATCCGTGCCAGCAACGTCGGATTGTTGATCTTGTATCCGTTGAGGTGAAGTATGGGAAGAACTGCGCCATCTCGGATGGGACTGAGGAACTTGCTGATGTGCCACGAGGTTGCCAGCGGGCCAGTTTCGGCCTCGCCATCGCCTACTACAGCGGCAACAATCAAGTTGGGATTGTCGAATGCAGCTCCGCAGGCGTGCGAGAGCACATATCCCAGTTCACCGCCTTCATGAATCGATCCCGGAGTCTCCGGCGTGCAGTGACTGCCGATACCGCCTGGAAATGAGAACTGTTTGAAGAATTCTCGCAGTCCCTTCTCGTCCTGGCTTTTGTCCGGATAGATTTCGCTGTATGTGCCTTCCAGATAGATAGGAGCTAAAACGCCCGGCGCCCCATGCCCCGGACCGGCGAGAAAAATCATCTCTTGATCATGGTTTCGGATCAGGCGACTTAGGTGTGTATAGATGAACGCAAGTCCTGGGCTTGATCCCCAGTGACCGAGAAGCCGACTTTTGATGTGCTCCGGTTTCAGCGATTCGCGTAACAGGGGATTAGCCTGAAGGTAGATCATTCCCAGAGCGAGGTAGTTACACGCGCGCCAATACGCATCGATGCTGTTCAGTTCACCGGCGCTGAGCGGCGCACCCACAACAGTTGACCGAGCTGTGCCTTCGGCGCTCAATGGTTGCAGCAGTTCTTCCGTCTTTTCAAGCAATGTCATTTCAATATCCTTTTGGTTGTTAGACGTTGTCGTCCTCGGCTGTTTCCGTATTTGGGAAGCCGGCTTTAGCTGAGTTGCACGTAGGAAACCTGATTCACCATATCTAGAGTTGGCAATTTGACTACCAGACGTGAGCAGTCGCAAGTCGATGAAATTACTCGGTCCGCTGAATAGGTGGTTTAGAAGCGGGCACTCACTGCCGGTATAAGGGCAGATCAGATTTCGCTCGTCGGTTGCAGCCAATGCATTCATGCGTGCGTGCGCAAATCGACAGTGCATCGAAAGCGTATCCAGCAGACAAAAGGAGCCGCGGTCTAACATTCCATTTGGCAGGCAACATGCTTCTTGTTGAGCTGAAAGGAAGTTGTCATGGCCCGCATACTTGAGTTTTACGTCCCCACAAGTTTTGAGAAGAAAGAAACCCCACAGTCAGACGCCCAAAAAGGCAAGGTGATCGAGTTCTGTGTGCCCATCAGCAAGTCTGCGCAATCTGCCGGAAGCGCTCTGCCGCCGCTGTTACCATGTGCGACTTCGTGATCGGCACCAGAACGAGCCTTTACGACGGATGTGACACGCCCAAGATGACTCGCACAGTGTCACGCGCGATTAAGAGTTCCTCATCCGTTGGGATGGCATATGCAAGCAAGGTCGAGTTATCAGTCGAGATTCTGCCTTCACGACCCACGGTCTGCTGATTCTTCTCGTGATCCAGGCTTAGTCCCGCCCACTCCATGCCCGCACAGATCAACGCGCGAGTTTCCGGCGAGTTTTCTCCAATGCCGCCCGTAAAAACCACGGCGTCAGCTCCACCCATCGCAGCCAGATATGCTCCGATGTACTTCCGTACTCGATAACAGAAGATCTCGATCGAGAGGCGGACACGACGGTCGTCATGTTCTTTCAATTCGGCTTGCAGTTCGCGCATGTCATTCGTGAGCCCAGAAATGCCGAGCAAGCCCGATTGCGCGTTCAAAAACCTTTCCACCTCAAACCACGATAACCCCTCTTTTCTGGCAATGACGCTGACAACAGCCGGATCGATATCGCCTGAGCGTGTTCCCATGGACAGACCTTCGAGCGGCGTCATTCCCATCGACGTATCAACGGAACGTCCTCGTTTGATTGCAGCTGCCGAGCAGCCATTTCCTAAATGCAGCGTGATGATGTTGGTTTGTTCGCGCGTCAGTGCTCGCATTACACGATAGCGGAAAGCGACATAGCGATGAGAGGTGCCATGGAACCCATATCGGCGGATCCCGTGTCGGCGATAAAGGTGGTAGGGGATGGCGTACAGGTAGGCCTGCTCGGGCATCGAATGGTGAAATGAAGTATCGAATACCGCTACCTGCGGGATTTCACTGCCAAATAGTTCGCGCGCTGCCCGGATACCTTTGATGTTGTTGGGATTGTGCAGCGGCGCCAGGTCAACACAGTCCTCAATCCCTTTCAACACCGTGTCATCGATCAACGCTGAATTCTTGAACAACTCACCGCCGTGCACCACCCGATGTCCCACTGCATTTATGTCAGCGGTACTCTTGATCTCTGGGATTCCTGACCGATCGGAGGCGATATAGCGAACCAGGTATTCGAGCGCTGCTGTGATATCTCGCAATTGCTGGGTGAGAGTTTGACGCGGCTCATCGCGGTACCTAATGCGAATGATTGCCTCTCCTCCGATGCCCTCTACCGTGCCCCGGCAGATGCGCTCATCTTTATCCTGCCCGATCCGGTCGAGGTCGGTGGCAATCACCTGGAACTTCAGAGTAGAGCTTCCCGAATTCACAACAAGGACGTTCATTACGTCTGTCGAACCTTAATTCGCATCCACCTAGTTCATGTGCCAGTGCATTTGAGGGCGTAAATTGCCATGTTTGTCGGTAGCGACAACCCATTTCATTTCGAGAGTGTGTATCAGCGTTGGGCAGTGCATGATGACTTCTCCTTCTCTTTACAACTCCTCGAAGTATGTAAGAGCACGCTGGCCGCCAAAGTACAAGCCCTGCAAGTCTTTATCTGGCTAAGGTCAACATGCTTGCGCACTCTGCCAGCCTGCCCGTATTCAGGCACTGACCTAACTAAGCACAACCAAACACTTAGTAACGTGGGAGAACAACCGGTTTCAGGGCGTCGCTACAGCAGACAGCAGGAAGAATACGTGTTGTCTCACCCGCGTCGTTGTCGGACATCGTCGTGACATTCGATAATCCTGCAGTCAGTGGAGCAACGAATACGCTTCTAGTCGGATCAGCTGTGGAGTTTCGCAGAAATCGAGAATCGCGCGAGCGTCGCCGTCGCCCAGCCAGCCTGACGAGAATGTAAATCGCGAGGCCAGCGAAGGCGAGACCCGCCAAAGCCCTTCCAGTTCTTGCCACGTATGCAGCAGCGCGATCCAAGTCATGTCTGAAGATGTAGCCGAGTCCAGCGTACGCGCAGGCGTAGAGAGAGGCGCCAACTGCATCAAAGGCGAGAAAGCGGAGCCGGCTGGTGCCCGATGTTCCGGCGAGCGGAGGTGCTACCGCATCCAGCCCGGGAACGAACTTGGAGATAAGAAGAATCGAAGGTCCATATCGCGCAAATGTGACTCTTGCTCTGCGGTTGTGTGTGTCCGGGTCTCGCGACAGACGGTGAATGAAATGTAAGACCTTGTCGCCCCGCAGTCGACCCGCTTCGTACCATGGCAAGTCAGCGAGCACAGAGGCAATTACGGCCAGAATGATGGCGACCGTGAGCTTCAACTTCCCGACGCCTGCGAGCGCTCCGGCCGCCAGCAGGAACAGAGGTCCCGGGATTGGCAAACCTAGCTGGTGCGCAAATATTGCAGCGAACAACACTGCGTAGCCGTGCTTCAGAATAAACTGCACAATCGCGTTCATGTGCTCTCCCCAGCCGAACTTACATCAGTGTTGACGATGGCCATCTGCGAGCCTACTTCTGTTGTGGCGGATAGTTCTTGAATAGCTTTGTCATCGCCTTCTGGAGGTTCCTGTAATTCTTGTCCTGGTCTTTCTTCAGGTCGATGCTCTTGCTGGCATCTCCGCGCCAGACCATCTGCTTCTTTGCAGAGTCATATAACGCCACGACCAGCGTTCCCACAGGGATAGTAGAAGTCTGACCTTGGACGGAGCCGTCCCAAAAACCGCCGGCCCCGCCAAAGCCCCTGTAACCGGAGCCGAACAAATTTATGCTCTTTTCTTCGCGGACAGCCGCCTGATAGGTGACTAGCAGATCTCCATCCTTTTCGACTTTGGTGAGACCTTTTTGTGCAAGTTGTTCATCGACCGCGCGCTGAATCTCCTGACGAATCAATTCGTCGTCTCCGGCGCCTGACCGAAGATCGCCGAACGGGCCACCACCGGGAAGATCGAACTTCGGCGCGCCGCTTGGAACGTTGGCGCCTTGCGGACGGCTCGGGACCTCGACCCATTGGTAGGTTTTGTAGCCCGAAAAGTTAGTACCTCGCGCGTAGTTGTAGTGAACTTCCTGACTGTTGCCGTAAGGCACCAGCAGCAAAACCGCTGTGCATAACAGGGTCGCCGCGAACGTGAACCGGTTAACAAGTTTCATCCCAATTCCTTTCCTCTTTTGTGGGTGTTCAGCACACCAGAATTCGTCACACCAGAAATTGTTTCGCTTCACCGAATGCCGGGCCCAGGTGCTTCCTGGGGCTGCTGCTCCTGTTGTACCTGCTCTGGCTGCGCAAGCGGCGGAAGCGACGACTCAACTTTCATATCCATCACGAGGTCAAGGCGATGGTCCAATTGAAAGAATTTCGCGACCGTGAGTGCCGGGAGCACTGCATTGAAATTCTTGTAGTACTTCTTCTTCAACGCTGCCATGCTTGCGTCGCAGTCGATCATTCGCCCTGTCATCCCTTTGGCGTCGTCATCGGTCAGGTTGGGATACTTCGAGGCGTACTCCTTGATCACGGCGACGCGGCGATCGTCCAGTTCGGAACGTTCGCGCTCGTATTTCCGATAAATCGGCCAGAATGCCGCGGCATCCTGATCGTTGAAATTCATCGCCTGGGTGATGATGGTGACTCTGTCTGCCTCTGAACTGGCTCTCACTACCTCGATTACCGAGGCAAGACTGGTCTGGCCGTTTTGAGCAACGCAAAAAGAGGAGAGACCGAAAACAGCGAGCGTGATGGCGAGAACTGCAAACTTCGGGACGAATCCCTGAGAGCTAATTCCACGTTCGTCATGCGATTTCGGTGCGAGTATCCGTGCAGTGCAATTCAACAGCTTCATGGTTCAATATCCTCGTCGAAGAAGCGAAACACCTTCCTCGCCAAGTGATAAGGCACGCGTATGGCCGAATTCTCTATGCGACCTAAGTCGTTCAGTTATTTTGTTTTCGCAAGAAGTGGCACAGGTCACAGCGCCGTGTGCTGCCCGCCTATGGGCATGCGATACTGCCCGAGGGCAAGCACCGGAAATGTTGGGCTGCGTAATTGGAAGGCGATCCTGGAACAAAAAGAGGAAAACCTGATGGCAATGGTTCCGGCTATTTTGTGAGCAACCGCTTGGCATAAAAAACGGGAATGGCAAAATTAGAGCCGCCGAAATCTCGTAGCATGGCTACATTGACCGCGATCACCTTGCCCCCCGAGTTGAACAATGGACCGCCCGAGCCGCCTGAAGTCGTTTGCGCGTCGTAAATGATCTTGTCTTTGAGAACATCGCCGATATGTCCCTGCGTGTTGACTGGCCTGATGAGTTTGCGATTCGCCAACTCTGTCATGAGATCCTTCAGATCGCCATTTGTGTTTGCTGCGATCGAATGCAGGGCATCTTCGCTTGTTCGCGCCAGGATCGCATCGATGCCGGTGGGATAGCCGATCAGCACAACCGGCTCGCCGCTGATCGCAGCTTTCGGGTCATCATCCATCGTCAGCACCTTCAGTTTTAGGCCGGAGACATTACCCGTTGCTACCGCCACATCAGCCTCGGACGAGATTTTCTGTAACTTCAGAGGAATGCCACGAGTGATTCCGGGGAAATACGCGGTCATGTCGGCCACGATAGGCTCAATATCAGGCGCTTGCTTGAGCAGTTCACCGATTTCATCATTTTTCCACCAGGGCTCAACCACGTGATGATTGGTCACGACGTGGCCGTCTGCGGAGACGAGGAATCCCGTGCCAAAGGCGTCCATGCGTACCTCGGGACCCAGGCCTCCAACTTGCACCTCAACGTTAGCGCTTTTGTCGGCTAACGGGGAACTCGGCGTAGTTAAGGTTGCGTAGCGAAGAGTCTGGCCCGAGGCCTTGTCGCGGAATCCAACGGCTACGTGCAACAGACACACACTGGACGCATAAGATCGAATGACGTCTTCCGCGACTGTCCTCTGGGTCTCGAGTTTTTGCAGGCGTTCATTGGACGCACGAAGCTGCTTCTCGAGTTCGGCCACCTGAGAAGGGTTGGCTGTGGCCATTTTGTCGTGCAGTTCCTGGTTCTCTCGTTTCAGAGTTTGCCGCTGCGCTTCGGTAGAAGCAGTCGCATTCTGCTCAGCTTCCGCCTTTGCCCTGCGTGCCAGCTCAATGAGCTCGCGTTCACTGGCAACGCCCGTCTGCAGTTTCGCCAGTGCCGCATAGACGCGAAGATTTTGTTTTTGTGAACGCCAATAAAGGTAAGTGATGACCCCGGTCGCTAGCACAGCAAAGGCGGCTAACACGACAATGCCGAGAAGGAGCGTGCGTCTGCCCTCCTTCAAGGCCTGTAGAACGCGACCAGCTTGCCGGCGCGACTCTCTGTCATGGCGCACCGTCTCCCGCAACTCGTCTTCGGGCCGCTTCTCGCGCAATTGTGCACGCACGCGTGCCAGTAATTCGCGATCTTCGAGGGGCAGCGACAACACGTCGTCGGCACCCAGTTCGAGCCCCCGCACTCGTTCCGCGGATCCTCCGGCGGCTGTCATGATGACGCGGATGTGACGCGCCTGCTCCGATCCCTTTACGTCCGCAAGCAGATCGCAGCAGTCGAGCTGCGGAGGGTTGCCGCCGAGCACAATTACATCAGGCATGAATTCCAGGATGGTTTTCAGTGTGGCTGCAGGCTCGGCAGACACTTGGTATCCAGCACCGGTCAGTATGTTGGCAACATGGTCACGCAGGCTGGCGTCCGCCTCTACGACTGTCACCTTGTCAGGTCCGAAGTCCATCCGAGTTCATTTCTCCCATTGCAACCCGTTTTCGATGACGAGCACTGGCCCTAGGGTGCAGAGAACCGTGGTGGCAGGCGCATCTTCTTTTGGGTAACGGCGTCTCTCATTATCAAGCAGGCCGTGGACAGAAAGCTTAGACTGTTCGGAAATAAAGCCAGATGTACGCTAAAACGCGGGCCACAGCCTCCATATCTATCGTTGAATAGCGCACTGTTTTTACGACGAATAGCGCACTGTTTTTACGACGCCAGATGTCTTGCCGGCTGCCCGGCATCGGAAGCCTTGTTGCTAGTCGTCCAACTCTCGTGTAGTTGCTTGCCAGACAGTGTCACCCTTAACAGGTCCTGCTTCAGCAAGTAGAACGAGACAGCAAACAGAACAAGGTCCTTCATCAGGAATGCCACGCGCTCTGTCATAGCAGGGAACCCGCCAGCAGACGCAGCCCAGCCATCCGGGATGAACGGGATAATCGTGACGGTGGAGACAAACGAGAAGCATGAGCCGAGGGCTCCGAGAGTGCCCAGTTTCTTGTTCCAGAAACCTAAGAACAAGAGACCACCAAAGAACCATTCGGCTACCCCTAAGAAATACGTTGCGCCACGGATACCCAGTACCGGGTACATCCAGAAGATCAGCGGGCCGTGGCTGATGTAGGGGACCAGCGCCTGGGCTTCATATTCAAACCACTTCTGATATCCGAAGAAGGCGAAAATGATTACCATCGACGCGCGAACCAAGTGGTAATCAAGATCGTCTTTCAGAATGCCAATCTTCACTAACAGTTTCGTAAGGTAATTCATCGTTTCCCCCTTTACTCTCGCCGTATTTGCGCTACATGACGCATCTACTGCGCCCCATTTAAGCCTTAGAGTCCTCAATTGCCTGAGGGTTTCATTGCTGCGGTCTCGCTCGGGATTCGCGGTTCTCTGACAGGCTTGCAAGGCAGATTGCAAATCGGCAGCGCCTCCGCGACCAAGTACCTCGTTTTATCGGATTCCGCTGTAACGAATCTCTGTGGCGTGAATCCAACGGGGAGTGCGCGAAACAGTAGGCAGCGTAACGACCAGCGTTGGTGCGCAGCACCGGCCGGAGACATTCGTTGAGGGCGAAGTAAGAGGCGGATTCAGCAGCTTACGGTTGCACTGGCCGGAGTATCTGATGGAGGCTGGCGAGGTCGCGCTTTACCTATTGCTTACCTGCTTGTTCGCGGTCCTGTTGCAGGACCCTGCTTCGCCAGTCCGGCAACTTGTTACTAGCGGTATCCTCCGTCGGGGTCTGATGGGATTGGCAGTTGGCGCAAGTGCGACCGCAATTGTCATGACGCCGTGGGGCAAACAGTCCGGAGGTCATTTCAATCCGGCGGTTACGCTGGCTTTCTATCGCCTCGGGAAGGTGGCACTGCCGGACACGCTGTTTTATGTGGTAGCGCAATTCTTGGGTGCTATTGGCGGTGTCTGCATTGCCAGATACCTCCTGTCACGTGCGACGGGTCACGAAATCGTGCGCTACGCACTAACTGCACCAGGCGCTCGCGGCAACGCAGCCGCTTTTATCGGTGAACTGACGATCTCCTTTTTGCTCATGATTACCATTCTCGTTGCATCGAATCGTGAAGCGCTGGCCCGATACACACCATATTTTGTTGGCTTCTTGTATGCGATCTTCATACTCTTCGAAGCGCCGCTTTCCGGCATGAGCATGAATCCTGCCAGGAGTTTCGCTCCAGCATTACATGCCGGCTTCTGGCGCACGGTTTGGCTCTACTTCGCTGCTCCAACTCTCGGCATGCTGCTCGCCGCCGAGGTTTTTCTGCGTGCTCGCAGCGGAGTCCGTCCATTCTGCGCGAAACTGCACCACGCCAACGACAAACGATGCATCTTCCGGCACCGAACAGCGCCACACTCAGCCACAGTTCTCTGAGGAGGAAAAGCTCACATGGAAGTCACGGAAAAGGTTTCTCCCGCTCCGTCAATTAAGAAGACAGAACCAGAAGAATACGATGTTGTGATCCTGGGTGGAGGCACAGGCGCAACCATTGCCGCATGGACATTCGCAAGCGAAGGACAACGTGTTGCAGTAGTTGATCGCAAATACATTGGGGGATCGTGTCCGAATATTGCATGTCTTCCAAGCAAGAACATCATCCACAGTGCGAAGGTGGCGTCGTACTTTCGCCGAAGTAAGGAGTTCGGAATAGGAATCGACGGTTTCACAATCGATATGTCGGGTGTCCGTGATCGCAAGCGCAAGATGGTATCCGGCTTGAACCAAATGTATATGGAAAATTACAGGAAAACCGGAGCGGAGTTCATTTGCGGAGTCGGACGGTTCACAGCTCCGAGAACACTGGAAGTTGTTCTCCGCGATGGGACCACCCGTCACCTTCGCGGCACGAACGTAATCGTCAGTACCGGTACGCGAGCCGCTCTTGGAGAAACTCCGGGTCTTGCTGAAGCAGAACCGCTGACGCACGTAGAGGCGCTCGAACTTGATGAAGTTCCCGAACAACTGCTGGTGGTCGGCGGCGGTTATGTCGGAATAGAGCTATCTCAGGCAATGCGTCGATTCGGCAGCAAAGTATCGGTGATCGATCGCAATGACCGTGTCATGAAACGTGAAGACGAAGATGTATGTCAGGCTTTACGTCGTCTTCTCGAGGAGGAGGGCATTGAGGTCGTTCTGAATGCGCGCATTAAGCGAGTGTCGGGAAAGTCGGGAGAGTCGATAACCATCGTCGTCGAGCAGAAGGGAACTGAGAAGACCCTGAAGGGCAGTCATGTGCTCGTGGCAGCAGGTCGCACTCCGAATACCCAGGGGTTGGGGCTGGAGTTGGCCGGCATCGAGTTGACTGACCATGGATACATCAAGGTGAACGACCGACTTCAGACGACTGCGCCCGGCGTGTGGGCGATCGGTGAAGTTGCAGGCAGCCCACAGTTCACACACATCAGCGTTGACGATTTTCGCGTCGTGCATGACAACCTCACGGGAGTTGAGCATGCGACTACGGGAAGGCAAGTTCCGTACTGTCTGTTCACGGACCCGGAATTGGCCCGCATTGGACTCACTGAGAACGAAGCCAAATCGCGAGGCATTCCGTACCGCCTGTTCAAAGTTTCGATGGAAACAGTACTGCGTGCGCGCACACTTTCGGAGACACGAGGATTTCTGAAGGCGCTGGTGGAGGCCGACGGCGATCGTATCCTCGGCTTCACGGCTTTTGGTGTTGACGCGGGAGAAACTATGTCAGCGGTCCAGATTGCGATGACCGCTGGACTTCCATATACCGCGCTGCGCGATGCCATCTTGACTCACCCCACATTGATCGAGGGGCTAATACCGCTGTTCTCATCCGCGCCGTCGGCACACAACGTTGCAGGTACGACAGCAATCTTCGCCGCATGAGGGAAAAAAGCAGGAAGTAGTTCTAGCGTGGGGAGATGAGTTACTAAATTGCGGTCGCACATCTGCGCGCACCTGCGAAATCCCCGTGCAGTATCGCAGTGCAAAAAAGAGATCTCAGTGCGGTGCGCTGACCGCTTGGGCGGATACTTGCTCGGGAAGGAAGACTGAGAAACACGTGCCGCTTTGGCCCAACCTGTTACTACTGCGCAGGCGGATGGCACCTCCATGCTTGGCGACAATTCCCTGACTGATCCACAACCCGAGCCCAGACCCTTTCTCGCCCTTAGTCGTAAAGAAAGCGTCAAAAATGCGGTTGAGGTGTTCCGGCGCAATCCCGGGTCCGCTGTCCCCTACGTACAGTCTTACGCCATACCTCGAGGGATGTTTCCAATCGCGTGACTTGAATATGTGGATCGTGACTTTTCCGTTCTGTTGAACGGCGTCCAGCGCGTTAGCCAGCAGGTTGGAAACTAATTGCCGCAGCTCATTGGGATATGCATCGATGTGCTCGGTGTACTCATACCGGCGTTCGAGGACGATGTTGTCAGCTTCCATACGGCGCGTATAAAGCGCCACCACATCATCGACGATGTTCGCGAGACTCACTGAGACGGGCACGGTCGCTTGGCGGGACAAACCCAAGGTGCGGTTAATAATGTCTTTAATCCGATGTGCTTCGATCATGCCCTGAGCTGCGAAATCGCGAATCCCAAAGCTCGCTTCCTGCGAAGTTTGTATCAGGTACAGAATTGATTGCAAGGAATCAAGTGGATTGGAGATCTCATGCACTATAGTTGCCGTTAGCCGACCAACGACGGCGAGCCTTTCTGATTCGCGAAGCAATTCTCGTTGTCGCTTCTGTTCAAGTACGGCTTGAAGAGCGACAGGCAGACGAGCAAGGTGCTGAGGAGACTTAACAACATAGTCATCCAACCCAGCTTTCATGGCCGCGATAGCATCTTCCTGCTTGGCGGTTGCGGTGAACATAAGTACCGGGCATCCTGGGCAATGTGCTTTCAACAGCTTCAGGATCTCCAGCCCATTTGTCCACCCGAGGATGAAGTCGGTGATCGCGACGTCAAAATCGCCCTTCTTCAACGCACTTTCGAGTTGGTCGGCGTTGATGATGTCTTGAATGTGGACCGCTGGAAATGACCGATTCAGTTGGCGCCGAACCAATGCCCGGTCGTTGGGATTGTCGTCAACTAAGATAATTTTAAGCATAGTCGGTCATTGTTGCCTGTCCATCGTGATGCCCGGCTTTTCATTCACGGTAATCCAGTAGCGATGAATCACATTGATCAGCTCGTTCACCTTGAGCGGATCGGCAACCTTTACGATGTAGGAGTTCGTACCCAGATCATAAGCTCTATTCACGTCCCTCATTTCCCTCGATGAGGTGAGAACCACGATTGGCAGACGCTTCAAACCCGGCTGATTCCGAACCCAAGACAGTACGTCAAATCCAGACTTCCTTGGAAGTTTCAAATCGAGTATGACGAGTGCGGGGATCGGGAAGTTTCCTCTGTCCACGTAGCCAGCCTGACCACTTAGATAAGCGATCGCCTCTTCTCCGTTTTTCGCAAGATGTATTTCGCAGGACAGCTTCGCTTTCTGGAACGCTCGACGGACCAGCAGCGCATCGGCTGGATTGTCTTCCACGAGCAAAACATCAACTTTCCTATCCATCTAGTTACAGTTGTCCTTTGGTCGGATTACGACTGTCCTTTGGGCAGTTCAATCCAGAATCGACTGCCTCTGCCTAATTGTGATTCGACGCCACATTGGCCCCCCATCCGCTCCAGTGCTTTCCTGACTATGGCGAGACCGATGCCGGTGCCTGGATAGGTTTCGTTTCCGTGCAGTCGCTCAAAAGGCGCGAACACCTGTTTCTGGTGTGCCGGGTCGATTCCTATGCCATTGTCTTCAACCCACAACCGTACGGTCTGGTCCTTTGTTTCGGGTCGCACGAAAATCTCCGGCTTGACACCTTTCTCAACGAACTTGAGGGCATTGGAGAGCAGGTTCGCCAGCACCTGCACCAGGGTGGTGTAGTGTGCTCGCACTTCTGGCAACGGAAAGTCGCTTTCAATCTTGGCCCCGATTTCCGAAAAATTGCCTAGAATTTGTTTCTCGGCATCGCGTACCGCGTCATTCAACCTGACCGGGCCCAGTTGCATATCAGTACGTGCCAGGCGAGAGTATGACAGCAGGTCGTCGATCAGGTGATCCATGGACTTAGCAGCTTCCAAGATCGCGTCGGCGTACTGGCGCCCGGTGTCGTCTAGTTTGTGCCCGTAGTCTTCTAAAAGTGCGTCGGCGAATCCCCACATGGCGCGGAGGGGAGCCCGCAGATCGTGCGACACGGAGTAACTGAAAGCCTCCATGGCGGAATTTGCTTCACGCAGTTCGTTCGTGAGTTGCTCCAGTTCCGAGGACCGGCGCTTTTCCATTTCAAGCAGGACTTGACGACCCGTGAGGTCGCGCGTGATCTTCGAAAATCCAATGTGTTTACCGGTTGGAGAGTACAGGGGCGTAATGACTACGTTCGCCAAGAAGCGTGATCCGTCCTTGCGGACTCGCCAGTTTTCCTCTTCGCAGTGACCCGTTTCAGCTGCTTGGTTCAGATTTCTGAAAGGTTTGCCGCTCTCGACGTCCTCCCGGAGGTAGAAGCGCGAGAAATTCTGGCCAATAATCTCCTCAGCCGTGTATCCCTTGATCTTCTGAGCGCCGGCATTCCAACTTGTAACATTTCCGTCGAGGTCGAGGATGTAGATGGCGTAATCGGAGATATTCGCAACAAGCATCGCAAATGCTTGTTCGGCACTGATCGACTCCTGTTGAGCCTTGGTAAGTGCGATTTCCATCTGACGGCGATACGTTTGATGCCGGTACCAGGGCTGCTGATTGCTGGCGAAGTCAGGTTTTGGCAAAAACTTGACAAAAGTGGAACGAATCGGGCACCGATCGAGACTAATTATCGTTAGGCATGCGACGGGGCGCCGAAGAATTACCGGAGCGTAGGTATCGATCAGAATGCATTTTGGGGCCTTTGCGGCCCACCATTCAGCGTCTCCGAGCATTGCCTTACGTTTCGGCTTTGCCGTTAGGCACAGATCTGACGCACTGCCAGCCTCAAGATAGACTGACGCTCGTTGGCAGGCTCGGAAAGAATCACGTGGCATCCGTGTGTCCTGGTGCTGCTGTATGTACTCGTAGGTGTGATCGGGAAACTTAAGGTCGCGGGTAGACGTTTCAGGTCTGCCAAACTTCCTCATTTGCACATCCTGCCGTTTTTAGATGGAACAACCTTAGAGATTCATGCGACCGGACGCTGCGTTCTTACGCGGCGCCAGATTGTCGCTGGTCGCAACTGCAATCTGCCAGTATCGATTGCGCCGTCGTGCTGCGGCGGCCAATGCTCTCGCAGCGAGCCGCCATACTCTTTCTTCTCGGGCATCTCCGGTGCTGCGCCGGCACGGATCTCTTTGACCCCGGCGGCAGAATCCGCTATAAATAGGTAGGCTTTTCTGCAAGCCGACAACCTTAGCGCGTGCGCCGCACCCCGCGTACAGACACTCCTCAGTAGCTCAATGGCAGAGCATCCGGCTGTTAACCGGAGGGTTGTAGGTTCGAGTCCTACCTGAGGAGCCATTCTTTCTATGACTTAGGCTACTCTGCAATCACCTTGCAATCAGTTAATTCGGAGGCCTACCCAGGGCGAGTTCAGCAACCTTCGCGTTGGCTTCCGCCATTTCGTCTGTGACTACGTCACCGTAAATGTTGAGAGTGGTACGAATGTCGCTGTGCCGCATGAGTTTCTGCTGCACCGCGATGGGAGTCCCCACAGCGTCAAGCCAACTGCGGTAAGTGTGCCGAAAGGCGTGCGTACCGAGTGGGCGGATCCCCGCTCTGTTTGCGGCGCTCTGAAGTTCTCGCCAAACGCCAGTGTAGGAGTAGGGGAGTCGTCCCAGTTTAGCCGGACTCGCAAAAATCCAGTCGGTGTCGGAAGGGAACTGAGTCGTCTGCTTCCAGACCCTCAACGTTTCAACCAATTCCGGCCCGATCCGCATTCGCTTTCGCGACCCGCCAGTCTTGACGTCATCGACGTTCTGTTTCACGATTCCCCGTTCAACTGTTAACGTCTGTTTCAGCCAATCGACGTCAGCCCACCGCAGCGCCAGAACCTCGCTGATCCGGAGCCCAAAACACAAAGCCGTACAGGCCATCGTACGAAACGGTTCTTTCAAGTGCTCCATCAAAGCCTGGAATTCCTCCACCCGCAAACTGCGCGGCGATCTAACCCGCTTGGAGGCACCCCTGACCACCACTAGATCAACGGGATTGCGGGCGATTTCTAACTCGCCGCACCACATTGCAAAGTCAATCAGCGTGCGAAGCATATTGCGGACGTGCGACCTACTTTTGGATGAAAGTTTCAGACGTCGCAACCAGAGTTCGGTCTCCCGTGGTTGTACGTCGCTGACAGGCCTTTCGCCCCAATACGGCAGTATGTGATTGTCCAGCCACGAACAATAGACTCGTGCCGTTTCTATGCGCGATGGAAGCCTTTCAGTTTTGTAACGTTCAACCAGAAATCTCACGGTAATTGTGCCCTTAACTGTTTCTTGTGAAACTGGTGTCTCTAGCTCGCGCTTAAGTGTGTCTGCGGCCTCCCATGCGGATGCCTTTGACGGATAGTCGCGCTCAGAGCCGATCAGCTTCGAGCGACGACCGCCGTTATCGTTCCACAAGTAATGCCACGTTTTGCTGCGTCGGTTAAATACAACTGAGCCCTGCTGATGCCGTGCTCTCTTCACTGTTTTCTCCTTTCTTGGAGCACGGACGGCGAACGGAGTTTAGCATCCAAATCGGCTCGCAGAAAACGCCAGACCCGACGCTTCGTACCTGACAGGGCATAGCCCTTGATCTTTCCCTGCCGCACCCAGAGCAGCAATGTTCGAACCTTCACTTTCAGATAGGCGGCAGCTTCGGCAGCAGTGAGCCACTCCAAAGGGTGCTCGATCGGTTGCTCCTCCGACGCTTGCAACTGCGGAGGAGTGAGTGTCCGCGCCCTCTGTTCATTCTGATTCGCCATTGTTTACCTTCCCGTGTTGTTGGTCGCGCGCGCTAATCGCTAATTCCTGCGCCAATTCGGTCGGGATAAATTCACCCTTGCGTTTCTCCAGAAGCCCAAGCAGTTGTAGGTCCTGCATCGCGTAGTCTGCTGTCTGCCTGGGAATCCCGAAATGCTCGATCCCTTGACCAAGCAGCAGAGCGTCAAGGATCTTCCGCCGAATGGGCGGGATTGAATCCAGTCCCGCTCGCTTAGCGAGTGCATAATCTTCCACGCATACCTCGGACCTGCCGGCTATCAGCGCCGATCCCTTCGCGAGTTGCGCGAGCTGTTGCGCGATTCGCGTCGCTGCCTCGGGTTCGGGCAGGTACTGCACTTGCTTGTTGTAGCCGTCGCGGGCCACATGGCTGCGTGCCCGAGCAACGTACTCCGCGAGCGAGGCAAGCTGCTCCTCTGTCCCGGTTGGAAGCGCAGGATCAGTCGATGGCAAGTGCTGCAATAGCTCGTGAACGGCTTTCTTTAAATCCGACTTACCTCGCGGATGTTGTCGCATGGCTCGCATGGCCGCGTCGCGTCCGCCCGGACGGCTATTTCGCACTTGCAAGAAGCGTTCCCCAAGCGGCTGCGATGCCGCGTAGTGGCGATCGATTTCAGAAGTCACCGCTGCGATGGCAGTCACACGCCCTTCCCAGCGGCGGTCTGCCATGGCAGAGGTATGGCCAAACTCACGCCGCAGGCTGCCGTCGTAGATACGGCGCAACTGCGCGAGGACGGTGTTTCGCATCTCAGAGCGCGCTCCAATCAACGTAGAAAAATCGGGAAAGATCAATATTCCGGTCTGTCCTATACGGTGAAGCAGACTGGATGATTCACGTTCGTTTCCTTCTTGAATCTGCCCAGAGATGAAGGTATTAGGCGTAAGTTCATCAATCAGGTGAATCCCATCGATTCCTTCCAGAGCAGTTACCACCTCGGTCTTCATCGAGCCGGGCGGGCCTATTAACATCAACCAGACGGAAGCCCCAGCCAGCCCATGCGCTGCCACGGCCGCATAAATCGCGCGGAGAGCCTGAATGTCCGGATCGTGAAAGTGTTCGAACACAATCGCAACTAGCTGCTGCCAGTGTCGTTCCTGTGCAGTAAGCGGCTCGCCAGCGGGCACGATGCTGATGCCATGCTCAGTTCCGTTGTCGCCTGTTCGAGTATCGCTGCAGGAATCCAGGCTGCTTCTCGTTTTTGAATGCTTACGCTTTGGCACCCGCTTGGCGTCTGGGCGCGATGAGGACATGGACACAACTTTTTTAATTGCCACGGCGACTCTCCTGCAGACGGATTCGTTCTTCTACGGCTTCGGCAGAAACGCGCCAGCTGCCATTGACCTTGCGTCCAGCCAGCTTTCCTGTCCAGAGCAGCGAGTAGAGGTAGTCGAGCCCTACTCCCAAGCGGCGGGCTGCTTCTACTGCGCTGATTTCAACTACATCCATATTCCTGCTCCTTGTGCTACTACCCACACAGATGAACTAAAATCGCGAATATGTCCGGACCGCAGTACGAAACGGTTACAGAGATGCCGGTTCTGATATTTGCCGACCTTCTCCCCGGAGAACAGCCGGACGGCACGGATACCTTCGGTGTCTCAATACCGGAGGAGCCGCCCCTGCGTCGCAAGAGCGACAAAAGCGTTCGGCCTGCGCGAAGCCAGGAGATCTCATGGAAAGATCGTCAAATAATCGCGTTGGGGCCTAGCGATCTAGATCCACGGAGTGCGAGGGGGAAGAAGATCTGGAACATCCTTGGGGAATCCGCGAAGGAGGAATTAGTCTACGTCATCACGCTTCGTAACAAGCTTCAGAATCGCGAGCGCTACTCGCTGGACGATATCAAAGCCTCTTACAGATTCCTGGCAGCTCGGGCCCTTCACACGGATCTAGATGTGGATTGGGAGCCAGATTACGGTGTGGTGGTCTATGGCCGGCTCCCCAAGCGAGAGCCAGTGCCTGGCAGTGATGCAGATCGACTCGCTGAGGACTTGGAGCACGCTGGCAGGCATCCCACAATTGTTGCCGGCATTACCACCGATGAGATGGAGCAGGCAAGGCTTGTACTCTGGTGGAATAAAGAACGTTTTTTGCCAGCGATTTTTTGTGCAGATTTGAGAACCGCTGTTCACGTACTCTCATTACCAATTTTTTCAGGCGGTACGGGTTTGGCGGTTTGCCGTCGGTGCCAAAGTCTATTTGTTCGTGCTCGCGCAGATAAGCAGCACTGCTCTGACAAATGTCAGAATAGCGACAAAGTTGCGCGCTGGCGTCGGAAGCAACGGGCGGCCAGTTGACGGAATTGATCGTGTTTGCCTAAAGTTCGACCAGCCGGGAACTCGCCACTACTTTTACACCCCACTATTGCTTACATTCCCCGATCTGCTTGCACGACAGGGGATTTGTTTTAGCAAGAATATTGGCTTAAATCGCAATATGACCACGACTTCTACACAGGTGCCCACAGACACGGGAAGTGCCACGAAATGTACACACACCCGATCCTAAGAATTCATACTTTTTTAAATAAAGAGAATTCGCTACCCTCAGAGAACTCGTGGCAGATTGACTATCGATCGGTATGCGAGAAATCGTAGCAAATTGATCCGGGTTGATGGTGCGACAACTCGTGGCATGAATGCCGCTACTGAGCATAGATTTGCCGCAAACACAGACTGGTATCAGGTCAGATTCGAACTTGATCGATCACATTCAGCATCTAATCAGGTAGTCATCGATTCTGCCTGAATTTGTAAACGGTGTGTGCAAGAGGCGCGGTAAGGCGTTTACGGCACTTACCGCGCCGACTCCAAAGCGAGAACATCGCACGGTCAATGACGGCATGATGCGTTTATGACATAGATCAACATGGCCAATGTGAAGCAACGTCGTCTATCGCGAGAAGAAAGGCGGTCAATTCTCGATCGGGTTCGGGAGTGGCAACTGGTGGAACCAGCGCTTCGCGAACCCGCCACCCAGACCGAGTTAGCGCGTGAATTGGGAGTCCATCAGTCGTATGTATCGCGCATCCTAAGTCACACGCCTGCAACTGTTTTGGACGCTGTCATCGAAGGTGACCAGGAGGCGCTGATCCTCCATCGCCGCATCGTCCGGTTGATCGCGGAGAAGGCCGCGGCCGGCGATCTCAAGGCGGCAAAGCTGTACATGGACACCATCGCGCAACCTTATAGGGTACCCAGAAAGAAGGAGAGCGAACGCCTCCCCGAAGTCGTGCGCAGAGCGTTAGAAATGACGCCTATCGCACAAATCCGTCGCGAGAAAGCTGAGCAAAGTCGTTTAGCTGCACTACAAGCGCGGGGGAAAAAAGAAACAGGGAACACCTGCGAAATCTGTAGATCATCACCCTGCAGGTGCGCTAATTCAGGTTTGGTTCACTAGCGCAGCTGCCGCTTTGCTCGAGTGCAATTCCAGTAGGTAGTTGCTCTGCATGTTTCCATCGCGATGTGATCGAAGCAGCCGAGAAGGCCACGCCCTCAAGAGAGGTGGTCGCCCAAGAAACAGGGAACACCTGCGAGATGTGTAGATCGGCACCTTGCAGATGCTCGACTGCAATTCAGTAGTCACCTGCGAAGAAACAGGGAACACCTGCGAGATGTGTAGATCGGCACCTTGCAGATGCTCGACTGCAATTCAGTAGTCACCTGCGAAGAAA
>CAZBCQ010000048.1:24770-26594 GCA_964490255.1 uncultured Terriglobales bacterium | reverse complement strand
AACATGCTCGCCAAGTCCCACTACCGCTGGGGTGCGCCTGCTCCGGTTGTCTTGCGCGGGCCCAGCGGTGGTAACGTACACGGCGGTCCGTTTCACTCACAGAATCCCGAGACCTATTTCATCAACACGCCTGGCCTGAAGGTCGTTTGCCCTGCTTCGGCCTACGACGCCAAGGGCCTGGTCAAGTCCGCCATTCGCGACAACAATCCGTGCATTTTCTTCGAGCACAAGTATCTCTACCGCCGTATTAAGGAAGAGGTTCCTGATACCGATTACACTGTCCCAATCGGCCACGCCCGTCTTGTTCGGGAAGCAAAAGGGAAGAAGACCATCGGTGTGATCACGTATGCCGCCATGGTTTACGTTGCGCTCGAAGCGGCGGAAGAATTGGCAAAGGAAGGGATCGAACTGGCAATTCTCGACCTTCGCACTCTACTCCCGCTTGATCGCCAGGCCATTGCCGATGTCGTCCGTCGCACTAATAAGGTCATCGTGCTGCACGAGCATCCCCGGACGGGGGGAATTGCCGGTGAAATCGAAGCCATCATCAACGAAGAAGCCTTCGACGATCTCGACGGCCCGATTATCCGCATCGCGGCCCAGGACACTCCCGTCCCGTTCTCGCCGCCTCTGGAAGAATATTTCCTTCCCCAAGTCAGTGATCTCGTCCGCGAAGCTCGGCGCCTCACCGCCTACTAAACCGAGCAGTGCAGAATCCGTCAAAGGCTTAGGACACGTGTAGTCGACAAATGACGAATTCTTCACTCTCGCTATTGTGCGGCTGGTCATCTCTCGTGCGACAATCGTTCACTTGCGTTTGCGGAAATCTCTCGGAGGAGCCTGAATGCGCGGATTCGTGCTCGGGGTTGTTGTCACGCTGATCGTGGTCTTCGGCGGGGCCTGGTTGTATCTCAAGCTTGGAATGTTCAATGTCAGCGCCATTCCCAATCCAGGGAAAATGGAACGCGTAATGGCAAACGTATCGATGGATGCTGCCGTCGACCGCCGTGCCCCCAAGGGCCCGAACCCCGTTCCGCTCAATGACGCTGTCCTGATCGACGCCGCCAAGGAATATGAAGAGCATTGCGCCATGTGTCACGGCAGCCAGAATCCGCATGCCATGGACTTCGGCAACAAGCTCTCTCCCCGCGCCCCGAACCTGCTCCGCCGCGCTGATGATGACCCGGACGGCAACATCTATTGGATTGTCGAAAACGGCATTCGCATGACGGGCATGCCTGCATGGAAAGACCATTTCTCATCCGACGAGATTTGGAGCATCGTACATCTTTTGAAGAACGTGAAGAATGTTTCGCCCGCCGTAATGACTGCCTGGCAGCAGGCCGCCACGGAACGCGAGCACGTGATGCCGCAGCCCCCGGGTCAGCAGCCGGAGCAGAAGCAGCCTACTGCGCACAATCCGCGGGCAGAGAATCATCACTAAGAGCTAACGCTCTCGTCTCGATGAGGAGCGGCGGGCAGTCCCAGACAGTGCACAGGTCCAAAATCCTCGGGGCTGACGGATGCCGTGTGACCAAAGCCTTGCCCTGCCGTCCTACTGCCGTCCGTCTGCTACTCGCTACCAGCTACCCACGCTTTACTTCAGCTTCACCCGCTATAATGTACTGTTTGCCCGGGGTAGGGGATCCCACCCGTACGAGGATACATGTCAACTGACGTAGTCATGCCCCAAATGGGGGAGTCCGTTGTTGAAGGCACTATTACCAAGTGGCTGAAGAAGCCCGGCGATACCGTCCAGCGTGATGAGCCACTGTTCGAAATCTCCACTGACAAGGTGGACGCCGAGATTCCTTCTCCGGCCAG
>CAZBCQ010000048.1:22111-24670 GCA_964490255.1 uncultured Terriglobales bacterium | reverse complement strand
CACTGTTCGAAATCTCCACTGACAAGGTGGACGCCGAGATTCCTTCTCCGGCCAGCGGTGTCTTAAAAGAAGTGAAGGTCAAGGAAGGCGCCACTGTCCAGGTCAACACTATCGTCGGCGTGATCGACTCCGACGGTGCTGGCGCCGGTGCCGGCGCGACAGCTCCGGCCAAGGCGGCTGCTCCGCCGGCTCCTTCGGCTCCGGCTCCGGTTGCAGCACCCGCTGCTGCGGCGCCCGCTTCTGCACCAAGTTCTGCACCTGCTCCAGCCGCCGCTGCTGTTCCTGCTGCTGCGGGTCCCGGCACCGAAGTGACGATGCCGCAGATGGGCGAGTCCATCGTTGAAGGAACCATCACCAAGTGGCTCAAGCAAGTCGGTGATCAGATCCGTCGCGACGAACCCCTCTTCGAGATTTCTACCGACAAGGTGGACGCCGAAATTCCCGCACCCGCCGCCGGCGTTCTCAGCGAAATCCGCGTCCCGGCCGGACAGACCGTTGGCGTAAACACCGTAGTCGCCGTTATTGGCGGAGCCGCTGCTCCTGCCGCAGCGGCGGTGACCGCGCCTGCGGCGCCTCCCGCGACCACGCAGGCTCCAGTCGTCGCATCGGCTCCTCCGGTTGCGGCTCCTGCAGCAGAAGAAGAGGAAGAGACCGTTGTTGAAGGCAGGCGCATCCGTTCTTCACCGCTCGTGCGCAAGATCGCGAAAGAGAACAACGTCAATCTCGCGCAAGTGAAGGGAACTGGCCTCAGTGGACGTATTACCAAAGAAGACATCCTCAACTTCATCCAGTCCGGCGGAGCCAAAGCTCCCGCGCCTGCTACGGTTGCGGCCCCGGCTCCTGTCGCCGCGCCGGTTGCAGCTCCTGCTGCCAAACCAGCAGCCCCGGTCGCGCCCGCCGCTCCGTCTCCGCTAGTTGGCCAGGTCGTGCCCATGACGCCGATGCGCAAGATCATTGCCCAGCGCATGGTCGAATCGAAACACATCAGCGCGCACGTGCATAGCGTCTACGAAGTCGATATGACGCACGTCATGAATTTCCGCGCCAAGCTGAAGAACAAATTCGAGCAGACCACCGGCAGCAAACTCACGCCCACGACGTTCTTCGCTCGTGCCGCGGTGAAAGCTCTTCGCGAGTTCCCGATCGTCAATGCGTCGGTCGAAGGCGACAACATCAACTACCATCGCGAAATCAATATCGGCATTGCCGTCGCTCTCGATTGGGGATTGATCGTGCCAGTGATCAAGCATGCGGAAGAGAAGAGCTTCCTGGGATTGCAACGCGCCATCAGCGACCTTGGCGATCGCGCCCGCGCCAAGAAGCTTTTGCCCGACGATGTACAGGGGGGCACGTTCACCATTACCAACCCCGGCCAATTCGGCCAGATGTTTGGCCTGCCGATCATCCTGCAACCGCAGGTTGCGATCATGGGGATTGGCTCAATCAAGAAGATGCCGGTAGTCGTGACGGATGCGAACGGCGGCGATTCCATCGCGATTCGATCCATCTGCCACATCTCTCTAGGCTACGATCACCGCGTCATCGATGGGGCAGTTGCCGACCAGTTCCTGCGCGCTGTCGCGCAGCACCTGGAAAGTTGGAATGAAGAGTTGATGTAAAGCAGTTGCCAGTCGGCAGTTGCTAGTTGCCGATTGGTAGTTGCTAGTCCGAGCCGCAGGCGAGGACTATCATTTCGAGCGGAGCGAGAAATCCCTATGCCCTCATAAGATTAGCGAATCGATATGGTATCTCGCTGCGCTCGGCCTGACGGAAACTAACAACCAACAACTGACAACTAGTTCTGCTTTGCCCAGGAACTGGCATTCAGGCAATCCACCACCCCATCGATGACCTTAGATAGTCCGCCTTGGAACTTATCGGGGTCAATGATATCTTTCGAGGCAATCGCATCCGTGATCGAAAGCGCGGAACCCACAAATGATAATGCCGCCTGTTTTTTATCGGCTCCCGACTTATTGCCAAACAACGCCTCAATTCCGTGAACAACTGCCGGAATAAAGGCGAACGCCTTCAGTAGTTTCGGTAAAAATCCCATCTGTTCTCTCCTCCTATTATGTAGCACCGGCGTCTCGCCGGCTCTTGCGAGGACGTCTCGTCCTCGAAGTCCTCTGCGACCTCTGTGTGCTCTGCGTTGAAATTGGCTTTACGGTGTGTGATGCCACTTCAGGTAATCGACCCCGACGTGCAGAATCGTAAGCAGTCCCGCGATCAGTGTCCCGATCCCACCCGCCTTTTGTACGAAGATCTCGTGCTTCTGCACTCGGCCTTCCAGTTCTTGCAGGCGCCCATTCGTCCCGTCGCCAACGATCCACTTCATGTCGGTTTTCAACTGGGCGAGATCTTCCAGGACCTGTTTTTCAAAACTTGTCATAGCGGATAATCCACATGCATCAGGGTTGAAACTTTCGAGTACTTCACCGGGTTGGAATTGTCATATTGCCGGACAAAGTAGCTCTGCACCCGCGAAAGCCTCGGGATCGTGAACACGCGTGTCGTGAACCGCGCGGCCAGGTTGCGATCGATTGCAGGATCCCATCC
>CAZBCQ010000048.1:20515-22011 GCA_964490255.1 uncultured Terriglobales bacterium | reverse complement strand
AATGCGCTCCAGCAGTCGTACTCGCCCGACCACGCCTGTTGTGTTGTATCTTCCAGGATCGCCAGCGCTGCGTTGGTGCAATCCTCCGGCGTGCTGGCCGGGGGAGTCGTGATACTCAACGCAGCGCTGCGTATGCCATCATTACCATCTCGAGCCAGCGCAGCGATACTTGCGCTGTTAATCACCTGCGCTGCCGAACGCTTACCCGTACGATAGCTGGCGACGATCTTTTCGTTTGCCGCAGGAACGTTTGGCGAATAGAACTGCAAACCGCCAGTGCCGTTCAAATAGCATTCAGCGCCTTCGAGCAGCGTGCCAACCAGGCGCGTGCGATAACCACTGCCGGGCAAGCAACTCCGTACCATCACGTTCGGCGCCTTCAGAATCCGCGTGTACGCGATCGCGCATTGCAAGTCCACCGAATCGACCAGAGCATAGGTGCATGCTGGATCAACGCCCGACAGCACGCCGTCATATAGCGTTACTGCCGGCGCAACTTGTGTCGCAATGTTGTTGCTGTCGATGTCGTGCACTTCTAAGACCACGCGCACATCCGAGCTCACCACCGTTCCGCCGATCGCATTCCCGCCAACATGCAGAGACGAGTGAAAGCGCTGCTGTCTCCGCGCAGGCTCGGTCGCATACAAACGCGTGGTCAACGCATAATGATGGCCTGCGGCCGTGGTGATCGACGATCCAGTAACGATTCCATTCACGATCGCGGCAATCGTCGACTGACTGCCCGACGGACTGATCTGGAATCCCGTCAAGCACTGGCCAGCCGCCGTATAGAGGCCGCCGAGCACTCCGCTGCTTGCTGCTTTAAACGTGATGTCGCCATGCTGAAGGACAAGCGCTCCCGCCAGTTCGAGTTCTTCCGCGAACTGCACTCGTGTTTGGCCTTCGCTGCCTGTTCCTCTCTGGACCCATAATCGCCCGGAGTTCACCGACACTGCGCCCATCGGATCCGTCAGCGTCCACCAGCGCGGATCGAGTGGCCATACGTTGTATTCCTGCTGGAGGATCGTTCCATACGTTCCGAGGAACGGAGTCGCCGATAGATAGAATCGCAGGGAGGTCCCATCACCCTCGAAGAAGTCCTTCACATAGCAGTCGGCCGTAACCTGCCCGACCGCGACGATCTCGTTCAACGTTGTCGCCGGCGCATTGATCCTCAGATTGGCGGGCGAGAATATCGTGTCGCTCTCATCAAGGACGTAACTGCGCTTCCCCAGTGGCTCGAAGATAATCTCGCCGCTCTGCACGCGATAACATCCTCGCGCCAACAACGCGAGTTGAGCGGCGTGTTCGGACCAGGAGTGGCGCACGCTCGCGAAGTAGCTCTCCACGCTTTCAACGTCTTCTGCCGCGGAGGTATCGAACTGTCCCGGCGCGACATCATTCGCAAGCGAAGCAACAATGTTTCCAGCGCCGCAGTCCGCAAACGCCGGTCGCGGCTGCAGCATTTTGCGATCGAGCACCACGTCGTCACTGGT
>CAZBCQ010000048.1:1528-20415 GCA_964490255.1 uncultured Terriglobales bacterium | reverse complement strand
GCGGTCCGCGTTCATTCCAGCCCAAATACTCTTCTTCCGGAACTCCGTCCAGATATCCGGTGAAAAGTGCGACGCCTTTCTCCGTACTCAGGATGACGCGCGCCCCTGCGCACGGGACCACAAAACTCGATCCCGTCAGGATCAGACCGCAGCTCATCTTCCACGGTGCATTCAGTCGCCGCGCGATCTTCGGCAGACGATCCTCGTCGATCCATTCTGTGTAGTCACGCGCATCCGTGCCGTCGAAATTATCGATTGTCAGTTTCATTTGTTCTTTCAAAAGCAGAAAACAGAAAAAAACCGCAAAGGACACCAGGGAACACAAAGGTTTGTCTTTTCACCTTTGTGATCCATCGTGACCTTGGTGGTTAAGAGTTTGTTAGTAAATAGCCGCGCTTAGTGCCGGGAAATAGCTGCGGAAGCACACTACTCGTTCGCCGTCATTACGATCGACGATGGCCATCGCCTCAAATGCGCCATGCAGAGTCGTGCACTCAAAAGGCTTCTGTACTGTGATCGATCCCTCGCTCGCCGGTGCCGCCGCCGTCAGCAAGGGATAATGAAAGCAGATTCGCCCACCCGACTCCGGTTCCATCACGAATAGCGCCGACCACTGCTGGAAGAAACTGCCTCCTTCTCGGTCGGCGAACGCAATCACCTTCTGCGCGGAAGATCCTGCTGGAGGAGCGCCTCCCAACAGCGGCTCTAGCAGCATCAGCGATGTCGCAGTCTTCTCCACTACACGCCCGACGTTGAAGGTTACCCGCCGAATGTAGTCGCGATCGCGTTGCACATCTAAAGGATCCTTCACATATGCCGCGGGAATGCCCGTTCCCACGTAACCGGTCTGCTGCATATAGTCGGCGTCGACGGCGACGATATCGCCGACCTCGAATGCATCCACGGCGCCTGGGCCAAGCACGATCTCCTGCGCTGTCGAGTTTGGCGCCACGGCGACCGGCATGAGCGCGGTTCCCCCCGATCCCACGGCCTCGCCATTTGGGCCCGACGCGAGCACGTTCATGTCTTGCGAGCCGCCCGCCAGCGCCATTTGCAATTTGCCCCATTCGGCGAAGTCGAACTCCACTCGCGCGCCCAGATTCTGGCGGTATGCCGCCGAGGTTTCGCCCTTTGCGCCAGCATGTACGGACACAATCTTTGTTTCTGGCGTGCGTTTGAAATTGCGAACCCACCCCAGGTCGGTCCATCCCACAGGAGGCGTATCCAATGCGAAACCGCCGCATTTTGCCGGATCGAAAATCGCCGGCTTGTCTGCTACCACTGGAGCGAAATACGCTCGCACTCGTCGCGACACCGGACGCATCGTCGATCGCAATCCATAGCTCGCGCTCATTGCCAGTCCTCCGCCAGGAAGTACACGGTGAGCTCGGCCGTGCGCTGTGCGCGCGCCTGCTCGTCCACCTTAGTTGTCAGTTGCGGTGGCCCCCAGAAAACGCTTCTTCCCAGATCCGTCGCCGGCGAACTCGAATAGTCCATCAGCGCCGTCCGCGGCGGATCACAAATCTTCATCAACTCCTCGTCCAGCGCACACAGTTGTCTGCCGCGATCACCCGCACTGTCGCTCGATCCCGAGGTCCAATACTTCACCTCGCACCGGAGCTGCATCACCGGTGTCTCGGAGTCATCGAGCGCAAGCATCGGTCCCCAGTCCAGATAAAACGCATTTGCCTGATCGCTCGCTTCCGCCGCCGGCTCGTTCTCGCGGACCAGGATCGCCGGCCGCGTCACACCGCCTACTAGTACCGTGCGCTGCGGATTCAGCGCTGCGAGTCGATCCCGCAGCGCAATATAGAAACTATCTTTTGCCGATTGCATTTTGCCTCGAATCTCTTCAGACCACCGCAGTCACGGTGTACAGGTAATCCGTTCCGCCGGCCGCCCCCACTTGTACAGCCGCGATCCGCAACCGCTGGTCTCCGATGATGATCGCCAGGGCGCCTTCCAACAGCTCTTTTCCTGAGCTCACGCCGGTCGCTTCCATTACGTCCTCGAGCGATCCTGCCGCGATCAGTAGTTCTGCTTGTGCTCGCATTCCAGCTTTCGTAGCGAGCCAATTCACCACCACCGGCGAGACAGCGAACTGCCGCGATTCACTCGCCGACAGCCCGAGTTCGCGGCTGTCTTCATTGCTCGCTCCCGACCCGCTCACGACCAGTTGAATCTCGGCGCCGCCCACTACTCGCAGCATCGATTCTGCGGCGCGCTTCCATACCACTCCGCTCTGCGTGACGGCCTCTGTTACGGTTTCGGACATGCTCACGCCACCTTCTGCGCCACATACGGCGCGAGCAGTTCACTGACGCTGTCGTCCATCAGCGACGGCGCGAAGTATTCCAGGTGCGCCCTCGACATGTACTGGCGCTTCACATTAAGCGCCGGGGTCGCCTGCGCATTCTTGACGATCTGCGCGCACGCATGTTTTAGCGGCTCAGGGATCGTCGAGAATCCGGCGTTATAAGTGATCTCGACTTCGTCGTAGGGAAGTGCCAGCGGCAACAGGGGCAATGTGAGTTCGCCGGTCTGCGGATCGAAGTCAATGGAGTTCACATCCAGCGTCGACCAAGTCCCCGGCAATGCAAATACCTGCGCCAATTCAGAGAGCAGATCGATGCCTTCGCCTTTGCGCGCAGCTCCATAACGGCCGCGGGCCGCAAGCACCGGTGCGGTCGCTGGAGCAACTGTTGCCAGCGGCAAGTATGACAACCGCACGCGATGATGGCCGCTCATCCGTATACGCTCCGTGTATTGCGCCACGCCCAGTGTGCCGCGGCGACAGTGCGCATCGATCAGTGCCGACGCTGCCGAGACCCACGAGGTCAGCGTGGTTGCCTCCAGGCCATATGCTTCGTATTCCGAGCTATCTAAGTAATCCATTCTCGAAAGCCTCATTCGTAAATCACAAAAAAGGCAGTCAGCAATTAGCACTTAACGCTGAGTCCCTGAACGTGCGTGCCGCTTTCGCAATCGCGAATATCCAAGGACCAACTGCTAACTGCTAATTACTGACTGCTGAGTAGCCACTAACCACTAACCACTAGCCACTGCTTTCAACTACCGCTGTACCGTCACCTGGTAATGTGCGTAACTTGCGCCCTTCACCACCACGGCGCCGAACTTCACCACAACCAGCTGCTAAGCCAGGCTGCCGGTCAATCCGAGTTGGAATACGCGCGGATTGGGATCGGTCAGCCAGTGATACTCGACCATGTCTTCGCTCACGATGTAAGCAGGCAAACTCGCGCTACCGCTGCCCGGTACGCCCGTGTAAGGGATCGTCCATTCCGGAATCAGCGGCAGCTCGCCCGCTTGCGTCGAGAGCGTCTTCACACGCAGGCCGCCGGCCACGTCAGTTGTCGAAAGAACGAGATTGAAGTCGGTCTTCATCTCGCGATCGATCAGATCCAGCAACACCGGGTTGGCGTAGATCGCACTCGGCCGAACTTCATAGGAGGAGTTCGCCACCATCTGTGCCACGATTGACTTCAATCCATCCACGATGCTGTCAGTCGTGTGAATTGTTGCGGCATTCCCGCCTGCGGCGATCTGGCCAGCGGCCCCGTAATACTCAGTCGTGGTCGGGGCGCTCAGGGACGTGTCGTTGCCCTGCCACAGAGCGGTATCATGCGTGCGCATCAAGCCGTCAACTGCGTCTGCTAGGTCCTTTGCCTGCAGGAACGCGAACTGGCTCTGCTGCGAGCCAACTTCAACGTCAAACAGGTTGTAATTGATTTGCGAGACCAACGCCTTCAACGGCACGCTGCGTTCCACGCGCGTCGGCGCGTTTACGGTCGCCACGATGTTTCGCGGATCGACAAATCCCGCAGCCATCGAAGGCGAAGCGATCGCGGTCTGCTCAAAGAACCGTGACGGATGACCGGTCGCCGGAACCTGGCGAATGCGTTGTCCGAATACGCCGCGACGGCGCACGATGTCGGTGATCTCCGACTGATAACGGTTAACTTCGATTGCGCCTGGCCCAAGAAAATCGGCCGCCGCATGCAAGTCAAGAAACTGTGCTTTCATTTGTTCTCCAATGTTCGTAGTGAAAGAATTTGTTTGCGCTAGGAGCAATCTGTGGGTGCCCCACCCTCGCCTTCTTTTGGCGTGGGTGGGGACAGTGACTAGCTCCAAGCTATCCGGCTAACCACTAGCCACTAACGACTAGCCACTGCGTTAAATCAGCCCTGCTCTCGCCATCTCCGCCTTTACCGCTATCCGCTGATCCGGTGGAAGTCCTGCAAGAGCCTTATCGAGCGCCGCAGGCTGGAAGTCGTCTTCGCCCGCATGTTTCGCCAACAATCCGCTGACAAGCGGTGACAGAGTCTTGCGTCCCAGTCGTGCCGCCTGTGCCTTCAGATCGGCATTGGCGCGCTCGAGTTCGGTTAGGCGCTCCTTCAAATCACTGAGCGAATTCTCGTCGTTGGAAGCAGTTTGTTTGTTCTCCGGCAGACGCTCGTCGATCGCCGCCACGATCCGCTCGACCTTGGCCGTGAGCACCTCCTGTTGTGAATCGAAGTGCGCAAGCGCGCCTTCCAAAGCCTGCGCTGCCGCACTCAGCCGCTCCAGGCTCTCCGTAAATTGCGTTGCAAGTGTTTCGTCCATAGGTCTCCTGAATGTTGTTCACTAAAACTGGCCACTCATCACTGGCCACTGATTTCTATCCACGTCTCCCGATACGCCGCTTTCTCTCGCCGCAAAATTGCCGCGCCGGTGAAGGTGAAGTCCGATACGGTCCATATGCTTGCCTTTGGGTCGTCCACATGCGCGTCTGCGATCTCGTACGACATGCCCAGGCCAGCCCGTCCACGCGTGCGGATCTCACGCACGATCTCCGGAAAGTCCTTCGCGAACAGGTACCCGCTGATTTGCAACAACGACGACGGCGACATCCTCAACGGTGCCGCCGCCGTTTGCCCGGGAAGAACTTCTGCGCTGGTGATGATCCCCACTTTCCTGCGCGCATCGTGACGATCAAGTGACGGTGCATAATCCAGCGCCATTCCCAGCAGTGAGGGAAGGGCGCGGTCCGTGGCCGCTTTGGTCAGCAGCACACGATGCCCGCGTGCTCCCGACGGAGCTTTGTCCGAAGGCGTGTCGATCAGCGTCAACACGCCCGCGAAAGGAATTCGGTTCGGATGCCGCGCTACTGGCGGCATCTCAATCGCCATCGATTGCAGTTGCAGTCCCATGAAGTCCTTGTCTGTTTGCTGTGTGGCGCGAACACTCCTGTGCGCGCGGTGTGTCGAAAACGGTTCCGCAAAATAAAAGGGCACTCAGACCAGATCCCTCTGTGTCCTCTGTGCCCGCTGTGGTGAAATGGTTTGGTTTTACAGCGCCGGCAGACCGCGCATCTGGCGGACTTCATTCACCGTCAGCACGCCATTCCGCAGCAGGATCTCCTGCAGCTGCGCCCGCTCCAGTTGATTGGTCGCATCCAGATCGGTGAAGACGAACTCCAGGTCCGTCCATCCCAGCTTCTTCGCGATCACGTCGCGCGTCAGATGCTCGGCGAACAATCTCGCCGTGGGCACAATCGCCGTTTGGAATGCGTCGCCCGAAACCTGGCCGGCCGTCGAACGATTCACATCGTGCTCGAGCCCCAGAAACATCGGCGGCAGATCGAAAGCGTCGGCGATCACCCGCAATAGGAACTGTTGCCATTCCAATCGCAAGTCGGAATCCGTGCCACCCGCAAACCGCAGCACCTCGGGCTTGTTCTCCACCGAAAGGATCGGCACTCGCCCGGTGCCCTCAATATCGTCCTGCCACCACCGAATCAAGCGCTCTTGCTGGGTCGGATCCAATCCCTGCAGCCACAGCGCATACTGCACCACGCTGTTGCTCGCCAGCCGCGCGGCGTAACGATGCGCTCCGAGAAATTCGTTGATTGTCTCGAACGCCACTTCCAGCCGCCCCAATCCAAATGGAGTGTGCGTCCGCGGATTCAGTCGGATATATACCAGTTCGTCATCGTTCAGCGCGATCTGGCCCTCAGGACCAAACTTGCCCGTCACCTGCGCATACCGCGGCGAACTCGGCTGCCCGTCCCAATCGGCCTTCATGTGGATCGTCGCTCCATCCACCGGCCATAGCAGCAGGGGATGCGCAGGATCTTCGGTCGCGTCGACCTCAATCGCGCCGAAACCGCCCACGATCACATCTTCCAGGACCTGCTCGGCCAACGAGCGGAACGAATCATCAGGATTCGGCGCATCGAAGTTCTCCATCAGGACACGTATGCGTTCCGCTCCTTGCGGCAGCGTAGCCAGGTCGCGCCCTTTCCGGGGCTTGATTACCCAGCCCATGCCCGACACGCGATCCTTTATCGTGTTGATGGCCTTCCGCGCAATTGGTGTTTCCGCAAATCGTCGCAGATTTGCCGGCGTCGGCTTGGGCAGCGCATCCGTGCGCACAGAGTATGTGTTCAGGATCGACGGCAACGGCATGGTGCGGCGCTTCGGACTGCTGTTGACGTTGGAGGCGAACACACGTCCGCCCAGTCGGCGCATTGCGCCGCGAAAAGAATCTGTAATGTTCATGGGACCTTTATTCTTATGAAAGTCGTGGCGGTTGTTGCAACTCTCTTAGTATTTCCTTCCCCATCATGGGCAACTCGAGACAGGACCTATGCACAATACCCGCTACTCGAAACTTTTCGAGTACATAGCCGACTCTCTGGTCATCGCGGTCGTAAGTATCTTCGACAACGGCAGTAAGGTGCATCTGCCGCGAAGTCTCATTGGAATAACCTCTCACGATATCCGGATAGCTGAAAGCGAGAAGCTTCGCTTTATCGAGGTCGGAGCGCAACGACACAGCGTGAATCAACCTATATGTTGTCTCAGTGTGGTATCCGTAATCGAATTTCAAATCTTCTCCGACATGTACATAAGGGGCAATGGCGATCTTTTCGTGCACGAATTTCTCGAGTCCGTACTCGAGAATCATGTTTTCGATTCTGTCGCGGATAACTATGCGCGAGGAACTCTCTCGGGCCCGCTGCCTCGCTGCCACTTCAACGTGCTGCTTCATCAACCAGGTCGCCTGCGAGGCGCAGAAATCGTCGAACTTACCCGAGAAGATTGGCTCGATTACTTCAGCAGGTGTTAGCTCGATCCCATTCGAGAAGTAGCTGTACATTTTCGCGAGGAACTCTTTCGGGTGCTCCGCTTCTATGATTCTGCGGGGAAGATCCGCCTCCAGTGCCTGGAAGTACCCTAGATCAACGCCAGGGTCCAGAGCGAGCAATACGTCCTGGCTTTTTGTAATCCGCACTGTCAATGCCACGCGCTTTCCATTAACCTCGCCGAGCAGTATCAGCCCGACGTTGATGGGCGGCTTGAACGGGCTCGGGCGATAGCCGATCAAGCGGTACTCGACTTTGTATTTATCCGCCATTCGCCCTACGCCTCTCCCGGTTGCATCACGTTCAGTAGCTCGACTTCTCTCGTCCGACTTTCCTTCGTGCCCCAATTCACAAACGGCGCCCGTGTCGACTTGCGAAAATCGTCAATCAGCATCCGCACTTTCGGTCGCCGCCGATCCAAATCCTCCACCAACTTCTCTAAGGCATCCAGATCGTTGTCATACCAGCTTGGCGGCAAGCCTTCCAGGCAGGCCCAGATCTGATCAACGCTCATCTGCTCCAGGTTCGTGAGCCACGGTTCGAACGACTCCCACCCACGCACGCCCAGGTACACATCATTGCGCAGATAAACACCGCGCAGCGGCGAATCCGGCCACGTCCACTCGCCGGCGTTGAAGCAATATCCCTGATCGATAAATGTCGCCTGGTACTTCTTATCCCGATTCTTCTTCCAGAAAGCCGCCTGTCGCCCATTCGCGTTGCACGTCCATTTATCGAGCGCTAGCACGCCGGCAAAATCCTGTACGTTGCGAATTCGCGTCAGGTACGTCTCCGGCAAATAATCAAAAATGCGCCCTTCCAACGGGTCGATGACATATCGCGATCCAAACTGCAACCCCGCGGCGCAGGGCAGTATCTGTCCCGCCATTTCGATCCGCAGCCTGGGCGAGTACTCCACCAGCCATTCACTGACCTCAACGATGTCCACCGCCGGCACCGGCAACCCGATCTGCTCCGCCAGCTTTGTCGCAAAGTAATCGTTGGCCAGCACCCGAAGATGCTGCGGATTATTCTGAAACTTCACCACGTACAAAAAGCCATCCGATGCGCGCATGAGATGCGCCTGCGCGCCGCCGCGCATCTTGCGTACGTGTTGGACTGCTTTCACCGGCAAACGATATGGCCCGAAGACCCTGCCTGCAGCAGGGAATCGGGCCATTGTCATTCGTCGCCATACCTCTACTCTGTGTGAATCGTCACCGGTTCAAGTGACAGTCCGCACCGTTGACTCCACATATGCCGTGAAGACTCCCCGCTTGTCTAGGACCGCGGGCATTGTTTCTGCGCGCGCCGCCAGTGCGATCGTCATGGCCATGACGTAGTCATCGTGCGCACCCGCTGCGGCCCTCGACGAACCATCCGGATGCCGCACGAAACTCCTGCACTCCCGTAGCAGCCGCGGACTATGCAACGTGTCTGCATCCGTCGCCAGAACAATTGCCAGTTGCTCAATCATCCCCGGACGGCTCGCCACGCTCGTCAGCCAGCCCAACTGATTTCCCTGGCTGAACAGGTTCGGATACTTCGCGGCCGTCAGATGCGCCAGAACCGCGTGTCCATGATTGTTGCGTTCCACCGCGATCAGCGCATCGCAATATTCATGCCCGAGCTCAGCCACTCTCGCCGCCAGCTCAGCCGGCGTGAAGTGCCCATGCAACTCCGCGCACTGTCGACCGTCCTTGCGGTCGATCACCTGCGCGCATGCGAAATCACCTGTGCTTCCACCTCCGGCCGGATCGACACCGATCACGTACTGATGCCCCTCGGCGGGCGGCCACCAGGCCAGTAGTCGCCCGCCATCGCGCGACTCGAATGCGCCACCATTCGCGTTCGAGTCGCAGCCCCGCAGCTTGTCTTGAATCTTGTCCACGTCAAAGACGAAGTCACCGCTCGACAGGAAGCAGCTCTCCGGGTCTTCCGCAAATTCCTGGGCGGCAAGGCCGCGAAAGTTCGCGCGAATCTCTCGCCTGTAAGCAATCTGTCCTTCATCCAGGCCGTGCCGCTCCATCAGGTCGCGCTCTTCCTCAGTCGGATCTGCTATTCCAACTTCCGTGCGATACGCCCGTTCCAACCACCACTGCAGAAAATGTCTGGCATAGCCGGTCTCCTCCGCCCGCTGCCACTCTTCGTAGAAGATTCCGCCTGCGCCATTCGGCGTGCTCTCCAGAGCGATCTCACCGTTTGGCCGAACTGCGGCTCGGAGTGACACCAAGGCTTCCAATCCGGTGTGCCCCCATCTTCCTATTTCAGAGCAGTGCAGGTGCGTTATCGTCAGCCCACGGCCAGCGTTGGAGTCGGCAGCGCTCGCCACGCAATAAACGCTGTCGAGCAGCGGAAAGACCAACTGCCCCACATTGCACCGCGAGGTGACCAGCGCTCCTTCCCGAATAGGCGCGGGCAGGTTCTGATGGAAGCGATGCACCATACGAAAAATTTCCTCTGCTGAGCGCTGATCATGTGCTACCTGGACCACCACCGTTCCAGGATTCGTGATTGCCGCAATAAAACATCGCGCAGCGACATAGGTCGTGATTCCCAGTTGCCGCGCCTTCAGAATGATGTTGCGTTTCTTCCACTTCCGCGAGATTTCCCGCTGCGATTCGTTCAGCTTCAGCGGAACCAGCAGGCCGGCCTTGTTGCGAATGCGTAACAGCGCGCCAATCAGCCAGTCGCACACCGTCGCCCCGCCGAACCGAGGCAGACGCTCGTCCAGCGCCTGGCCCAGTGCAACCAGGATCCCCAGATCTTGTTCAATTTGTTTAGGAGTTAGACGCCCGGGCTCTTTCCCGGACGTAGATTGCGATGTTACTTTCGCGCGGCGGTTTCCCGCCAAGGAGCCCTCATCATATCTTTACTCGAAACGAATCCAGTTCCAGCCGTTAGCAAATTAGCCCCTGAACACTGTGCGGGTGATTCAAGGCACACCATCCAGGGGCTAAGCTAATTGCTAATTGCTACTTACTACTTGCTACCCACTTCCGACTCGTACTTCTCCATGAAATCTTCTACAGACCGCACGTACACATCGGCCATATCAACTACATGCCTTCGCGCTTCCAGCAAATCCAGTGCGCCGTTCAGTTCGTACCCCAACGAGCGCAGTACAGCCAGCGTCATCATCGGAGCCCGGTGCACGCCCGCGGCGCAATGAATGTACAGTTTTGCTTCTTCGTCATCCAGCGCTTGCAGCGCGAACTCCACGCCGCGCCGAAAGACTTCGGGCGGCTTCGGTTGGAAATCGTCGTCCACCGGATTCCATAGCACCTGTATGCCATGCGGCTCTGCCAGCGGTGTGTCGTCGAACTCAATCTGCATGTCGATGATATGGGTGATACCGGTTCGCGCTACTTCCGCCATCTTTTCCGGTGTCCAGATGCCGCCGCCGACAGCTATGCGATCAGTGATCCAGCTCATGTCCATGGGTTCGCGAAATCCTTCTCTGCTACCGTTTTTTCCGCGGCCACGGGGAACTTCCGCCGGACCGGATGTGCTTCAATTCAGTTCTCATTACCCTAAGATTCATTCTAAAGCACGTCCGTTGTGCTCGCTGATGCACTTTCGCCGGTGTCCTCCCGGAGTTTATCCAGCAATATCTGTGCCAGTGACGGGCCACTTTCTTCTTCTTCGCTGCTGAACGTAGGATCAAGCTTCGCCCAGTCGAAAAGAAATTTCGCGTGCTGTTGGCTTCCGCCTTTCGCCTTCTCGATCATGGCATCCAGGATTTCCGGCACCGCTTGCAGGATTCTCTCCACCGCGTCGGCGCATGCGTCTTCCGTGCTCGTAACACTCGAGTTCGTACTGTGATTCGGTTGTCCGTATCGGTTCATTCTGTTTTTCTCAGCTTCAATTCCAGAATAGCAATTTCGACCGGACCTACTAGACACTTTCCGGGAATTTATATTTCGAGTCGTAGCAATCAGTTACAAAGAAAATGGCGAAAATCGCCTCTTGACAAGAAAAATGTCGTGCAACGACTGAACCTTATCAAGGACGAAAAGGCCCCATCCTCGCCTGAAGTAGCGGAGGATGGGGCAAGCAGGGGGCTAAACTTCGACGCTGGCGTAAATGGAACCACCCGCCGCAGGAACCGGATATACGTCTGCGCTGCAGGCGTCGATTTCTTCCAGTTCTACGCTCGGCAGATCTAGCCTCGGTGTTTCCTGCGGACAGATCCTGCCGTGGCTCTTGATGCTGCCGATGCGTTCCAGTAAGCCGCAATCGATCAGAATCTGCGTCATCCGATCAATCGCTTCCGGAAACCTTCGGCTCAACGTCCGCAATGTGCATCCGAAGATGGCCGCCGCCTCTTCTTGCGTGTAGTCTTGAAATACCATTCGCACGATCAGCGACTGAGACTCCGGATCCAATCTCTCCAGGCACCGCTCGATGTCATGCACAAAGATGACGGTATCCTCGAAAGTCCCCATGCGGTAGGAAGTCACGCGCGCCCTGAACACTTCGCGCCCGAGCAGGGAAGGCACGCGTCCCACTTCCATCGACATTTTGAAATAACGTCGCAGAAACTGGATGGTGCGTTGCCGGTAGATCGCAAGATCGGGGTCGAGATCATCGAAGCTGCGCATCCGGGCATACGGACGAAACGACGCTTTTCCGGAATTCACAACGCACCTCCGTAATTCGACGTGGCAAACTCGCCGGAAGCGTGAAACATCCGCAGCTCTGTCGACTGAGCTTTAGGCCGACGCATACCCGGCTTCTGATATCCGGCCAGCGGTAATTCGCGCATCGTCCGTTCGCACTGGCAGCAATAAATGTCAAGTGATCCAATTGCTCGCAGCCATAAAGCGCCGCAGCGTTCGCAATATTTCATCTCAACTCTCCCCTGTACTTCTTCCATCTTTCCCTCCTGTAACAATTCGGTATAAAAAGGAAAGCCCTGCACGACCGCACTCCGAAACTGCTTCGGAATGCGGATGGCAGGGCTCGTTTCTCTTACGATGACCTGACTGAGCTATTTAGTTTGTTGATACTGGCCTGCGGCTCCGTCGGGCACGGAACATGCCCTTCGGATCAAATCCGCATATCGTCTTTACGGCGAAAATAGCCTTCTTCGTAGCCCGACTTCACCACCATCCCGTTGTGCAAGATGACGGTAAGTCTGCCCGTAAAGCCTAGTGCCTGTAGTAATTGCATTGTTGAGGCCGAGAGTAGTTCGCAGTTGCGAACCTTCTTCCGGAACAGCAGAAAAAGCCGTTCGGCGTCGAGCAGATCGCCGGCCGGCGTGTTGGTCTTCTCTGATTGGGAATGAACGAAAGTGGCATGACCGCTTAGCATTACTTGCACCTTGGAAAGTTAGCAATAAGCTATAGAATGAGATGGATGCTATAGCCACTTGGAATGGCTGGCAAGATGGAAAATCACTGAACTGATCCGTCAGTTCAAGAACGGGAAAACTGCTCTCTATGTCTATTGATTTCACCACGTTACAAGAACGCTTGCGGAGCGCGCTCTGGAAGCAGATTCAGGCTGGCGAATTGACCGGCGTTCAACTGGCGCGCGAGACTGGCTTTCAACAGGCTCACATTTCAAATTTTCTCAATCGCCATCGTGGCTTGAGCCTTCAAGCGATGGACCTCGTCATGAAAAAGCGCGGCTTCAATCTTTTTGATTTAGTCAAGAACGACGAACTCGCCCCGCGTCTGGCCATGCGTGACAAATCCGAAGACGGCTATGAGAACGTCATCCTCGTCGATGGCTCCATAGCCGCCGGTTCGCCTCTCATTGTGCAGGAAAATGTTCGCGATGTGCTCAAATTCAAAGCGTCCTTCCTTCGCAGGCTGCGTGCAGATGGCGCAACCGGCCGAACCGATTGGCATCGCTTCGTGCTCATCAAGGTCGACGCACGCGAAGGTATGAGTATGTTCCCGCGCTTGATGCCCGGCGCCATGGTGCTCATCGATCGACACTACACATCCCTGCGCCCGTATCGCAAAAACGATCGGAATATGTACGCCGTTCGTAAGGAGGGAGGCTCCACGATCAAGTACGTCGAACTCTCGGACAGGAATCTCGTGCTGCGCCCACACAATCCCGATTATCCGGTGGATGTGATTCGCATGGGCGAGGGCGAGAGCGTAGCTGAGTACGTGGTGGGCCGCGTGTGCCACGTTTCCATCGAAACGTAATTTGCCGGGTGCCCCACACATCGCTTCTTTTGCCAATGTGTGGAAGGATTGGATGGAGGCCGCTCGCGTCGCGTGTAGGAGAGGCGATCCCGCCTGTCATTGACATGAGCGCTCGCCCTCGAGCGGGCAATTCGCGCGGCGAACGAGCGGACTTGTCTCTAGAACATGCGTCGCACTGAGGCGGGGATCAGGCCGTCTTCTCGCCACCGCATGGGGAAATCTAGCGCTGTTACGTCTGCTATGATTTTTCAGCACCTTTTGCGCATACCTCGCGCATCCCAGTTATCGATCGCAGTCATTGTGGAGGATTTGTATGAGCGATTTGCCAGGCACTTCCCTCGGAACACGCCGGGACGAAGATGTTGCTTTGGATTTAATGAAGTTCGTCGCCATGACCACCGGCTATGGTAAAACTAGCGGCCCCGGTGCCGGATTCCAGGGCACCGGAAGTCCCGTGCGCGCCGAAGATTATGCCGATCACCTGCTGCAGCTCTATACGCGCTGTTTGGATACTGTCAAAGGGAAGAAGTAACTGACGCCACTGTTCTGCTCACGCTTTGTGTCAAGGTAGCGAGTGGCCGAGTCGTCCCGGTCCCACTCGCACCATGACGCGAATCATAGTTCCCCAAATGTGAATCGCGGGTAAAAAGATGTCTAATCTGGGTGCTCATCCGTAAATAGCTCTTGACCCGACATATGCGGGTACTTGAAACTGTCCGCCTCATGGATGACGCCTCCCGCCGAAGAGCAAAGCTGGAAAGTGAACTCGATCATCTGCGCGAGCAGATTCTCGTTGCCGACGCTGCGTATGAGAACGCTACCACCCAGGCGTCACACGATGCCGCGGATACAGAATGTCAGCGCCTGCGGAAACAATTGCGTGCACTCCGCACTCAGCTTCGCGAACTGAACGCGGACAGCGGAGGCTTACGGCCCAAGGGGCGCGCGAAGGCACAAACAGCAGGCGAATAACCCTCTGGTCTGGCGCCACTGTATCCCCGTGGTACGAGACAATGTTTCTTGAAGAAAAAAAGCCGCGGAATTCCGCGGCTTCTCGTTCTTGAGCCCGTTCGCGTCGAACGAACGCGCCTTAGCGACGTCCCTTCTTCGCTGCTTTCTTTTTTGCGCCGCCCTTCTTGGCAGCTTTCTTGGCTGCCTTCTTCGCTCCGCCTCTCTTCGCTGCCGCGCGGGAGCCGCCCTTCTTTGCGGCGCTCTTCTTGGCAGCTTTCTTTGCTGGTTTCTTTTTGGCTGCGGCTTTTTTAGCAGCTGGCTTTTTCGCCGCTGCTTTCTTCGCTGGAGCTTTCTTTGCCGCAGCTTTTTTCGCAGGAGGCTTCGGAGCAGGAGCGGCCGCTGCTGCTGGCTTCTCTTCCCCCGACCCAGGCGCTTCGGACACCTCTTCGTTATCGTCGGCGCTTACTGGTTCCTCTTCCTCTTCTTCTTCCTCCTCGAGGTCTTCTTCCATGTTTTCATCGTAGATGTCGGAATCGCCGTACTCGTCTGCTTCGTCGTCACGGCCATATAGCGTCAGGTCATCAAACCTCATCGTTCCTCCTGGTCCTGCTCGAACTCTTATGAAAGTCTACGACTACCACGGGTGACGAATATCATCCGGAAAATCGGCGCGGATTATAGCACAGCGATTTTCGTCTCGGACAATCGCGAAAACTCATCCATGAGATGCGCTTTCTCTCCGCTAGCCTAACTCAGGTCGGGCAATTGTTCTCGTGTTTTTCTTCAGGGATCTACGCGGACCACCACAACGTCGCCCGCCCGCAGGTGCGAGCCGATCCGTGCGTTGTCCTTACGCAGTGCGGCGACCGTGGTGTTGTAGTGATCGGCGATCGAGGTGAGCGTCTCGCCGGGCTTCACTTTGTGGTAAATCTTGCCCGGCTTCTTGTTTGTCGCTTGGTGTAAGCTACTGGATTTAGAAGGCTTAGCAGCTGTGTTTTCACGAGAGGCGGCTTGCTTCGTATGCGTCTTGGGAGCTGATTCCGCAACTTCCGTATGTGCTACCGGACGGTAGATCCTGAGATGTTGCCCTGCTTTTAGTGCATTTCCACGCAGGTGGTTCCACCGCCGGACCTTTTCTGCCGGCACCCCAAAATCGTCCGCCACCGACAGCACCGTGTCCCCTTTGCGAACTTTGTACAGCGTTGGTCGCTTCGAGTACGACTCAGCCGACGCTTCCGCTGCTCGTCGGGCGCTGATCGGAATAATCAGCTTGGCGTCCGGACGCAGCTCCTGGTCCTGACCCAACTCATTCACTTCTGCGATCGATGCGGTCGTCGTGTGGTATTGCCGCGCGATTTCCGTCAGGTTCTCGCCCGTTCTCACGCGATGATATCTCCACGAAACCCGATTCTCTCGCGGAATCGCGGCAATCGCGGTCTGGAATTTATCTGCTGTTCCTGCCGGAAGCTTCAGCTCATAGCTGGCTTCTTTCGGCGTGGTCATGCGCAACAGCGCCGGGTTGAGCGCTTGAATCTGCTCGGCGGTGCTATCCACGCACTCGGCTACCAGTCGCAGATCGACCGGATAATCCACTTTCACCTTGTCATACTGTTGTGGCGGATCGGGCGTCAGATGATCGAGCCCATACTGCGCTGGATTCTTCCCGATGATGGTGAATGCCAAAATAATGGGAACGTAGTTCTTTGTCTCCGCCGGCAGCACGTTGCGCCGATACAATTCCCAGAAATCGGCATAACCCGTACGCTGCACCGCCTGCTGTACGTTGCCAGGCCCGGAATTATACGCAGCCATCGCCAGGTACCAATCTCCAAACTGCGCGTACAAATCCTTTAGGTGACGCGCCGCCGCACGCGTCGACTTCTCCGGATCCTGCCGCTCGTCGACCCACCAATTCTTCTGCAGCCCGTAATCCACGCTGCGGCTGGCCATGAACTGCCACATGCCGCGCGCGCCTGCATGCGAAAGCGCCATCGGCAGGAATCCCGACTCCGCCTCTGCCAGGTAGATCAAATCCTGCGGCACGCCTTGTTCCCTGAAGACTCGCCGGATCATCGCCTCATAGCGGCCCTTGCGAATCGTTGCCGATTCCAGCGAAGCCCGTCCGCGCGTCGAGAAATAGTTGATGTACGCAGCCACCTGGTCGGTGAGCATCAGCGGCAGATCCGACTGCGTATGCCGTATCTCCGCCTCGGCCTTCGCCTTGATGTTCGGATCCACCGGGAACGTCACCGCATTCGCCTCGTCGATTGGCGCCGGCTCGGCATTCTGCGCCGTGAATCCGTCGCCCTGCTCCAGCGCAATCGACTCCAGGTCGTGTACCCGCTCCACCAGTTTGTCGAACTCGTCCTGCAATTGTTGGTTATTGCGGATATCGAGGTTCGACTCCAGCATCAGGTTGAACGCGTGATCGAAGTTTTCGCGCGCCGCATCCAGGTGACCAGCGTGATAGTTGGCCTGTCCCGCCTCGTATTCTTTCTCAACACGCGCGATCAGCGCCTGTACCTGATCTGCTGGAGCTACTAGCGTGGTCGCCGCCTGCTCCGGCTGGGCAGTCTGCGCCGTATTCTGCATTGGCTGCTGCTGTTGTTGTTTTTTGATTCCCGGTGCGTTCGCCTGGGCGGGCGGCTTTGCCGAGGTCTTTTGGGATTTATCGGGTTGGCACGCAGTGGATGCCAGGAGCAGCGCGGCCGTGAGCGGCAAGATTAACTTACTTGGCATCATTCGCGTTGGAAACGGCCCGGTGTGCAGCTTCTGGGGCCTGAGCTCCTGTTCAACTCAGATCGAGTTGAAATCGTACTACCCTGTTTACTTCAGGGTCAATGCAGCGAACGGCCTAGCCCTGTTGTTCCCGCGTATTCCTGGGACGGATACTTGCGTGGCTACTCGTGGTGGCGCGGGCGCCTCGCCCGCGCAAATGGGGCAGAGTCGCGTCGCGCAGCCGACCCCGCTGCGCGCCTTTGTCACGCGACCGCTCTTTGCCTTTGTCATCACGAGCGGGCGTCAGCCCGCGAGGGATCTGCATTTGACTTTACGGTTTTGTTTTTCTGTCATCCGAGCGCAGCCGAGGCAACCCTACCCTCGCCTCAAGCCCTTGGTGCCCCACGTTCGCGCCCTTCTGTCGGGCGCTAACGTGGAACTAGCGCGGGTGCCCCACCCTCGCCCTCTTTGGGCGTGGGTGGGATGAATACTCAGCTTCTGTCCAGCGCCTGCTTCAAATCCGCAATCAGATCCGCCGCATTCTCAATCCCCACGCTCAGCCGCACCGTCGCCGGAGACACATCCAACTGCTCCAGTTGCTCCGGAGACAATCCCACATGCGACGACAAGAATGGATACGACACCGTCGACTCCACCCCGCCCAAACTCGTCGCCAGGTACCAGAGCTGCAGCGAATCGATGAACCGCTCCGCACCCTCGCCGCCGCCTTTATGTTCGAACGACAGCATCGTCCCAAATCCCGACATCTGTTTCTTCGCGATCTCATGGCTCTGGTTTGACGGGAGGCCCGGATAGAACACTCGCGACACCTTCGGATGCGACTCCAGGAACGCGGCAATTTCCTGCGCATTCTCCGTTGCCCGTTCCACGCGGATACCCAAGGTCTTCAGCCCACGGATCAGCAGATAGGCGGCCAACGGATCCAGACATCCGCCCGACTGCTTCATCATCTCGCGCGCCGGTTCCACCCAGTCGGCCGAGCCGGCAATGGCTCCGGCGGTTACATCGTTATGTCCGCCCAGCAGCTTGGTCGCCGAGTGCACTACCACGTCCGCGCCCAGGTCGAGGGGCCGCTGCAGCATCGGACTGGCAAACGTGTTGTCCACCACCACGCACGTGTGCTTTTGGTGGCCCAGCTTCGCCAGCGCGGCAATATCCACGCAACGCAGCGTCGGATTGGTGGGTGTCTCCAGGAACAGCAACCGCGTCTTCTTCGTGAAGTAATCTTCGATCTTGCACAGCTCGTTGTACGGGACGAAGCGCGTAGTCACGCCATATTTCGAGAGCGTGTCCTGCAGCAGGTGCGTGGTTCCGCCGTACAGGTCCAGCATGGAGACGATCTCGTCACCCGTGCGGCACGTCGAAAGCACCAGCGACATGATCGCTGCCATGCCGCTCGACGTCACCACCGCGCTCTCGGCGCCTTCCAGTGCGGCGATCTTGCGCTCGGCTACAGCCACCGTTGGATTCGCATAGCGCGAGTAGAGATAGGCCTTCGAATCGCCTTCGGCGTATTTGCGCAGCTCATTCGTGTTGGGGACCACGAAGACCGATCCCTGCGAGATCTCGGTTGTCAGCGAATCGTTGGTTCCATGATGTTCTTCTCCGGCGTGGACGCAGAGCGTCTCCGGAGCGCGGTTCTGCTTTGGATTTTCGGCGGACATAAGTGAGTTTCGATTATCGCATTTTGGCTGTCTGCTCTCAGCTTTCAGCGAAACCCTGGCGCCGAAAATAGGGTGCCCGCTCGCCCCGAGCGGGTATAGGACAGGCGATCGCGCCTGTCTTGTAGCGCCGACGTCTCGCCGGCTGTTTGCCGGGCATCCTCTGCGATCCTTCGTGTCCTCTGTGGTTATTCTGCTATTCGTTCAGTGCAGCAGATTCAT
>CAZBCQ010000048.1:0-1428 GCA_964490255.1 uncultured Terriglobales bacterium | reverse complement strand
GATCCTTCGTGTCCTCTGTGGTTATTCTGCTATTCGTTCAGTGCAGCAGATTCATTTGCGTCCCCAGCTAGAGCCTATTCTTCCGCCTCTTCTTGTTGCGCTCGCATGCCGCCTCTCACCAGCAACTGCCGCAGCATGCGTTCACCGCCGGCGCCGCGCTGAATGCCTGCCATATTCCCGTCGCGGTCGATGACGACATAAACCGGGTACTGAGTAGTTGCGAACATCGCCGGCAGGTTCGTGTCTTCGTTCAGAACGATGGGGCAGGCGCGTGGGCTCGTTTGCAGGTATTGCTTCACCTTCTTCTTCGACTCGCCTACATCAACGGCGAGGACGACCAGTCCCTTGCTGGCGAATTCCTGCGTGATCTTATCGACGAGCGGTTGTTCGCCGCGGCAGTACGGACACCATGTGGTCCAGAACTGCAGCAGTACGACTTTGCCTTTCAGCGAGGCGTTATTGTAATTCTCACCGCTAAGGCTTTTGGCATTGAATCGCGGAGCGGGCTCGCGTCCGTCGAATTGGGCGAACGCGCCGGCAATGGCGAACACAACGAGCAGACAAACCGCGTGTCGAAACATGCGCGGCAATATAGCACTGGGTTTAGGAACGGAGCGAGAATTCAGGTTTTGTTCCGAAATCCGTAATCTCGCCGGCTCAGGAACCTTTACGATCCGCGCCTCATGAACATGCGGACCGCCACTATGACGACTATCACGATGATTGCGATTTCGACGACTGTTCTGACCATTGCGTCTCTCCCTGGCAAGCCGCGGAATCAGCAGCGGAGATCTTGGCGCATGGAGCATAGGCTTCTTGGGTAGCTGCGTCAATGAATAGCTCAACCTACGGGTAGAGTAATGCGGGGCGGGTAGCGGCAGGAATTCAGAAGGGAAGGTCGTAAAAGGGAACGTTTAGCTGTAGGGATAACAGGGTGTTTCCAGCAGCGACTGAAGCTTCAACGCACCGCAATGGTGCAGCGCCCGCCTCGCGTCGCTCCGGACTCCAGGTCCCTGACTTCATTGTGAGCCGCAATTTCAGCGAGTTCCAGCGTGCCCGCGAATCCCCACGAGATCATCTCATCCGGCTTCTGCGCCAGCGACACCATCCAGTGGTAACGCACGCCTTTACGAAAACGCGAAGGCTCCGTTTGAAACTCGAGCACGTAGGCGCGCACGAACTGCTTCATAGAATCCCTTTCGGTGCGGTCTCCAGTGTTGGGAAAGGTGCGCACTCGGGTGCGGGCGCAGGCTTGCATTCGTGGCTCAAATAGTGTTCCGCATCACGGCACTTCAACTGGCACTTATGACAGCGAATGGGTCCCTTGACCTTCGCAGGAGCGCGGTGGGCTTTTGGGGCTGTTTCGGTCGATATAGTCACTGCCTTGATGATACGCCTTTAGGGGCGCACGTGCCGGAATCCTGCTTC
>CAZBCQ010000047.1:23412-26636 GCA_964490255.1 uncultured Terriglobales bacterium | reverse complement strand
GGGACTCGGCGCCCCTTAGCGTGTTCAAGAAGAGATCTGTTTGTGCAATTCAGGTGGGGTCACTTTCCGGCCGCCACGCGCTGCATGCCTTCTTTTGCGAGTTGCGCGTCCGGAGAATTGGGAGATTCTTTTAGGTACATCTCATATTGGGTTTGCGCCGCGCTCTGATTGCCTTTCATTTCGTAAACGCGAGCGGCCACCAGATGCGCGAGCGGATAGTGGTCAGGTTCCTGATGAACCTTCAGGGCGTTTGCGAGCGCGGCGTCGAACTCATGCGTGTTGAACTGCGCGTACGCCAGCATCATCAGCGCCTCGAGGTCCCCAGGATTGGGTCCGAGTTTCAGCAACAACTCCTTGCCACCGTTGTAATCTTTGTCCACCAATTTCATCCGAGCAAGGTTCCGTACAGCGGCTGCGTTCTTATCGTTAATCGCAACGGCCTTCTCGAAAGCCTCTAGCGCTGCCTTTGTGTTCTTCTCCTGGACGTAGGTGATTCCAATATTGTTATAGCCCCAGTCGAAACGAGGATAGTCTTTAACTGCCTTTTCAAAATGTTGACGCGCCTTGCTCCAGTTCTGGGTGCGCATCTGTTTCATGCCCTTGGCGAACTCTTCGCTCGCGTTCTCGGGCACGCGCAGATTTTCGGCGGCAACCAATCCGCCCGGCGCCTTTGTTTCCTCGCCCGTATGTACTTCCACCTCTATTTCCTGGTGATGAATTCTCTCATCGGGGGGAATTACAAATGATGTCGACGCCCTTTCGATGCCCGGGCCTGAGGCGGTCACCCGATAATCAGTCCCGCTGGGGACGAAAAAATCAACCCGGCCCTCCGCGTCTGTGTATCCTCGCTTGGCTCCGCCTTGAAAGGATGACACTTCGATGTACGCCGGAGTATTCAGCAACGGCCGCGAGTTCGGCCCGGTGAGCTGTATCTCAAGCTTCGAGATGACGGTACGGGTTTGCCCAGGTACTCTACTTTGAGAGAACAGAGAAGTGGGCAGCATCAGTAAGAGGGAAACGACAACTGACGTCCGGCGCATCAAGGGGAACCACCAGAGCCGCACTTTGGGAGCGTGTGATTCCGCAGCCCGAAAAAAGGATGTCAACCGCCGTGACGGCCAGTGCACCTCTTTTTATAATGCGTCGTTCATGAGCACGACAGAGTTGCCCAGCTCTGTTTCCTGTTGCAACCTGTAAGTAAGCAGAAGTTGGCAAGTAGCTAGCTCTGCGGTTCCGGGCGGCTTCTGGTCACGACTTTGCGTAACTCCAGAGTAAACACTTCCGAGTGGCAGGCTTGGCCAATTTGCGAGATAGTAGTTGCACCGCAAACGGCAGCAGTGTGCAGCAGGGTCGGGTGAAGCCCTCTTATGGACAAATACTCTTACGCGTCTGGCGACGACGTCGAAAGCGCAGACAAGGCGTTCAAAGAACAGGTTTCAGGCCAGGTGCGTCGGACTACAGCCGAGCTGAAAAAGCTCGAGCAACTGCTCTCGGCAGGGATCGTCGATCGCCGTGTACTCACCGATTTTCGCGACGCCGTCAACCGCGTGCGTGCAACCAGCTGGAACGTTGAGTGTTGGATTGAATCGTCTGAGAAGGGCGAGCGCATGGCGGCAATGCTGCTGCAAGAGCGCGTTCGTCTGGCTACTCAATTGAACTCGCAGCTTGCGCCCGATCTGCACGCCGAGGGAACTCAAATCGATCTTCCCAGCCTTCAGAAACTCAAGGCATCGCTCGATAGCCTGTTGCAGCAGCTTTCCAAGCTTCTGTAAGCCCGCGGCCCGGTTCTCCTTGCAAACTTGCTCAGGCCCGCAGAAAATCAAGACTTATGCATGCCAATCCAAATCCCTCTGGGTTCTCGCCTTTTGTTCCCGGGTGCGCCGTACTGATCACCTTGCATAATCCTCGCGAGAAATTCTGGGGAGCGTTGCTGGAAATGAACGTGGCCGGCATTGTCGTACGCGGCATCGATCTCAACTCCTTCGACGATTTCGCCGCTATGGCCAAGGCCGGGGAACCGCTTTCTACAGCAACCGTTTTCTTTCCGCTGCTTCGGGTTGAAAAACTTGAACTCGATGCAGAGAACGGTTCCATCCCCTCGCTCGCAGAACAGTTCTCTGAAAAAGCTGGTATTCCGGCGGAAGAAATCTTTGGATTCGCCGGCTCTTCCGGATGGAGGGAGAGCGAGTGATCTCTCAACTCCGGACAGTTGCCAATCAGCTGACGCTGTTACGTCTCATCTTTATTCCCTTCATCATTATCAACGTTCTGGACCAGAACTACGGGTGGGCGTTGGTGCTCTTTGTGGCCGCCGGACTCAGCGATGGGCTGGATGGAGTGCTCGCACGCTGGCTCGAACAACAGACTTTGCTCGGACAATACTTGGATCCAATCGCCGACAAGCTTTTACTAAGCAGTCTGTTTCTGGTTCTTTCTTTCATGCATGACGTGCCGTGGAAATTCACGGTCATCGTCTTTAGCCGCGACGTGAGCATCCTCGCGATTTCAGCCGTGCTCTACGCGACCACGGAGTTGCGTAACTTTTCTCCAAGCGTCTTCGGGAAAATGAATACGTTGGCGCAAGTCGGCACGGTATTCGTGATTCTGCTCGGACACGTGGTGCAGTCGCGCATCGTCGCTATGGCTCGTACCGTCGGACTCTGGCTCACCTTTGGATTCACCATTCTTTCCGCGCTGCACTACATCGTCCTGGTGAACCAGCGTCTCCGCGCTCTCAGCCCGCCCAAAGCCGCCTCCGTCCACTGAACGCTTGTCCCATGGGGTACTTCGCCCGAAAGTAGTTACGCCTTTGCGCTTATTCGTCGAAGTCCCAAAAGTACAAGTAACTGAGGACTGCGATAGTAACGATTAAGATTGCGTCCATATCTGTGAAGCGCTGCTTACGATTGTAAGACATGAGAACGGTACACAATTAGACGCGATGGGTTAGGTCGGCTGAAAACGCTGGCTCAGCGCGGTTTAGCGGAACACGAGCAACTCGTTTACAATTGCGGTGTTCCTAGATGTGCCGATTAATAGTATTGTGACTATGGATTTGTCGCAGATCGTGAATCTTCGAATCATGCAGAATAGGGTGCTTTGGCGCACTGTGGCGCTGGGGTTTTGCGCCCTGGTGTTCTTTTTCGCGCTGCATGCGAAGACTGCTGTCTACAGCGGTTCGTCGGCAAACCTCACACCCTCTACAGCTTCCAAGCTGTGGGTCA
>CAZBCQ010000047.1:20305-23312 GCA_964490255.1 uncultured Terriglobales bacterium | reverse complement strand
AGGTCTGACGCATGCCGATACCGAACACGTGCCGTATGTGGCAGTGGCTCCGGTGAAGCGAGAGACCATTGCAAACTCACTGTCGATTGCGGGTCAGTTCATTCCTTATCAGAACGTGGATTTGCACGCCAAGGTAGCTGGGTACATCCGCACGATCAATGTGGACATTGGGGATCGCGTGCATAAAGGGCAGGTCTTAGCTGTCCTGGAAATTCCGGAACTTGTCGCCGAGGTGGATGAGGCGCAAGCGTCCGTTCACCATGCCGAAGAAGAAATCCAGCGCGCGAACAGTGAGGTCTCGCGCGCGCAAGCCAACAGTGTTGCACTGCACGCGAACGCCGATCGGTTGGTCAACACCGCCAAGACTCGCCCGGGATTAATCGCAGAGCAGGAACTCGACGACGCAACGGCGAAGGACCGAGCGTCCCAAGCTCAGGTGGATGCTGCAAAGTCTGCGCTGGCTGCGGCGAAGCAACAACTCGCCGTCGCCAAGGCGAACCAGCAGCACTATTCAGCGCTGAACGACTACGCGCGAATCACGGCGCCTTACGACGGCGTCGTAACGTGGCGTTTTTCGGATACAGGGTCGTTGGTGCAGGCGGGCACGTCATCCAGCAGCGGTTTGCCCGTCGTAACCCTGGCACAAATCGACGTGCTGCGGTTGCGCATTCCGGTGCCGGAGTCGCTGGCTTCGAAGGTGAAGATCGGCGACAGCGCTGACGTACGGGTGCAAGCGACTGGCGAACACTTCAGTGGCAAGGTTGCGCGATTCACGAACTCTCTCGATCCTTCCACCCGAACCATGCAGGTCGAGATCGACGTTCCCAATCCTCACTATCACCTGCAACCGGGGATGTATGCGGAAGTGCAGCTGAGCGCCAACAGCATTCCGAATGCGCTGACAATTCCTATCGAAGCGATACGGCGCAGCGACAACGGCGCCAGCGTCCTCGTAGTTGACCCGCAGAATCGGGTGGAGGCTCGCGAGGTGAAGCTCGGCGTCGAGAGCTCCAGCATGGTGGAGATCCTCTCAGGATTGAGCCAGGGAGAGAGGGTTGTGTTCGGTAACCTTGGCGCGTATCAACCCGGTGAGTTAGTACAACCCAAGCAGGCAGTCTTTACGGCCTCTGATGGCGTGGGAAAGGCGGAGTAGCCGCTGAGGCAACGGTCCTATGTCAAGTTTTGCAATCAAATATCCCTTTTTCATTTTGATGTTGTGTCTGGCGATTGTCGTGGTCGGTGTCACGACAGTTGCGCGAATGCCGGTAGATCTCTTTCCTCAAATCCAGATTCCGGTGGTGGTCGTTGCGACCTTCTACAGCGGCATGCCGCCGCAACAAATCGAAGCAGACATCACCGATACGTTTGAACGCTTTTTCACGCTCGGGAGCAACATCGATCACATTGAGTCGCGCTCGCTAACTGGAGTGAGCTTAATCAAGGTGTACTTCCAGCCGGGAACCGATCCAGACGCGGCGGTCAGCGAAATCGCGAACCTTGCCATGGCCGACTTGCGTCGATTGCCGCAGGGTACGCTGCCTCCGGTGGTGTTGAAGTTCGACGCATCTAGTCTTCCCGTGTGCCTTGTTACGCTCAAAGGACAGGGCCTGAACGAAACGCAGTTGCACGACGAAGGACAGTTCACCGTTCGCAACCAGATTGCGAACGTTCCCGGAGCATCCGTTCCGCAGCCGTTTGGCGGCAAGTATCGTCAGATCCAGTTTTATATCGATCCGGTAAAGCTCGAGGCGGCACAACTGAGTCCGATGGACGTGGTGCGCACCGTGAACGATGCGAACAAGATTCTCCCGGCCGGAGACGTTCGCATTGGCCCGCGCGACTACAACATCTACAGCAACAGCCAGCTGCCGAATGTCGCCGAAATGAACGATGTTCCTCTCAAGGCGATAGGCAACGGTGTTTTGCGGTTCGGCGACGTCGGGCATGCGGAAGACTCTTCCGCCATTCAGTACAACATTGTTCGCGTGGACGGACAGAAATCAGTCTACCTGCCCATTCTGAAGCAGGGCGGCAACAGCAACACCATTCAGATTGTGGACGGCGTACGCGACCGCGTCCAACGCTTGCTCGATGTACCGAAAAACCTCGTTGCGACAGTTGTGTTCGATCAGTCGCAATACGTGAAGACGGCCGTGGCGAACGTGTTGCGCGAGGGCGGCATCGGTCTCGTGCTGACTGCCTTGATGATCCTCGTGTTCCTCGGTTCTATGCGCGGAACGATCTCCGTGCTGCTATCCATTCCGATCTCATGCCTGGCGGCGTTTCTACTACTGAACGCGACCGGTAGCACGATCAATACCATGGTGCTCGGTGGATTGGCGCTGGTGCTCTCACGACTGATCGACAACTCCGTTGTGGTCCTGGAAAACATCTTCCGCCACATCGAAGAGGGAGAGGATTCCGTAACAGCGGCGGAGCGCGGAGGCCAGGAAGTTCAGCTTGCCGTGTTGGCCGCTACCTTCACGACGGCAATCGTGTTCTTTCCAGTGGTGTTTTTGTACGGCGTCAGTCGGTACTTGTTTATGGCGCTGGCGCTCGGCGTCGTGCTCGCTCTTGCGGCGTCGTACCTGGTCGCAATGACCGTCGTGCCTCTATTCTGTGCACGCTTCTTGAAGACGGCGCACGGGCACGGGGGGCACCACTCGCCATCTCTGTTTGGGCGATTCGTTACCGGATTCAATCGTAAGTATGACCGGTTGCTCATGCATTACGACCGAACAGTGGAGAAGGCGCTTGCGCGGCCGCGAACGACAATCCTCGTCATCATGGGTAGCTTTGTTCTGAGCTTGGCACTATACCCGCTGCTAGGGTTGGCGTTCTTCCCACGCACCGATCCGGGTCAGTTTGTAATTAACGTGAAGGCCCCAACTGGATCACGTTTGGAAATGACAAACCAATATGTCGGCCGGATCGAGAACGACATCCGCGACGTGATTCCCAGTGACGATCTGCAGATGGTTGTTTCGAATATCGGACTCACGCCCGA
>CAZBCQ010000047.1:13476-20205 GCA_964490255.1 uncultured Terriglobales bacterium | reverse complement strand
TCGGGCATCACCGGCGTGATTGTTTTCCTGCTCATGACGGGAACGACGCTGAATGTGATGTCGCTCATGGGACTAGTCATGATGACCGGAATTGTGGTGTCGAACAGCATCCTGATTGTCGACGTAACGCGCCATTACCGTCGCGGCGGGATGCCGATACGCCAAGCAGTTGCGCTGGCTTGTCGTGTTCGGTTGCGCCCGATTCTGATGACATCACTCGCCACGATTCTCGGTTTGATCCCCATGGCCTTGGCGCTGGAGGCCGGCAGCGAACAATATGCGCCTCTCGCTCGCGCGATCATTGGAGGTCTGACGGTCTCCGTAGTGCTCACGGTGTTCCTGGTACCCGCCGCTTATCTTGTAATTCATCGCAAAGAAGAGGCGCCGTCCGGGGAGGTGCAAGCTTGAAATGCAAGATTCTTGGGCTGATGATTTCAGCAGTGCTCGCGAACGTACCTGTTCTGGCACAGGTCGGAAATTCTGCAGCGCCACCATCCCCAACACCACAAAATGCTGGAACTCAGACACAACCGCAGCCGGCGACTTCCGTTCCTTCCGGTGGTCAACCGCAAGCGAAGCTACCGACGCCAGCTGCGCCGTTACGGGTGACATTGCAAGATGCTGAAAACATAGCGCTGAGGAACAATCCGCAGATCTCTGTGTTTCGACTGCTGGCATTGGCATCAGCACAAGTCACGCGCGAACAGAAGGCGGCGTACTATCCGAATCTCTACGGCAGTGTGACGGGAGTCGCTGCAAACCAGGGCGGTCGGATAGCGGCGGGAAATCTGAATAACCCGATCGTTTACGAGAGAGTTGCCGGCGGCCTTACGCTTTCGCAACTGATCACCGACTTCGGACGCACGAACAACCTTGTGGCCGCTTCCGCGCTGCACGCCAAGGCCGCAGACATGAATTCAATTGCCACGGCTGACCAGATTCGATTGGCCGTGGACCAATCCTTCTACAATGCGTTGCAGTCGTTCGCCGAGCAGAAAGTTGCGGAGCAAACAGTAGGAGCGCGGCAAGTAGTGGCCGATCAGGTGAGCACTCTCTTCCAGAATAAATTGCGCTCGCAATTGGACGTCAGCTTCGCCGATGCGAATCTTGCGCAAGCGAAGCTCTTGCTGCTCGACGCGCAAAACACCTACCAGGCTGCAGTGTCGCAGCTCTCGCAAGTTCTCGGATATCCGACGCAGCAGCGGTTCGAACTGGTCGAAACGGATACTACGTTGACGGCGCCTGTGGATTCTGTCGATCAGCTTGTAGACCAAGCGTACGGTAATCGTCCCGAGATCGCCGCTCAGACCTATGAATATCGTTCCGCACAGCACTTCCAGAAAGCAGAGCGCGACCTTCTGCTGCCGAGCGTGGAGGCATTGGGAGTTGTGGGCAAAGCTCCCTTGGCTGCGGATATCAACGGAATTAATCCCTTTACCAACTGGTACGGCGCTGCGGGAGTGAACATCAATATTCCGATCTTCAATGGATTTCTGTATCCGGCAAGATCGAAAGAAGCGGCTCTGAGGGCGCAGGCGTCGCAGGAACAGTTACGCGATCTGAAGGATCGGATTGCTAACGACGTGCGGACCAGTTGGCTGAATGCGATTACAGCTTTCAACCGAATTGGCGTAAGTCAACAATTCGTAAACCAGACCAATCTTGCATTCGACCTTTCACAGGCACGATATAGACTCGGGTTGAGTTCCATAGTCGAGTTGAGCCAAGCTCAACTACAGCAGACGGAAGCGCAGATTCAATACGCGGCGGCGAAATACCAGTACCGAGTTGCGCAATCAGTTCTGCGGTTCGAAGTTGCCGCACCCTGAGCAGACAAGAGCTGGGCAGTTCGGGATTGCGAGTTCCCGCTGCGCAATTCACGAATCGTTTACACCCTAGAGATCATGGAGCTTATTTCGAGGCCGCGAATCTAAAACAAAGAGGCCGGCGCGCGATTCGAACATTTCCCAGTTGCCCAGAACCACCCTGCGTTGTTAGCCTCAGATTTGAGATGAGGTGACAGATGAAAGCTACAGGGCTGCTTCATGATCTCGGGCAGAGCATTTGGCTCGACAACATTACTCGCGACCTGCTGGATAGCAGAACGCTGCAGCGTTATATCGACGAACTCTCAGTTACGGGACTCACTTCCAATCCCACAATTTTCGATCAAGCCATCAAAAAAAGCAGTTCTTACGATGACTCGATTCGCGAAAAGCTGGCCAAAGGACAGTCTGGCGAGGATCTCTTCTTTAATGTAGCGCTGGAAGACCTGACGCGTGCGGCTGACCTGTTCCGTCCTATCTGGGATCAGACGAACGGCATGGACGGATACGTCTCGCTCGAAGTCTCGCCGCTGCTGGCTTACGATACTAAGAAGACGTTAGCGGCTGCGAAGGACCTGCACCAGCGCGCTGGACGTCCTAATCTCTTTATCAAGATTCCGGGAACGAGAGAGGGCCTCTCGGCGATCGAGGAGTCCATCTTTGCTGGTGTCCCGATCAACGTGACTCTGCTGTTCGATCGCGAACAATACGTGGCTGCGGCCGATGCTTTCATGCGTGGCGTCGAGCGTCGCATTGCTGCAGGGCTGAATCCGAAGGTTGCGTCGGTAGCGTCGGTATTCGTCAGTCGCTGGGACGTTGCTGTCAGTGAGAAGGTTCCGCCAGCGCTGAAGAATAAGTTGGGTATCGCGATCGCCGGACGCATCTACAAGGCCTACCACGAACTGTTGCGATCTCCTCGCTGGCAGCGTGCATTTAACTTTGGCGCGATTCCGCAACGCCTCCTTTGGGCGAGCACCGGAACGAAAGATCCGTCAGCTGCAGAAACCCTGTACGTACAGGCATTCGCTGCGCCGTTTACGGTGGACACAATGCCGGAGAACACATTGAAGGCTCTCGCCCAGGAAGAGAAGATCGGCTCGCCGATGGTGGACGACGGAGTAGCTGCCGAAAACATGTTGAAACAGTTCGCAGAAGCGGGCATCGATATTGTTGCGCTAGCGGCTCAGCTCCAGGACGAAGGTGCAAAGTCATTCGTGAAATCCTGGAACGAGCTGATGGGAGTCATTTCATCCAAGAGCGCGGTTCTCGAAGCAGCGCGATAGCACGAAGGGGATTCAGAAATGGCGGCTGTAACTGCGGAAAAGAGTACCGGAAGGAAAGCTGCGTCTAAATCTTCAGCCTGGAAAGCCCTGGAAGCTCACTATAAGAAGACAAAGTCAGTTCATCTTCGCGAGTTGTTTGCCGAGGATCCGCAGCGTGGAGAGCGCCTGACCCTTGAAGCGGTGGGACTCTTCCTCGATTATTCCAAGAATCGCGTTACGGACGAAACATTGCAGTTGCTGCTGCAGTTGGCAGAGGAATCGCATCTGCGCGAGCGGATCGACGCCATGTTTCGCGGCGACAAGATCAATGTGACCGAGAATCGCGCGGTACTGCACATTGCCTTGCGCGCTCCTCGCGGCGAATCAATCTTCGTCGATGGCAAAGACGTGGTTCCGGAAGTTCATCATGTTCTCGACAAAATGGCGTCATTTTCCGATCGACTGCGTAGTGGTGACTGGAAAGGACACACCGGCAAACGCATTAAGAATGTCGTGAACGTCGGCATTGGCGGATCGGACCTCGGTCCGGTAATGGCCTATGAAGCGCTGAGGTTCTACAGCCATCGCGAGATGAGTTTCCGCTTCGTTTCGAATGTCGACTCGACCGATTTCGCGGAAGCGGTACGCGATCTTGATCCCGCAGAAACGCTCTTCATCATTTCCTCTAAGACATTCACTACGCTTGAAACCATGACGAACGCGCACACCGCTCGTGAATGGTCACTAAGAGGATTGGGCGGAGACGAGAGCGCGGTCGCCAAGCATTTTGTCGCTGTTTCGACGAATGCAGCCGAGGTCTCGAAGTTCGGCATCGATACGGCCAACATGTTCGAGTTCTGGGACTGGGTTGGCGGGCGCTATTCAATGGATTCCGCCATTGGGCTATCCACGATGATCGCAATTGGCCCGCAGAACTTTCGCGAGATGCTGGATGGCTTTCACGAAATGGACGTGCACTTCCGCATTGCGCCACTCGAGAAGAATCTTCCGGTCATCATGGGGCTGCTCTCGATCTGGTACAACGATTTCTTCGGCGCGCAGACGGTTGCGATCCTTCCTTATGAACAGTATCTGAAGCGTTTTCCGGCCTACCTGCAGCAACTCATGATGGAGAGCAACGGCAAATCGGTCACGCTGCAGGGCAAGCCCGTGAAATACGACACTGAGGCGATCTACTGGGGCGAGCCGGGCACCAACGGACAGCACTCGTTTTATCAGCTGATCCATCAGGGCACGCGCCTGATTCCGTGCGACTTCATAGGATTTGGAAAGTCACTGAATCCGATTGGTCGTCATCATGATCTCTTGATGGCAAACATTTGCGCGCAAACGGAGGCGTTGGCTTTCGGCAAAACGCCGGAGCAGGTTAAAGCCGAAGGCACACCGGACTGGTTGGTGCCGCATCGCGTCTTCGAGGGAAACCGGCCGTCGAATACGATTCTGGCGGAAAAGCTGACTCCGAGAGAATTGGGAAAGCTGGTCGCGTTGTACGAGCACATTGCGTTCACGCAGGGCACAATCTGGAACATCAACTCGTTTGATCAGTGGGGTGTGGAACTCGGGAAGGTGCTGGCGCAGCGCATTATTCCTGAGCTGGAGTCGGCGACTGAGCCGCAACTCGCGCACGACAGCTCGACCAACAACGTGATCCGAAGATACCGAAAACTCAAAGCAGACTAGCGACGCAGTTTTGAAAGAAGGATTTGAATGCAGCTGGGAATGGTAGGTCTGGGAAGAATGGGCGCGAACATGGTTCGCCGCCTGATACGCGCGGGACACGAGTGCGTGGTCTTCGATCGCACGCCTAGCGTGGTCAGCGACATGACGAAGGAGAAGGCGGTTGGTGCCTCGTCCTATCCGGACATGGTTAAGAAAATGAAGTCGCCACGCGCGATCTGGTTGATGGTGCCAGCAGGTGTGGTCGATGAGACGATTGCGCAGATCCTTCCGAATCTCGAAACAGGCGACACTCTTATTGATGGCGGCAATTCCTATTACATCGATGACATCCGCCGTGCCAGAGAACTTGCGCCGAAGAACATTCACTACGTCGATGTGGGCACCAGCGGCGGCGTCTGGGGGCTGGAGCGCGGCTACTGCATGATGATCGGCGGCGAGAACGATGTGGTGAAGCATCTTGATCCGATATTCTCCGCTCTCGCTCCGGGCCTGGGAGATATACCACGAACGCCAGGTCGCGAGAAACTGGGCGGAACGTCGGAGCAGGGCTACCTGCATTGCGGACCCAACGGTGCGGGCCATTTCGTGAAAATGGTTCACAACGGCATCGAGTACGGGGTGATGGCTGCGTATGCCGAAGGTCTGGGCGTCTTGCAATCGGCGAACATCGGCAAGCATCAGCACGAGGCGGATGCGGAGACGACACCGCTGCGCGATCCCGAGCATTATCAATATGACTTCAATCTAGCCGACGTAACCGAAGTCTGGCGGCGAGGCAGTGTGATTGCATCGTGGCTGCTCGATTTGACTGCGAGCGCATTTGCACAGGATCCCAAGTTGACCAAATTTGCCGGGCGAGTTTCCGATTCTGGCGAAGGTCGGTGGACGATCAAGGCTGCGATCGACGAGGCAGTGCCTGCGCACGTGCTTACGGCAGCGCTGTACGAACGCTTCAGTTCTCGGGGCGAAGCCGATTTCGCAAACAAGATTCTGTCGGCCATGCGATACGCGTTTGGCGGACATCTGGAGAAGGCGGCAGGGAAATAGTCAGAAGTCACAAGTCACAAGTCACAAGTCAGAAGCGAAGTCAGAATCCTCCCTCAGAACTCGCAAGGCGAAAAGTGGACATCGAAATTCTCGACGATCCCGATGCGGTTGCGAAACGCGCGGTTGAAGTAATTGCTGCTAGTGCGCGCGAAGCAGTCGCAGAGCGCGGGCGATTTCTGATGGCCGTGAGCGGCGGGCGCACGCCGTGGATCATGTTGCGAGCGCTGGGCAATGAGCAGATCCCCTGGGATAAGGTACACATCTTTCAAGTTGACGAGCGGATTGCTCCGGCGGGCGATCCGGATCGTAATCTGACGCATTTGCATGAGAGCCTTCTCGAGCACGCTCGACTTCCGGAGCAAAATCTCCATCCCATGCCGGTCGAAGACGCGGATCCCGAATCCGGCGCGGCGCAATATTCAAAGACATTGCAAGCCGTCGCGGGTAATCCTGCGGTCCTCGACCTGGTGCATCTCGGCATGGGACCCGATGGTCACACGGCTTCGCTGATTCCCGGTGATCCGGTGCTGAATGTCATGGATCGCGATGTCGCTACAACCGGTGTTTACCAGGGGCGACGCCGAATGACGTTAACTTACCCGGCGTTGAATCGAGCGCGTCGCATCCTGTGGTTGATCACTGGCGCTGACAAAAAAACGGCGCTGCAAAAAATGCGGTTGGCCGATCCTTCCATTCCCGCTGGAAGAGTTCGCCAGGATCAGGCAGTGGTTCTGGCTGACAGCGCGGCGGTCAGCGGGAAGTAGGCTTTAACTCGACTCCTACCCAATAAAACGCCTCAAAAGCAGCGGGGCACACCAAATCGAGTAGACGCGGGCTAGGGCGCCCGCGCCACAAAAACAGATCTACTACTTAGGCAATGCAACGGTTCCGGT
>CAZBCQ010000047.1:6592-13376 GCA_964490255.1 uncultured Terriglobales bacterium | reverse complement strand
GGGCGCCCGCGCCACAAAAACAGATCTACTACTTAGGCAATGCAACGGTTCCGGTGACGGTGAAGCTAGCTTCTGATTTGCTGCTGGTTTCCTGTGGCTGCGCTCCCCCGAGCGACAGCTGATAAGTTCCGGGCAGCACAGAGCGGTTGCCTTTGTCATCGACGCTCGAGAGGCATCGCGGGTCGAGATGCAAAGTTACATCGCGGCTCTCACCGGCTTTCAGAGTGACACGTTCGAAGCCGGCGAGTGAATGAATGGGACCGTTCCCCTGTGGCGTCTTCACGTAGGCTTCCACCACTTCATCCCCATCGCGCGAGCCCGCGTTCGTCACTGTGACGGTTGCATCCAGAGGCTGGCCGGCATTCAGCGTATTTGCCGATAGCTTCACCGGTCCGTAGTGGAATGACGAGTAGCTCAGGCCATAACCAAATCCCCAGAGCGGTTTGCCTGAATAGTAGCGATAGGTGCGGCCTTTGAAGTTGTAGTCGGTGAAAGCCGGCAGATCGTCTACTCCTGCATAGAACGTGACTGGCAGACGTCCAGCAGGATTGTTTTCTCCTGCGAGCGTGCGCGCGATTGCAATGCCGCCTTCCACTCCCGGATACCAAGCCTGAAGGATCGCCTTGGCGTGATCCTTGGCCCAAGTCATGGCGAATGCGCTGCCAGTTAGTGATACGACGACAACCGGCTTGCCCGTTGCACCGAGCGCATTCAGGAGGTCTTGTTGGGGCTTAGGCAAATCGATCGTGGTACGGTCTCCGCCATTGAAGCCCGGGATCTTGATGGGCATCTCTTCACCTTCAAGCTGCGGCGACAGCCCGACGAAGGCGACGATTACGTCGGAGTCCTTTGCCGCGGCCACGGCTTCATCCAGTTGCGCTTGCGGAGGAGCCTGCCACTTGAGAGTGACGCCACCACCGGCGAACTCTTGCGAGTGACTGTAGAGAAGCTGGAAGTCATGTGGCTTGTTATCAGTAAAACTGATGGGAATCTCTGCGGGCTTGGAGTGTGCCATTGGCGGCGGCGCGGTGGGCGAGGCACCGGGAGCAGGCTTCAGTCCCTCGGGACCGGCGGTCAACACGCCTTCGCCAAGCACTTTACCGTCTAGCAGGAGACGGTATGTCTCCTTCGGAGAGTACGGGAAATTTTCACCTCGTTCAACGATGAAGGTGTACTTACCTGGAGCGGGAACGGTTAGCGTTCCGCTGAAGCGTACCGAATAGTCGTGCGTCTGGATCTGCGGAACGGGACGCACATCGTGCCAGTCGAACTGGATGTGCGGCTCGGAGGTGGTGACAACGGGGCGTCCAGTCCAGTCGGGCGTGGCAAAGAAATCGGTCTTCAACCCATTGCCGAACGCAGTGCGCGGTACCGGGACCGCGGCGCCTTCTGCAAGAGTGGAACCTTGCGCATAACGAACTGTCGATCCGCGGAACTGGGCAATGATGCCGTCAACAGGAAACACCGGGTGAAGTGGCTCGCCATTGTAGTTTCCTTCCAAGGACGGCAGCAGGTCGGCTGTCGGACCGACGACGGCGATACGCGCCGGAGCCTGAGCGAGTGGCAGCGTGCCGTCATTCTTCAGCAGTACGATTGCTTCTTCAGCGGCTTTGAGTGCGAGATCACGACTTTCGGCTGAAGTGTTCGCGGAGAAGGGAAGGTTGTCGAGCGGATTCGATCCCTGCGGATCGAACAGCCCAAGCTGATTGCGAGCCGTGTACAGACGCTCGGCTGCGCGCGTGACGAGGTCCTCGGAGACGAATCCCTTGCGGACCGCATCGGCCAGTGTATTGAAGCCGGGTGCCCAGATGCTGCAGGAGAGATCGGTTCCGGCCTTGAGCGAAATGACTGCCGCATGGGTGATATCAGGCGCATTGTGATGGCCGTTGGTGACGTCGACGATGGCCCCGCAATCGGAAACAACGAAGCCATTGAAGCCCCAGGCGTCGCGCAAATGATCCTTCAACAACATGGTATTGCCGCAGGCGGCCATGCCATCGATGGCGTTATAGGCGCACATCACCGACCTTACGTGTCCGTCGACAACGGTGGCGCGGAACGCCGGCAGATAGGTCTCCTCAAGATCGCGCGGGCTCACGTCGACGTTGAAGCCGTGGCGCAGTTGCTCGGGCCCGCTGTGCACTGCAAAATGCTTGCTCGTCGCCACCGCGCGTGGGTGCACCGGATCGTCGCCTTGAACTCCAGTTACGAATGCGACGCCCATTTTGCCGGTAAGGAAGGGGTCTTCGCCGTAGGTTTCCTGACCGCGTCCCCACCGTGGATCGCGGAAGATGTTGATGTTCGGCGACCAGAAGGTGAGTCCGTAAAAAATGCGGTGATTTCCTTCGCGCTGGGCCTGGTTGTACTTGGCACGCGCCTCCGTGGAGATCACGTTTCCCATCTCGTGAACTATGCGAGTGTCCCAGGTGGCGGCCATGCCGATCGCTTGCGGGAACACGGTGGCGTAACCTGCACGCGCAACGCCATGCAGAGCTTCGTTCCAGGTCTGGTAGTCGGGAATGCCCAAGCGGGGAATGGCAGTGGCCCAGTCTTCAAGTTGGGCGGCCTTTTCGTCTAAGGTCATGCGCGAGACGATGTCATGAGCGCGCGCTTCGGCAGGGAGTTTGGGATCCAGATACGCCGGCGCTTGTGACTGCGCAAGCACCGAGGTCGCGAACAGCATGGCACAGAGTAATTTACGGAGCATCAGCGGCAAAACACTCCTGGGCACGAGACTTGACGTGGTGAATTGCTTTGAAAGGGTAAACTCAGACCGGCAATTCTGGCCAGCTTAATCGTTTTTATAGAGGCTTTTGCGCCAGCGGATGGACGCACAGATGGGGTCTGGTACGGCTCGCCGAAGGATCATACCTTCTTTTTCTCCATCGGCGCGAAACGTCGGAACATCTGATAGCGCTGAGGTTCATAGGAGCTATGTCCATTCGTCCCGTGAAACGGCTGATCAAATCAAAACCTACGCTCGAAGGCGCTGGCGTGCATCTGCGGCGAGCGTTTGGTTTCGGCAATACCGGTGAGTTCGATCCATTCCTGCTGTTGGACGATTTTCGAAATGACGTTCCGGCGGACTATCTGGCCGGGTTCCCATGGCATCCGCATCGCGGAATCGAAACAGTCACCTATGTACTCGCCGGAACGGTCGAGCACGGTGACAGCATGGGAAATCGCGGGGCGATCGCCGCGGGTGATGTGCAGTGGATGACTGCTGGCAGCGGGATCATTCATCAGGAGATGCCAAAGGGCGATCAGACGGGCAGAATGCATGGCTTCCAATTGTGGGCGAATCTTCCTTCGTCACTGAAGATGACCGCGCCACGATATCAAGAGGTAAAGTCAAATGATATTCCCGAGGTGAAAGACGATGATGGTACCGCGGTGCGCATCGTGTCCGGAAATTTCTGGGGCACCAAAGGACCGGTGGATGGCGTAGCTGCGGATCCAGTTTACCTGGATGTCTCCGTACCTCCCGGTCGCCGGAAAACACTGCCGGTGGAAACGACACGTCATGCCTTCGCTTACGTGTTTGGGGGCGGCGGGAAATTTTGCAACGCCTCCGGCCCGCTCGCGGTGCCCACCGAAGGGATTCAATGGCTTGAGACCACGCCTCCCACAGAGGCTGACAATCGCTCGCTGGTGCTTTTCGATCGCGGCGACGAAGTCACGGTGCAGGCAGGGGACGATGGAATACGCTTCCTGCTGGTCTCAGGCAAGCCATTGGAAGAGCCGGTAGCGTGGTACGGACCCATCGTGATGAACACGCAGGACGAACTCAAAGAAGCGTTCACCGAGTTGCAGGAAGGAACTTTCTTGAGATCGCAAGACCAGCGAAAAACGTAAACTCGAGTTGGGATCTCGCACGCTGTGTGCAGGCCTTTGTCCATTTGAGTCGTGCGCGGGCTCGCAGTGTAAAGTTCAATCGCATCCGCATCAAGTAGACCGATCACTATACCTTCCGTTTATCATGGCGGCCTGGAAGATCTCTGTTTCGAGAAGATTGAGAGGATAAGCGATGACGCTTACGGTCAAGCCGCGCGAACAGTGTGCGTGGGATCTTGTGAGCCTGGGAGAAGTGATGTTGCGCTTCGATCCTGGAGACCGCCGCATCTGGACGACCCGGCATTTTGAAGTGTCAGAGGGCGGAGGCGAGTACAACGTTGCGCGGGGATTGAAGCGCTGTTTTGGCATGCAGACGGCGATTGTCACGGCATTTGCCGACAATCCGGTCGGGCGGTTGGCGGAGGACTTGATTTACCAGGGTGGCGTGGATCCGGCACTCGTGCGCTGGGTTGACTACGACGGAGTGGGGCGCACCGTGCGGAATGGGCTGAACTTCACTGAGCGCGGCTTTGGGGTGCGTCCTGCGCTGGGGTGTTCCGACCGCGGGCATACGGCGGTCTCGCAGTTAAAGCCGGGTGACATCGATTGGGACGCGATCTTCGGGAAAAGTGGAGTGAGATGGTTTCATACGGGCGGCATTTTTTGTGCTCTGTCCGAAACGACGCCCGATGTGGCGCTCGAAGCAATGCAAGCGGCGCGGAAACACGGGACGGTTATTTCGTATGATCTGAATTATCGCGAATCGCTGTGGAAGGGAATTGGCGGTTCTAAGCGCGCGCAGGAAGTAAATCAAGGATTGGCGCCGTATGTCGACGTTATGCTCGGGAACGAAGAGGACTTCTCGGCTGCGCTCGGATTCCAGGTGGACGGATTGGACGAACATCTCTCGAACATTGAAGCTGAGGCTTTTAAGCGGATGATCGAGAAGGCCGTGAAGGAGTTCCCTTTCAAGGTGGTCGCTACTACCCTGCGAAAGGCGAAGACGGCGTCCCGGAATCATTGGGGCGCGATCTGCTACGCGGATTCATCGTTCTACGAGGCAACAATTCGGGAAGATCTGGAGATCTATGACCGCGTTGGTGGCGGAGACTCGTTTGCGTCCGGCCTGATTTATGGATTCCTGGCTGGGAAGGGTCCGCAATGGGCGGTTGATTGCGGAGCGGCCCACGGTGCCTTGGCGATGACCACGCCCGGAGATACCACGATGGCTACTCTGAAAGAAGTTATGCATGTAATGCGTGGATCGGACGCAAGAATTGCCAGGTGACAACAGGACATGACGAAGCAGGAAGTTGCGAAACGTATCGTTGAAATAGGCATTGTTCCGGTCGTGCGCGCGTCGTCAGCGGCACAGGCGAGGGAGGCGGCGGAGGCGGTCTGTGCTGGCGGAATTCCGATTCTCGAAATCACGATGACGGTTCCGGGTGCCATAGAACTGATCGAGCAGCTTGCGAAAGAAGTTGGGTCACAGGTGCTGGTCGGCGCAGGAACCGTGCTCGACGCGGAAACAGCGAAGCGATGCGTGAATGCAGGGGCTGAATTCCTGGTTAGTCCGGGATTCGATCTGGAGACCGTGAAATTCGCAAATTGCAAAGGCAAGTTGATGATGGCCGGCGCGCTGACCCCTACTGAGGTAATTGACGCGTGGAAGGCGGGCAGCGATTTCGTAAAGATCTTTCCGTGCGGAGCAACGGGCGGAGCGAGTTATATCAAAGCGTTAAAAGCACCCTTGCCGCAGGTTCCGATGATTCCCACTGGTGGGGTGAATCTGAAGACGGCGGCTGACATGATTCAGGCGGGAGCTGCAGCACTCGGCGTTGGCGGCGAGCTGGTTTCGGCCAAGGCTTTGAATTCCGGCAACCTGCGGGAAATCACCGAAGCAGCGCGTCAGTTTGTCGCAGTGGTACGCGATGCGAGGAAAACGCAGTGTCAGTGATCAGAAATGGATGGCCAATTACGGGAAGATCTAAGTTACCGCGGTAATCTGTAACTTCCAATCGTAACACTTTAATTTGGCCGTATGCGCTCCCGTAAGATCAACTTCGCTCGATTGTTGTTGGGCTCGGCTATGTTGTTGTTGTCGGTGTCCATGTTGTTGGCACAGGATGAAGAGGGTTTGCGAAAGGCGACGGTGAAGGTCAAGCCTGCTTACCCGGAACTAGCTAAACGAATGAACGTCAGCGGAACCGTGAAGATCGAAGTCTCGGTTGCGCCGGACGGAGAAGTAAAAGACAGCAAAATAGTTGGCGGCAACCCGGTTCTGATTCAGGCTGCGGAAACTGCCGTAAAGCGATGGAAGTTTGAACCCGCTTCCAACCCGAGTACGGAAGTGATTACGTTTCGTTTCAACCCACAGTAGTTTCCAGCTACCAGGTGGACTGAGTCTCTTACCATCTGCTCTAATACGGGTCGGGGAAACCGCGACGTTTTCTCCCCGTAATTGAGTTTTTCGTTTTCTCCTTCTTTCATGCGCTTCGACCGCTCGACTGGAACCCTGTTACATCCGACGTCATTGCCCGGACCTCATGGTGTGGGCGATTTCGGCGCTGAAGCTTACGATTTCGTCGACTTCCTGCAGGGTTCCGGCCAAAAATTGTGGCAAGTACTGCCGCTGAATCCGACCGGATATGGCGACTCTCCCTTCCAATGTTTTTCTGCGAGCGCGGGAAATCCTCTGCTCATCAGCCTGGAGAAGTTGCTTGAGGAAGGAATCCTGCATAAGGAAGACATCGGCACGGTTCCGGACTTCCCGGTCGATTCCGTCGATTATGGAAGAGTGATCCAGTGGAAGTTTCCCATCCTTCGGCGTGCGGCACGGAATTTCCTGAACGAGGCTGACGCCGAACAGCGCGCTGCGTTCGAGCTATTCTGCAATCAGAGTGCCCAGTGGCTGAATGACTTCGCGCTGTTCATGGCTTTGAAAGAGGCA
>CAZBCQ010000047.1:2604-6492 GCA_964490255.1 uncultured Terriglobales bacterium | reverse complement strand
TTTTTTCTACTCGATGCGGAAGGGAATCCCGAGAAGGTTTCGGGAGTGCCTCCCGACTATTTCAGTGCGACCGGGCAGTTGTGGGGAAATCCCATTTATAACTGGCCGCTGCTGAAAGAGTCCGGATATCGCTGGTGGATTGAACGCTTCCGGTCGGCCATGATGTTGTACGACATTGTACGAATCGATCATTTCCGCGGTTTCGAAGCGTACTGGGAAGTGCCCTCTGGAGAAACGACTGCCGTCAACGGACGATGGGTCAAAGGGCCGGGCGCAGAATTGTTCCGGGTATTGCAAGCTGAGTTCGGCGAGTTGCCGATCATCGCGGAGAACCTGGGCGTGATCACGCCGGAAGTTGAGGCGATCCGGCACGAGTTTGGATTTCCGGGAATGGCGATCCTGCAGTTTGCATTCGGAAATGATCCTCAGGGACCGAGTTTCCGTCCGCACAACTATCCGCGCGAAGTGGTCGCGTATACCGGAACGCACGATAACGACACGACCGTGGGCTGGTGGAACAGCACGGGCACTACCGACAGTGTGCGTACGCCGGAGGATGTCGCCAGGGAACACGCGTTTGCGCGCGCGTATCTCGATTTTCACGATGAGCCAGTGAACTGGGTGCTCATCCGGGCAGTGCTGGCCTCGGTGGCGAATACGGCGGTGGTCCCGATGCAGGACCTGCTGGGACTGGGAAACGAGGCGCGGATGAATCGTCCCGGAACTTCAAGCGGGAACTGGCGATGGCGCATGCGGCCAGGAGTTATAGACCTGCAACTATCGGCGAGATTGCAGCAATTGAACTCGATCTACGGACGCGTAGTTACTTAAGTTATTCCCGAACCGGCTAGTTACCTTCCTTCTTTTGTACTCAACCACCATACTTCCACCTAAAGGTGCCTAAGGGCGTAGTGTCGCCGGCGGGTAGGCGGCGACGCCGTTTCAGAGGGTGGGTGTGTGAGACTGGCAAAGTCTTATGTTTCGGGTTTGGCCGCCTGCTGTTTTGCTCTGCTGACGGTCGCTGCGCATGGAGCTTCGCAGCAGACATCCCCGTCGGAATCAAGTGAACCGGTGCACCTGGGCTATCCATCGGATTGGAGTGCCAGGCATGTCATTCTCACCGGAGCCGATGCAGACAAGATCCTCGCGCAAGGCCTTCACGACCCTCGGCACGTCTACAACACGGTTCAGCGGATGGTCGCGGTGCGCAACGCCAGCCGCACAGTGCGACGTCGGGTAAAGCCCACCTTGAAAGTCGATTGGGCTGTGTCGTTGGAAAACGGCTACGTTCCCGCGAATCAGTTTCCCGCGAAGTTTCGTTTCGATGTCACTACCGAGAATTGCAATGGAGACTACTTGCTGCTCGGTCTGACTGTTACGTCCGGTACACAAGCGAATATCGTCGGCATCAATAACCTATACACATCAGGATCTGCGCCCTGCAATAGCGGTTCGCCCTTTGTGGCGTTTGCCTACAATGCGGCACTCCATGGCGGCCAGATTGGCACTTCGCCGGTCATCTCCATGGACGGGAAAAAAGTAGCCTTCGTGGAAAGCGCATCAACAGGTTCGTATTTCCACGTGCTTTATTTGCCGAATCCGATTCCCGGGCCTCCTACTTCGAATGGGACTGTGCTGAGTCCGGTGACCCCGAGTTTGTGCACGAGTTCTCCCGCGCCGAACTGCATCACCGACGTGTTTCTGTCGGCTGGTGCGAACTCCAATTCTTCGCCATGGGTTGACTACGACAGCGATTCCGCGTACGTCGGCACCGATGATGGATTGCTGCACAAAATCGCGCCGGTATTTGGCCCGGGCACGCCCGCCGCGAATGCGGACTCAACGAATTGGCCGGTCACGGTTTCTACGCAAACCACCAAGGTGCTTACGGGTGCAGTCGTCGACAAGAATGCGGGGTTGATCTTTGTTGCCGACGGCTATGGATACCTATACTCCCTCAGCTTCAGCGCGCCTGCGAAGAAGACCACTGCTCAAGTTGCGATTGGGTGGGTGAGCCATGGAGCGGGCACTGGCATCATCGACGCACCGATCGTCGTGAATGATTCCGCGAATCCAACCACGGATCAGGTGTTTGCATTCACCGGGTGCAGTGTCACGTTGGGGGATGGCGGTGCCGTTTCGCAAATGCCCGTGACCTTCACTTCGGCTACCACGCCCGCTTCAGTGGACCTGGGCTCCGCATCGGGGACGGGCGATTGCACCACAGGCAATGTGCACGGCGGAACGTTCGACAATCAGTTCTGGATCAATGGCAGCACCGGGGGCCACATCATTGCGTGTGGTTTCGTGTCCGGCACGAGCGCCAAACCACTGACGCCATCGAATCCGAAAATGTATTGGCTCCCGTTTAATTCAAGCCATATCGTTACGAACACCAACCAGAAGACGTTTGTGATCAACACCACCATCGGCGATGAGTGTTCGCCCCTGACTGAGTTTTACGACGGCACCACGGATCGCCTGTTCTTTGGAGTCGGCAAAACCGATGGCTTCGTACTATCGTCCACCCTCACAACTACAACCATCTCAACCCCCACAAGTTGCACCTCTGGCCATTCGACATCGACCTGCGTCACCACACCGGCTGCGTTGGGCGGAACGAGCGGAATTGTGATCGACAACCAGCTTTCCGCCACGGGGGGAGCGAACATCTACTTCAGCACCATCGCTCCAGGCGGGAGCAATGGTGCGAAATGTAACGTAAGCGGTGGCGCCGCGAATCCATACTGTGCAATCAAGCTTACCCAGAGCGCACTGCAATAATCCGGTGGCCCTGCAAACCGCACTGAGCGTTCGCTAAGATAGAGCTATTTCGCGGAAGCCATCGTGTCCAAGAAAGCTCCCAAGACGAATGCCGCGCGGCAATTGGATCAATTAGGTGTCGGGTACGAACTTCGCGAATACGAGGTGGATCCCGACCACCTGGAAGCGGAACTCGTCGCCGAAAAGATTGGTATGCCGCCAGCGCAGGTGTTCAAAACTCTGCTCGCCATTGGGGATCAGGCTGGTCCGTGTTTCGCAGTGATTCCTGCCGACTCCGAACTGGATTTAAAAGCGCTGGCGTCAGAAACCGGAAACCGGAAGATTCATCTCGCTCCCCTGAAAGATGTCCAGCCTCTAACCGGATACATTCGAGGAGGGGTCACGGCGCTAGCCTGCAAGAAGCCGTTTCCCGTGATCGTCGACGACACAGCTTCCGCCTTCAATGTTATCTCGGTATCGGCGGGGGTTCGCGGAACTCAGATACTGCTGTCTCCGGCTGACTACCTGCATTCCACCAGCGGCAGGTTGGCGAGCATCTCGCGAAAAAAGTAGGGCAACATTTAGAATCCTGACCGTGGATCCATCGACAGGTTCGGCACAGGCAGGTTTAGCGCAGCGGTTCCAGGAGCGCTTCGGGGATATGCCGCGAGTGTTTCGTGCGCCGGGACGAGTGAACCTGATCGGCGAACATACGGACTACAACGACGGCTTTGTGATGCCGACTGCCATACAGTTCTATTGCAGGGTGGCCGCTTCCCCTCGTGACGACAACAAGCTTGTGATTCACTCCGAAAATCTGAATGAAAGCGTAACGGTCGACTTGAATCACGCGCAGCCCTCCGGAACCTGGAGCGACTATGCCGTAGGCGCGGCCGTGATCCCGCACCGCAGCGGTAAGCGCTTGCGGGGCGCGAATCTACTGATCCGTAGCGACGTGCCGATCGGGGCTGGACTCAGTTCCTCGGCGGCGATCGAGGTTTCTGTCGCGCTGGCAATGCTGTCTCTATCCGGCTATGAGGTCGATCGCACGCAGTTGGCATTGTGGTGCCAACGCGCCGAAAACGAGTTTGTTGGCATGCGCTGCGGAATCATGGACCAGTTCAT
>CAZBCQ010000047.1:0-2504 GCA_964490255.1 uncultured Terriglobales bacterium | reverse complement strand
TACGAGGTAAGCTGCGCCGAGTTGGATGAGATGGTGGAACTCGCAAAAAGGCAAAAAGGTGTTTTGGGCGCTCGAATGACAGGTGGCGGATTTGGTGGCTGTACGGTGAACCTGGTGCGAGCCGAAGATGTTCTCTCGTTCCAGCGGAATCTCGCGGATGCTTATCGGGAAGTGATGGGTCTTACGCCTGAGATCTACGTATGCCGGGCATCAGATGGGGCAGGGGAGATTGGGCTCGCATTGCTCAAAGAAGCCGAAAGCCCGTCTCGGTAAACTGTCGGTACGGCGTGCTCCACTCCACTTCGGCAATCACGGTTCCCCAAGGATAGGTCACAAGCAGAAGTTGGCCTCGATCGAGACCAGTATGTTCATGCCGCGCCCGCAAGCCATGCAGACTGGTGTCGATGAGCTTCCCGCGAATGTCAACGAAACCATTGGGCCGCATCACGGAGAGTACGACCTCGCCTTCGGCCACGAATCTAGGCTCACGGCGGCGCTCGATGTCGAGCTGGGCAATGCGGCGATGTAGCTCGCTTTCCGTCAGTATCGAGGACTTCACAATTAGAAAGTAGTACCAGTGCGGGACGCAATCAATACACGAAAGTAACCGGCGCAGGCTTGACCCAGGCCTGTCCTGCCCCCGCCTGCAGCGGGCCGGCGATTCCTGTACCCTCTTCATCTAATATTCAGGTTTTCATGTTAAATCAATAGGATAGCAGCGGATCTGATGAACGTTCTGATCGTCGAAGACGAAAAACGTATGGCTGAGTTGCTGTCCACGGGACTGAAAGAGGAAGGGCACACGACCGCCTGCGCTTACGACGGCGAAGAGGGACTAAGCCTGGCCAGGAATTACCAGTTCGACGTGATTGTTCTTGATCTTATGTTGCCCAAGTTGAGCGGCTACGAAGTAGCTCGTCGCCTGCGCGCGGAACACAATGCCACGCCCATTCTTGTGCTCACGGCGCGCGACACCGTCCAGGATGTGGTCAAAGGCCTGGATATGGGCGCGGACGACTACCTTACGAAGCCGTTTTCATTCGAGGAATTGTTGGCGCGGTTGCGTGCGGTGGTTCGGCGGGGAATATCGACGGGTCCCACACTACAGGTTGCGGACCTGGTGCTCGATCCGAGTACGCGAGAGGTTTCTCGCGGCGGACAGGCGATTACTCTGACCCGTACCGAATATAGCCTGCTCGAGAAACTCATGCGAAAAAGCGGCCACGTGGTTGCGCGCCAGTCGCTGATCGAATCGGTGTGGGGCTTCGATCGCGAGGTGGAAGAGAACACTCTGGACGCGTTCATGCGGCTGCTGCGAAATAAAATCGATCGGCCCGGACAGCCGCGACTGATTCATACCTCGCGCGGAGTCGGCTATTACATTCGGCAGGAAGTCCGATGAAAAGAATGTCCATTGGGCTTCGCCTCACGCTTTGGTACTTCGCGTTCTTTTCCCTTGCATTAGTTCTCTTCGGCACAAGTGTGTGGTTCTCGGTCCGGCACAGCATGTTTCGCGTGGTGAAGCAGAACCTCACTGACACTGTGGGTGAGGTGCAGAGGTTTCTTGAAAATCAGCCAGCGGATTTTTCGCTTGCCAAGCTGCAACGCGAGACGGCCGAAGAATATTCGGTTGAACACGAAGGGGACTACCTTCAGATCACGAATGAGCAAGGCGCACTGATCTATCAGGCGGCGGCGCTGCGTTCGATCCAACTGCCCGCCTTTACCGAGTCGCGCCCCGGAGCCGGCAGATTCACGCATTTGCAGATCGGTGGACGGAGTTTCCTGTTTCTCCAGCGCACCGTCACGGCACACGGCACGAGCTACCTTGTGCAACTGGGGATGCCGCTGCGGGATGTTTATCAATCACTCGCGAAGTTCCGGGAAACTCTTGTTATTTTCGTTCCGCTGGTGCTGATTGTTGCGTCCGCATTTGGGTATTGGATCAGCCACAGAGCGCTCCGGCCAGTGAATCAGATCACCGAAGCGGCTCGCACCATCAGCGAACAGAATTTAAGCAGAAGGCTCGAAATTCCGCAGTCTGGAGATGAACTGCAGCGCCTTTCGGAAACGCTGAATGAGATGTTCGCGAGGCTGGAAGGCGCGTTCGCGCGCATTACCCGCTTCACAGGTGACGCTTCTCATGAGTTGCGCACTCCGGTCTCGCTAATTCGCACGGAAGCAGAAGTTGCGATGCGAAAGTCGCGAACCGAAGCCGAATATCGTGAAGCTTTACAGCACATTCTTGCCGAGGCTGACCGGACTACGCATCTGATAGAAGAGTTGCTGGCGCTGGCCCGCGCCGATTCCGGAGCGGACAGTCTATTGTTGCAGCGCAAAGACATAGGGGAAGTACTGCGCGACCTTACGAACAACTGGCGGCGAGCCGCTGAAGAGAAGGGGCTGCACTTCACGGTTGTAGTTCCATCCGGGCAACTGCCGGTGAATGCAGATAGCTCTGCGCTGCGGCGGGTCTTCGACATACTGCTCGACAATGCTCTGCG
>CAZBCQ010000046.1:0-26913 GCA_964490255.1 uncultured Terriglobales bacterium | reverse complement strand
CTCAAGTTCCGCAGCCTGAACGCCTTTGCCTAGCGAAGACAACCGTTCGTTGCGCGCAATTGAAGTTTCTAACCGCTGTACCTGTCGATTCGTTGCCTGCAACTCAAGCCAGCTGCGATGTTCTAGACTCTTCCGAAAGCGAAGCAGCGTGGCCAACTCAAAGCGGTACGCCATTCTCAATTTCCTAGCGCCAGCAGTTGTTGAATGTTATCGCCAAGCTGTGCCATCTTCGACGCATCCTGTCGCAAATAGTCTTCTACTCTCGGCAACATCGCGATTGCTTTATCCAATTCCGCATCGCTTCCCTTCTGGTACGCCCCGACGCGAATCAAGTCCTCCGAGCACACATACAGCGCCAGCAACTCCCGTACTTCCGCCGCTTTCTTTCGATGCTGGTCCGAACACGTTGCCGGCATGAGCCGGCTGAGGCTGTTCAAAATCGAAATCGGTGGATAGTGGCCCCGCGATGCCAGTTCGCGATCGAGTAACACGTGCCCATCGAGCAAGGACCGCACCGCGTCTACCAGCGGATCCTGCTCGTCGTCGCCTTCCATCAGCACCGTATAGAACGCGGTAATACTTCCATGGCTGAATCGCCCAGCCCGTTCCACCAGTCGCGACAACAACGTGAACACCGAGGGCGTATATCCCTTCGCCGTTGGAGGCTCGCCCGCAGCCAGTCCGATTTCGCGTTGTGCCATGGCGAATCGTGTCAGCGAATCCACCACCAGCAGAACCTGTTTTCCTTTTGCGCAGAAATGCTCGGCAATCGTAGTGGCAGCCAGAGCGGCCCGAATTCGCAGCAGCGGCGATTGATCCGACGTGGAAACCACCACCACCGATCTCTCCCGTCCTGCCGGGCCCACTTCTTCGAGGAACTCTCCCACTTCGCGTCCGCGCTCGCCTACGAGTGCGAGCACGGTCATGTCGGCGGACGTTCCCCGCGCCATCATCCCGATCAGCGTGCTCTTGCCAACTCCGCTGCCCCCAAAAATCCCCATGCGCTGTCCGCGTCCACAGGTCAGAAATCCATCGATCGCGCGCACCCCGCACCCCAGCGGCTCGCGAATGGGCAGGCGACTCAGCGGCGACGGCGCCGCCCCATCTACCGGCTTGCTGACTCCCGCTGCGTATCGTCCAAGGCCATCGATGGGTTGGCCCGCAGCGTCAATCACCCGTCCCAGCAACGACTCTCCGATGCGAATCACTGGCCGCTGTCCCCATGCCACAATGCGATCACCGTAGCGAATTCCCTGCGGACGCTCCAGGCACATCGACAGCACCTTCGCGCCGCGAAATCCTACGATCTCACCGGCGAACTGCCGCCCATCCGCTTCCACCTCGCAACATTCGCCCACAGAGCAGAATGGCCCGTCTGATTCCAGCAGATGTCCTACCACCTGGCTCACTTTCCCCTGCCAGCGATTCGAACAGCTGTTATTGACTGCGTCGAAATAGGGCTCAAGCATCAGATTCCTGCTCGTTTCTCGGCCGCTGTGCCAGCAGATCGAAGAATCCCTGCTCGATCTCTTTCAGATGTGCCTCTACGCCAACCTCCGTTGTTCCCACGCTTGCTTCTACCACACACGACGTTTCTGCCAAAGCTTCGTCGGCGAGCACTTCTACGCGTTGCGATAAATTCTTTTCACTGCTCAAGAAGCGCCGCCACTCTTCCGCCAGCGGCGGAGTCACCCGCAACGAGATCTGCATCTCATCCCGCAACTTATCCAAGGTCACTCGAACCACCGCGCGCAGGAACAGCGGATCCAGCTGCGCTTCGCGATGCAGAATCTGCCGCGCAATCGCCAATGCCAATTGGATTACCTCGGCTTCAACCGCACGGAAGTAGCGCTCCTGCTCTGCTCGGAACGATTGCAGTGCCGCCGCAAGAGTCGCGCGCTCCTCGCGAATTGCCGATTCGTAGTCCGCGCGCGCCGCTGCTTCACCCTCCTGCCGTCCCAATTGCCTCGCATACGCTTCGCGGCGAACAAGCTTTTCTTCCGTGATCTCCGCTTCCATGCGCGAAGCACTGGACACCTGCCCTCCCGTTTCGCCCCCCACCGCCGGATACTCAAATTCCTTGATCGCGTTTCCTGATTCAGACCAGGTACTCATCGTCACCCTCAGTTTTCAGTGTGAGCTTCCCTTCGCTCTCCATCTTTCTGGCGATCGCCACCACTTCTTGTTGCGCCTTGGACACTTCTTTCGAGCGCACCGGCCCCAGAATCTCGATGTCCTCTTTCAGCATGTCGACGGCACGCGACGACATCGATTTGAATACGTGACTGCGCATCTCTTCCGAAGCGCCTTTCAATGCCATGGCCAGTGTTTTCTTGTCGAGATGCGCCAGCAGTTCTCGAATTCCTGTCTCCGGCACGCCCAGGAAGTCTTCAAAAGTGAACATCAGGTTGCGTATGTTCACCGCAACCTTCGCATCCTGCTTTTCGATTACTTCAAGAATCGATCGCGCTGCATTCGGCTCCAACCGATTCAGCATGTCGGCAACACCCTTCAGCCCCGCATAGGCACGCCGGCTCTGCTCGCCCAGCGATTGCAGACGATTGTGCAAAACCAGTGAAACCTTCTGCGCCACATCCGGTGAAAACTGCCGCAACTGCGCCAGGCGCGTCACAGCCTCCGCTCTCACCGTCTCCGGCAGTCGCATCAGCAATGTGCATGCCTGCTTCGAATCCAAATGCGCGAGAATTAAAGCAATGGTCTGTGGATGTTCGCTCTCCAGGAATTTCGCCAGCTGCTGTGGATCAGATTTTTGCAGTGAATCGAGTTTGCCGGCGCTCATCTCTTGCGCCCGCGCCACCTGTTCCATCAGCGTGCGCGCGCCGTCTTCGCCGAAGGCTTTCACCAGCAGACGCTTGGCGTAGTCGCTCCCGCCCTGCGCCATGTAGTCCTGAGTGAGCGTGAGTTTGTGATATTCCTCCAGGATCTGGAGCGCGATCTGCGCATTGATGCTCTTTAGTTCGGCGATCTCTTGCGTGAGTCTCTCCACATCCTGATCGGACAAATTCTTGTAGACGGTGCTGGCGGCATCCTCTCCCAGGAGGCACACCAGAATCGCAGCTTTCTTTGCTCCGCTGATTTGTGGCCCTTGCGCCATCGTCAGCCTTCATGCATCCAGCCCTGGATCAGCCGGCTCGCCGACGTGGGCTCCGACTTCACCTTTTCCGCCAGCTGTTTTTTCAATCCCGAAAGCTTTTGTGTCTCCGTTGCGACCGCTCCGGACAATGCATTACCCATAACACTGTCGGGCGGAAGCACTGCGTGGTCAGCACCCGCCGCCTTCAGCACTCCAATTCGCGCAGGTAGCTCACGGAACGCCGTTATGAGTTGCTTCTTGATAGGCCGAAGGAATGTCAGATAAACGACAAGAAATAGTGCCGCGAGTCCCGCGTATCGCAACAAACTCGACCACTGCACCAGAACCGTCCGCACCAGGACTAGCTTAGAAGGCTTGACTGGTGCCTCAACTGGCACTTGCTGGAACGTCAGATTTTCGACCGCGAGCACGTCGCCGCGACTCGCATCGAGACCAATTGCGGCCGCAGCCAGCTGCTCGATATTCTTCATCTCTTCGGGCGTGCGCTTTCGTCGCGTGGTTTTGGCTTGGGCGCCTTCGCCGACCATCTCGGTTGCATCGTCCACCACGACCGCTGCCGCGATGCGTTTCAGACGGCCAGCCGGCTCCATGGTGTGACGAGTCAGCTTATTCACGACAAATGTGCTCGCTTCCGCTTTCGAAGATTGCTGATCCTGCACCATGCGCACCGCAGCTACCGAACTCGCTCCTGCGGCTGAGGGGACATTGCTCGCCGTACCCGGAACTCCTCCCGGTGCAACTCCGCCCGCGTTCTCTTCCGAACGCTGCGATGTAATCGCGACTGCTGATTTCGGGTCGTAGGATTCCTGGTTCTCCTCGCTGGTACTGCTATCGATCTCCACTCGCACGCTGGCCCGCAAGCGTTCAGGCCCCAGAACCGGCTCGAGCGTACGCACGATTTCCTTCTCCAGCTGATCTCCCAATTCGCGCGACGCAACACCTCCCAGCAGGCTGCTGTGATGCGAAAGCGGCCGTCCTGTGTCCGCATCCAGAACTGTCACGTTCTCAGGCTTCAATTTGTCCACCGCACTTGCTACCAGCTGCGCGATGCCGAACTGCTTGTCCTCGGAAATCGATCCGCGCGTCTTCAGAATCACCGCTGCCTTGGCCTCCTCCTGTCGATCCACAAATAGCGACTCCGGCCGCATCACCAGATGTACCCGCGCAGATTCCACTTCTCCCAGCGTCTGAATCGTGCGCTCCAGCTCGCCCTCGAGCGCACGCTGGTAGTTCACCTTGTCCGTAAAATCCGTCCCCATCCAATTCGGCGTATCGAAAAGCTCAAAACCTAACCGCGCATTTTTTGGGAGACCCTGAGACGCGGTTTCCAATCTCCCCTTATCCAGTTGGTCTGCGGGAACAGACACACTCGCCCCATCCGGCGAGATCTGATAGCTGATTCCTTTGGCCGAAAGCTTTCCGGCAATACCGTTCGCCTCCTCCGGCTTCAGTCCCGAATAAAGCGTCTTGTAGTCTGGACTGGTAAGCATCCGCACAAAGATCCACAGCACTGCTACGACCACCACGGCCGCGCCTGCGAACAGCGCGCGCTGACGCGGTTTCATACCAAGCACGAATTCTTTCACTTGGTTGGTAACTTGCCCGAATGCCTGTGTTTCTGGCGGCACGAATAACCTCGCCTAAGGCAGTTAGAATTGCAGTCTGGAAATGTCCTGGTACGCCTGCACCATCTTGTTTCTGACCTGCATCATCAGCTGAAACGACAAGTCCGCTTTCTCTACCGAGATCATTGCCTGATGCACATCCGCTCCGCTTCCCTTCACCATCTCGCCAATCTGCTCTTCGGCTGTCTGCTGTAGCGAGTCGGTATCGCCGACCGCATTCCGCAATGCGTCGCCGAAGCTCGATGCACTACCCGCCTTCGGACGAATCTGGCGGCGGCTATTGTCGATCTCTGCCGGGAATATTCGAACGCCTGATATTGCGCTACTCATGTTTTTCTCTGCGCCGTCTTTACTTCACAATCTCGAATGACTGCTGAATCATCTGCTTCGCCGCCTGTACTGCCGACGAATTCATCTCGTACGCGCGCACCGCACCCAGCAGGTCGGCCATCTCGCGCACTGGTTCCACATTCGGATAGGCCACATATCCTTGCGCATTCGCATCGGGATGCGATGGGTCATAGCGCATCTGCGGCGGCGCCGGATCGGTGACCACCGCGACCACCTTCACACCTTCTGTCTGACTATTTGGACGATACAGGGCATTCAGCAGCCGCGGAAAACGCTGCAGCGCACCTGACTGGAAGACCACCAGCTTGCGCTGATATGGCCCTCCTTCAGGTGTGCGCGTGGTCTCCGCATTCGCCATGTTGCTGGCCACCACCTCCGCACGCTGTCGTTCCGCAGTCATTGCCGATGCGCTCACATCCAGCATTCCGAACAGATTCATCGCTAGCTGCCTCCGTTGATCGCCGAGGCCAGACGATGGAATTCCAGTTTCACGAGTTGCACGCTCGCATTGAACTGCAACTGCGTTTGTGCCATCAGCAGGCCTTCGCGCTCGACACTCACGTTGTTTCCATCCGGACGCTCCAGCAGGCCGCGAACTTCCGTCGTCTGGGGCCCGGCGCTTACAAGCTGCAATCCGTTTTGAGCTCGCTCGAGTTCAGCCGCGAAATTAATGTCGCGCGTGTGATAACCAGGTGTGTCTACATTAGAGACGTTCTTGGTGATCTGCGCTTGCCGCGCCGTAGTCACGTCGAGGATTTGCGTCAGCCGTGCCAGATTCGGCGTGTCAATCATGCTCATGTGGTCCTCGTATCGTTCGCCATTGAGGTCCAATAATCATCCGCATCCCGCCTGCCAGAGGCACGTCTAGAAGCTCAGCAACTTCTAATCAGGAGACCTCGCCCAAACTCGGCGCCGAAAAGTACAGGTGCTCCGGCGTAATCCGTTGCTCACCTTCAGCCAGGATCAGCGCCCGCTCGATCACATGCATCAGTTCGCGAACATTCCCCGGCCAACTGTGTTGTTGCAAGAGTCTTTCCGCTTCTTCGCTGAACAATGCCTGTTCATCCGCGCCGATCCGTCGCAGGAACTCGCGCGCGATCGGCAGAATGTCGCCCACACGATCTCGTAACGGCGGAAGCTCGATCGGGAAGACAGCCAGGCGGAAATACAGATCCTGACGAAACTCACCGGCACTCACGCGCTTTTCCAGATTGGCATTGGTCGCGGCCACCACTCGCACATCGATTTTGAAAACGTCCGAGCTCCCGAGCCTCTGGACTTCGCCGTATTCCAGAAAGCGCAGCAGCTTCGCCTGCAATCCCATCGGCAGCTCGCCGATCTCATCCAGAAAAAGGGTTCCGCCCTGCGCCGCGTGAATTCTCCCCAGTCTCGATTGCACCGCACCCGTAAACGCTCCCCGTGCATAGCCGAACAACTCCGCTTCCAACAGCGCTTCAGGGATCGCGGCACAGTTGATGACAACAAACGGCCGCTCTGCCCGCGGACTCAGGTCGTGAATCGCCCGCGCCACCAGTTCCTTTCCGCTGCCCGTTGGACCTGTAATCAGGACCGCGGTGTTCCGCGGCGCCACCAGCCTTACCATTCTCGCGAGCCTCTGCATTGGCACGGTCGATCCCACCATTCGTGGCAGCGGCTCGAACGGGAGCTGCAGGTGGGCATCAGCAAGCTTTTGCTCCGGCGCCGCCATCGCTGTCCATGGCAGCACTCGTCCCGTTCCCGCACAATTTTTCTTCAAATTTGAAAAAGGATCGGGACTGGCAGAATCCAGCATGGCGACGTGAACGCCCGGATAATCGCGCGCAGCCACATCGCGCAATTCATCCGCATTCAGGTCCGGAAGGTTACGATCCAGAATCAGTAGATCGCATTCGCTATTTTCGAGTTTCGCAAGCGCGTCGGCGCCGCTCGAAGCCAGCTCCACCGCACACTGGTTCAGGAAGTTGGCAGCCACACGGTCGCGAAATCCCGCGTCGGAACTCGCAATCAATACGCCGGCATTCGACTGGAAGAGGGGGGCAGTCGTCATAGCCCCTCGTTTGTATTCTGAAAGTCTTGGAAGAAGATTAGAAGAAGATTAAAAAACTCTAAGCCCGCGCGAAATCGCTAAAGACGTGAGGAACGTCTCCGATAGTTCACTGCACTCCAATCGCCTTCAGCAGGTCTCCCCGCTGCCCCCATAACAAAACCGCTGTCATCGCGATGAGAATGACGGTGGTCGCCCACGTCACCAGGTTCGCCATGCGTGAATTGGTGAAATCGCCCATCAATTCTTTCTTGTTCACCAGCAGCACCATGAAGATCAGCACGAAGGGCAACATCATGCCATTCAAGACCTGCGAGAAAACGATAATCTTGACGTAGTTGATTCTGGGCGCCAAAATCACGCCCCCGCCTGCTGCAATCAAAAACGTATACAGCCAGTAAAAGAATGGCGCCTCCGAGAATTTCTTCCCTACGCCAGATTCAAACCCAAGTCCTTCGCACACCGAGTATGACGTCGAGATCGGCAAAATCGATGCTGCGAATAGAGACGCATTGAACAGTCCCGCCGCAAACAGAATGTACGCGTAGTTCCCGGCCAAGGGGCGCAGGGCGAATGCGGCGTCGGCCGCACTGCTGATCTCGCGATGCCCAGCAACATACAAAGTCGCCGCACAGGAAACGATAATGAACCATGCCACGATGTCGGTGAACCAGCATCCCACGATCACATCCAGCCGCGAGGCGGCATAGTCACGCCTTGTGACTCCCTTTTCAACGACGGAAGCCTGCAGATAGAACTGCATCCACGGGGCGATCGTTGTTCCCACAATACCGATGGTCATGTACAGATACGCCGTCTCCCTAAACTCTTGCAGCTTGGGGATCCGCACCGTGGAAACCAACGCTCGGGTCCAATCCGGCTTAGCCAGCACCCCAGCTAAGATGTACGCGATATAGAAGAACGACGCGAACAGGAATATCTTCTCGACGCTCTTATAGCTGCCCTTCACCACCATGAGCCAGACCAGCGCCGCACAAATTGGCACCGAGTAGTACTTCGATATTCCGAACAGTTCTCCGCTGCTTGCGATGCCGGCAAACTCGGAAACCACGTTTCCAAAGTTCGTGATTACGAGCGCGATCATCAGGAAGAATGTGGTCCGCAGGCCGTACTCTTCGCGGATCAGATCGCTCAGTCCTTTACCGGTCACCGCCCCCATACGGGAGCACATTTCCTGCACGACGATGAGCGCCAGCGTGGTGGGGACGAGTGTCCACAATAACCCGTACCCGAACTGCGCCCCGGCTTGCGAATAGGTGAAGATCCCGCCGGTATCATTGTCGACATTGGCGGTGATAAATCCCGGCCCAACGACTGCAAAGAACAGGAAAATCTGCGTGCGCGAGCGTTTTATCCAGTCCAGAATCGCAGTCATCGGCCCGTATGGTTACATCGGCTTGAATTGAGATTAGCTGGATCAGAATAAATGCCCCTCGTCGTCTGCCGCTACCACGAAATAGGCACCAAAGTTGTAACGCAACAGCAGAGCTGCTGGATGCGTCTAATCGCGCATGCTGAAAAACTATCTTCTTGTCCTCATCCTCCTTTTATTTGCTGCAACTGCGTTCGCTCAAAGCAATGATTTGGCCGTCACCTTCGGTGGCTACTTCCCCATTAATAGCCAGATTCCGGTTGGCAATTCCTTTGCCATCGAAGGAAACTTCGGACACCGCATTTTTCATGTTCCGTTAGCCTCTCTCTACGTCGAACTTCCCGTCGCCGGAACATTCAACTCCGACGTCTTCACCACCGGGCATCTGCTGTCGCTCGGCACCTATTCCGCCGTATTCGTCACTCCAGGACTTCGACTGAAGCTCGCCCCCGGATCACCCCTTTCCCCTTATCTCGCAATCGGCGGCGGTCTCGCCCACTTCAGTAAAAGCGGCAACGCCCTGAGCAATTCCTCTTCAACGAACGCCGGGACGTTTGATTTCGCCGGCGGTCTGGAAATGAAGATTTTTCCTTACCTCAGTCTCCGTGGCGAAATCCGCGATTACTACTCCGGAAGCCCCGAACTGCTGCCCACTTTGAACGCCCGCCAGAACCAACTGCTCGCGACCGGTGGTATCGTCCTGCGCTTTTAACTCCTACGAAAAAAACTTGTGCCCCACATCTGCCCTTTGTTGGCAGATGTGGAAAGGCGGCCTCAACTTCTGAAACCGTCCCCAGCTGGTAAAATCACTCCAGTGACTTCTCCCATTCGCCTCATCGCCATCGACATCGATGGCACCCTGCTCGACTCGCAATTCAAGATTCCTCCGGCGAATATCTCCGCCCTGCGTCGGGCACACGAACTGGGCATCGAAATTGTCCTGGTGACTGGTCGCCGTCACTCGTTTGCTCTGCCAATCGCAGAAATGCTCGGCTTCAACGTATCGCTGATCAGCTCCAACGGCGCGGTCACACGTTCCCTTAAGGGCGAGCTTTTTCATCGGGACCTGCTGCCAGCCGCTACTGCCCGCAAGCTAATCCGCCACATGGACGAGTTCCGCGGGCATGCCGTCGTGACCTTCGACATTGAGACCAAGGGCGCTCTCGTCCTCGAACGCGCAGATGAGCTTCATCACAGCATTAGCCGCTGGCTGGAGAAGAATGCCCCATTTCTCGAATACCGCATTCCGCTGGAAGATTGCCTCACCACGGACCCTGTTCAGGCCATGTACTGCGGTAGCATTCCACGTATGCGGGAAGCCGAAAAGCACCTGAAATTGGCCGCCTTCGACCATGAAATCACCGTTTTGAAGACGGAATATCCCCATCGCGACCTGTGCATGTTCGACGTACTTAACTATGCTTGTTCTAAAGGACATGCAGTCGAACGCTGGGCCGCACACCGGCAGATTCCGCGTGACCAGATCATGGCCATCGGTGACAATTACAACGACCTCGAGATGCTGGAATACGCCGGTGTGCCCGTGGTTATGGCAAATGCATCCGAGGAGTTGAAACAACTTGGTTGGACCATTACCCTCTCCAATGATGAGGGCGGAGTAGCAGCAGCTGTCGAACAGGCTCTCGGCCTACAAACTGCGAATACCTGATTTGAGTTTTTTACGCCAACTCGGCCTTCTGTTCTGGATTGCGCTCCTCTCGGCGCTCGCCATGGCAGCCGATGCGCCGCAACCTACAGTCGCAGCGCCATCGCACACGGAATTCGACGCCGTCCTGCAAAATGGCTTCTCGATCCATCATGTCCGCCGTGAGATCCTCGGCAAGACAACGCGTCTGTTCGTCTCAAATGAAGCGACCAGCTACATCGACATCCCAACCGCGCAGATTCAATCGATCCAGGAAGTCCAGGTTGCCGATAAGGTCACCCCGGCTCCCGCGGCCCTGTCGATTTCCGACGCCGTCAACGCCGCCAGCGACAAGCATCAGATCGACGCTGACCTCATCAACAGCGTCATTCGCGCAGAAAGCGCCTTCAACCCGCACGCGGTTTCCCGCAAAGGCGCTCAGGGATTGATGCAACTCATGCCCGGCACTGCGACCAAATTGGGTGTGAAGGATGCCTTCGATCCAGCCACTAACGTCAACGCCGGCACGCAATATCTTCGTGACCTCCTCGTCCTCTACCACGGAGATATGGTGAAGGCCCTTGCCGCCTACAATGCTGGCCCGCAGCGAGTCGCTCAATATCACGGCGTTCCGCCTTACCATGAGACTCGGGCCTATGTGGCCCAGATCGTTCGCGACTTCAATCGCAAGAAAATGGCTGCGCAGAAATCGCAAGCCGCAGCTCAGCCCACGGCGAAGAAGCGCTTACCGCCCAGCGCTGCGGCCACTGCTTCGCAGTAATTCTCTCCAGCGCACCAATCCCGGCAACATTGACCTGATACGCCCCCTCATTTACTGTGGCTTTTCGCCCCAGCGCTACCGGGGCGCTTTTTGCATGAAGCGCAAGCAGATCATCATCTCGATAATCGTCGTTATCGTTCTGGCTGCGCTGGTTTATTTGCAGATCCGCGAGTGGCGCCGCTTTGACTGGCAGAAATTTGCCGAAGGCAGCGAGGGTATCCTCTGGTATCGCGTCCTGTGGGGCGTGGCACTGGTCTACTTCGCCGACTTCCTTCGCGCCATCCGCTGGAAGATTCTGCTTCGCCCCACCCGCCCCGATGTTCGCTGGAAAGATCTGGTCGCGCCTACCTACGTCGGATTCGCAGGCTTAGCCATTCTCGGGCGTCCCGGAGAACTGATCCGCCCCTATTTGATCTCGGTCAAGACCAAGACTGCTTTTTCCGCGCAAATGGCAATCTGGGCCATTGAGAGGATTTTCGACATAACGGCCGTAGTCATCATGCTCGTTATCGTCATCTTCTTTGTTCCCTCGTTGCGCACCATTGACCATTACCAGGCATTTCGTGAATTTGGCTACGGCCTGATCCTTATCGTCATGCTGCTCGTCGGCCTTGCGACCACGCTGCGCCTCATCGGTCCGCGATTCGCGGCATGGGTCTGTCGCATGCTGACTCCCATCTCGCCGCGCGTGGGCTCCGCCGCTGAGCGCCGGATTCGTACCTTCAGCGAGGGTCTGGACACGCTTCGCGATCCTATGTCCATCATTGAGGTCTCTGCCATCTCCATGGTGATCTGGATCCTGGTCGCGTTCGCCTATCGCGAGGTCACTCACGCGTATCCAGTCGATACTGGCATTCCGGCCCTGGACCTTCCGCAGGTCGTCCTCCTGATGGGCGCCAGCGTCGTTGGCGGAGTTCTGCAATTGCCGGTGGTTGGCGGCGGTGCGCAACTGGCCACCATCGCGGTTCTCAACAATGTCTTCGACACCGGTCCCGAACTCGCTGTCAGTTGCGGCATTCTGTTCTGGCTTGTGACCTTCATGTCCATCATGCCTGTAGGCCTCATCCTGGCTCACTTCGAACATCTCTCGCTTCGCAAGATCACCCGTGCAAGCGAGTCTCTGGAAGCCTCGGAGCCTTCGGTCCCTGCCTGTCCACCTGAGCGCCCGCAGTAACTTCTCGCTCCTTCTTCAGCTGTTACAATTGATAGGAGATACTCAGGTCAGCACTAACTCCAATGAAATGTCCGTTTTGCGGGTTCCCGAATGACAAAGTGGTGGACTCGCGCGAAAGCAAAGAGGCCGAGTCGATCCGGCGCCGCCGCGAATGCCTGAAATGCGCTAAGCGCTTTACCACCTACGAACGCATCGACGAGATCCCGTACATGGTGGTTAAAAAAGATGGCAGGCGCGAAAAATTCGACCGCCAAAAAGTTTTGAACGGGTTATTGCGCGCCTGCGAAAAGCGCCCCATTCCGATGGGCAAGCTGGAGCAGATCGTGAACGAAGCCGAGGGCTTCGTCATCGATTCTCCCGAACGCGAACGCAAAACCAGCGAAGTCGGCGAACTGATCATGAGCCGGCTGCGGCGTTACGACAAAGTCGCTTACGTCCGATTCGCCTCAGTCTATCTGGACTTCAAGGACGTGAAGGAATTCATGGAGGAGCTGAAGCACCTGCTGAAAGCCGCTGAATCCGGCACGGAGAAGGCGAAATCAATCGCCAAGAGCTGAGGTAAGGCGTCTGCGCGGCGTGAGCGCAGCGGGAGCCGCGAGCCGAAATCCTGAGCGCAGCCCAGCGGAGTCGAAGTTGAGCTGTTTGTGCGGCGTTCAGCCGCGCAGCGAAATCCCGAGCAAAGCGAGGGACCTTTAGAATTTATGGCACACCGAGTCACACTCATCCCCGGCGACGGCATTGGACCAGAGGTTACCTCTGCCGCTGTTCGCATTCTCGAAGCAACCGGCGTCAAGTTCGAATGGGAAAGTTTCAAGGCGGGCGCTGATGCCTATGAAAAGTACCACGAGTACATCCCCAAGGAACTCGTCGAATCGATCGAGCGCAACAAAGTCGCGCTCAAAGGCCCAATCACGACTCCCATCGGCGGCGGCTTCTCCAGCATCAATGTCGAACTGCGGAAACGATTTGAACTATTCGCCAATTTCCGCCCGATCCGCAATCTGCCTCACGTCCCCACGCGCTATCCCGATGTCGACCTGATCATCATTCGTGAAAACACCGAGGGTCTATACTCCGGCATCGAGCACGAAGTCGTTCCAGGCGTTGTCGAAAGCCTGAAGATCATGACCGAGAAGGCGTGTACTCGAATCTCGAAATTCGCTTTCGAGTACGCGCGCAATAACAATCGCAAGAAGATCCACGTCATCCACAAAGCCAACATCATGAAGATGTCGGATGGGCTCTTCCTGCGGTGTTCCCGCGCGATTGCCAAAGATTATCCCGAAATCACATATGGCGAACACATCATCGACAACACCTGCATGCAACTGGTGATGAATCCGTACCAGTACGACATGCTGCTGATGGAGAATCTTTACGGCGACATCATTTCCGACCTCTGTGCCGCTTTCGTTGGCGGACTGGGCCTCGTCCCTGGCGCAAATATCGGTCATGAGATCGCCGTGTTTGAGGCCGTCCATGGCTCTGCACCGGATATTGCCGGCAAGGACCTGGCGAATCCGACGGCCGTAATTCGTTCCGGTCTGCTCATGCTCCGCCATCTTGGCGAACACGACGCAGCCCTGAAAGTCCGCAACGCCCTTGAGTATGTCTATCGCGACAAGCAGAACCTGACGCGCGATCTCGGCGGTCCAGCCACAACCAGTCAGTTCGCCGATGCCGTAATCGCCGCCATCGAGGCTGAGAAGGCCCAGCCCGCTCCAACCACCGCCTGAGTTTTGTGTAGGACAGGCAATCCTGCCTGTCAGTTTGCTCTACCGGTGCCCCACCCTCGCCTCTTTTGGCGTGGGTGGGATCAGAAGCGGTGCCCCATATCTGCCGTCCTTTGGCAGATGTGGGTCCACCATCCCTACCGATCCGAGCGAAGCGAGGATCTGTCATGCCGAGCGAGCGAGGCATCCCTACGCGTTCCCAGCTCCTCCCCGGCTCCGCTCCATTTAGAATGCTCAGTTCCCTCGAACCTGATCATGCCACGGACCATCTTCGTTCTTTTACTCGCTGTCACACTCGCTGCCTGCACCAAACCAACACAACAGTCTCACTTCAAGCCCCTCACCACCATCGATCCCACCACCGCCGCCACCATCACCGGTACAGTTCAGTTCCAGGGCGCAGTTCCCGCTGGTGCCAAGATCGACATGTCCAACGACCCCGATTGCGGCGCCAAACTCGCTTCTTCTGAACACTTGATTGTCGACCATGGCCATCTCGCTAACGTGTTCGTCTATGTGAAAGACGGGCTTGGTGAACGCGCGTACGCCGCACCGCAGACGCCCGTCACCATCGATCAGCACGGCTGCCGTTACATCCCGCACGTGCTTGGCATCATGACCGGACAACCAGTTCGTATCCTCAACTCCGACAGCACCACCCATAACGTTCATCCGATGGGCCACGCCAATCAGCAGTGGAACGCGTCTCAGTTGCCCAATTCCGACCCGCTTACGAAAACGTTCACCCAACCGGAGATCATGCTGCCCATTCACTGCAACCAGCACCCCTGGATGCACATGTACCTCAATGTGGTCGACAATCCCTTCTATGCCGTGACCGGACCCGACGGCCGCTTCGAACTCAAAGGCCTGCCGCCCGGCGAGTACACCATGGCGGCTGTCCACGAGCAGTTGGGCGAGCAAACCATGAAAATCGCCGTAGGCCCTAAGGAAAGCAAGTCTTCAGACTTCATCTTCCAACCCAAGTAGCACGGAGCATCCCTGAGCGGATTGAATCGCTCCCATTTCGGTCCGTCTGTCGGAAGTTGTCGCCCCATTCCCCTTGCCGCAACGGCCCGCCAGAGTGATACCATCGGTGGTTGCGCATCACAGCCCGTTGTGATGTGGGGAAATTAGGAGAGATGCACCTGAAAGGTTCTCTGACCACGCCCTTCAACCGGGCGCATCACAATTTCGCGGTTTTCGCCGCCTTCGCTACCTTTATCCTCATCATTGCCGGTGCCCTGGTCACCAGCAACGACGCCGGCCTCTCCGTCCCTGACTGGCCTACCAGCTTCGGCCATATCGCGCAGATGCCACGCATGGTTGGTGGCGTTAAGTTCGAGCACACGCATCGCATGATCGCCGAATTCATCGGCACGCTCACCATCATCATCGCCGTCTGGACCTGGCGCAGCGACCGCCGCTTGTGGATGAAAAGACTCGGCATTGCCGCGCTCGGCACCGTAATCGTGCAAGGCATTCTCGGCGGTATAACTGTGCTTGAATTGCTGCCCCCGGCAGTTTCGACTGCCCACGCCATTGTCGGCCAGACCTTCTTCTGCATCGCGGTCGCCATCGCCCTCTTTACCGGACGCCGCTTCGTGCAGGAAGAACCGCGTACCGCGCGCGACAGCCGCAAGCCGAGCCTCATCGCGCTGACGAATCTGTCGGTCTTCATCGTCTATGTGCAATTGGCGCTGGGCGGCATGTTCCGCCACAAAGGCATGAGCTGGGAACCGCACGTCATCAACGCCGCGCTCGTCACCTTCATTCTGATCTGGACCTCCGTTCGCGTGCTCTCTTACTACTCGGAAATTGAGGGTCTCCGTCGTCCCGCGATCCTTGTTCTTACCCTGGTCATCGTACAGCTTTGCCTCGGGTTCCTCGCCTTTCTGACCAAAGTTGTCTGGGGAGCACAAGCCGTGCAACCCACGCCCCTGATGGTGTCTTCTACTGTGGCGCACACTGCTGTTGGAGCGCTGCTACTGGCTTCCACCGTCGTCCTCGCCATTCAGGCACGACGTCACCTGGCAGTTCTCGACGAACACGCCATCCGCACTGGCGCGCAGAGGCCCGTAACCGCATGAACAGCGCATCCCGAGCTGTAGCGATCTCGCCCGGCAGTCTCTCGACCCTGTTGCACGACTACGCCGAGCTCACGAAGCTACGCGTAACCTCGATGATCGTTATGACCGCCTGGACCGGCTTCTACTTCGCCGCATTCAAATCCGGCGTCAGTTCGTTCTCGTGGACTCTGTTCCATGCCCTTATTGGGATCGGCCTGGTCTCCGCCGGAACCGCCGGCTTCAACGAAGTCATCGAGTGCGATACCGACTCGCACATGCGCCGTACGGCCACGCGTCCGTTGCCTGCCAAGCGCATGGGTCTGACGCATGCCTCCATTGTCTGTTCTGCCCTGATCATCGGTGGTGCCACGTATCTCTGGCTGGCGACAAACGCCCTCACCGCGCTGCTCACGCTCGCTACTTCTGTTTTCTACTTGGGCGTCTACACGCCGTTGAAGCGTGTGTCACCGATCTGCACCTTTATGGGCGCATTTTCCGGCGCTATGCCTCCGTTGCTCGGCTGGACCGCCCTGCGCGACCGCGTCGACTTCGGCGGCCTCGTGCTCTTCGGTATCCTGTTCTTCTGGCAGTTCCCGCACTTCTATTCCATCGCATGGCTCTATCGCGAGGACTACGAAAGCGCTGCCATCCGCATGCTTCCCGTCGTGCATCGCGACGGGCGCTCCACCGCGCGCGAGATCATGATCTACTCCGGCCTGCTTGTCCCCATCAGCCTGCTCCCGACGTACATCGGCATGGCCGGACGCATTTACCTTTTCGGCGCATTCATCCTCAGCAGCGGACTTTTCTACTATGGTCTGCGCCTGGCGCTCAGCAATCTGCCCGCCGATTCGCCGCGTTCCAAGGCCCCGGCGCGGCATTTGCTCCGTGCGACGGTGATCTACCTTCCATTGCTCTTCCTGCTGATGATGTTGAACGTAGCGTAGAATTAAGTGTGACCTCTGGAACAACATCATTTCCCGCGACTCCGCCGAGCGCAGTGTCCGCGGCCAATGCAGTCATTCACGTCGAGAACCTGCAGCACGCCTACAATGGACGCGCCGCCCTCAAGGGGGTCTCCTTCGACGTGTACCCAGCCGAGATTTTTGGCCTGCTTGGTCCCAATGGCAGCGGCAAGACGACGATGTTCCGTATCCTCTCCACGCTCATGCTGCCCATGGGCGGCCGTGCAGTAATCAACGGCAGCGACTCTGCCTCCGATCCCGCCCGCCTCCGCCAGCACATCGGGGTGGTCTTTCAGGCGCCCAGCATCGACGTGAAGCTCTCCGCCCGCGAAAACCTCCAGCACGTCGGCCATCTGTACGGAATGCGCGGTGCCGCTCTCGACGCGCGCGTGAAAGAAATGCTTAGTCGCGTCGGACTCTCGGATCGCGCCAATGAGCGTGCCGAAACTTTCTCCGGAGGCATGCAGCGCCGCCTCGAACTTGCCAAGGGACTGTTGCATCATCCGTCGGTGCTGTTGCTCGACGAGCCTACGACCGGCCTCGATCCCGGCGCCCGTCGCGATCTTTGGCAATACCTCGCCATACTTCGGGACGAAGAAAACGTGACCGTGATTGTGACCACGCATTTGATGGAAGAAGCCGAGCGTTGCGATCGCCTTGCGATTCTTAGCGAAGGCCAGTTGGTTGGCCTTGGCACACCCGCGGAGTTGAAGAACGAAATAGGCGGCGACGTGCTTTTGCTGGAAGCGCGCCACAATCCGGAAGAACTGGCCGTACGTATCAGTCAGCGCTACGGAGTCGAAGCCACGGTGCTCGATGACGGCAAGGTCCGCCTCGAGCAGGACCAGGGACATCGCTTCGTCACTGATGTGGTCGAAGCTTTCCCCGGCGAGATTCAATCCGTTTCCGTGAGCAAACCGACTCTGGAAGACGTGTTCATCCGTCGCACCGGACATCGCTTCTGGACCGAAGAACAGCAAGCCGACGCCCAAGAAGCAGCCGGCAATAAGAAATCGAAACGACATTAACGATCAGCGTTTATCCGCGTTCATCAGCGGCGAAAGAATTGAAGTGGCTACTCAGACGCAAACCTTACCCGCACCGATCTCCGTCGGCACCGTTCTGCCTGCGCTCTCTCTATGGAAGCGCGAAATCGTGCGCTTCTATCGCCAGCGCTCGCGCGTGATTGGCGTCATCATCTCGCCGGTTCTGTTCTGGGTCGTGATCGGCTCCGGCTTCGGATCATCTTTCCGCGGCGGTGCCGCCGGAGGCCAGCATTACCTCGACTTCTTCTTCGTCGGCGCGCTGACCATGATCGTTCTCTTTTCCTCGATCTTCGCCATGATGTCGCTGATCGAAGATCGCAACGAGGGCTTCCTGCTCACAGTTCTCGTCGCGCCTGTGAGTCGCTCTGCCATTGTGATTGGCAAGGTACTGGGCGGTGCCACGATCTCGGCAATCCAGGGCTTCATCTTTCTCGCCTTCGCGCCCCTGATCGGGATCCACTTCACGCTCCCGAGCTTTGTCCTGATCGCTATCACCATCTTCCTGGTTGCCTTCTCGCTCACGGCGCTCGGCTTCGCAATCGCATGGCCCATGGACTCGACCCAGGGCTTTCACGCCATCATCAACCTGTTTCTGATACCGCTGTGGCTGCTCTCCGGATCGCTCTTCCCGCTCACCGGGGCATCTTTCTGGATTCGCATGCTGATGCGCATCAACCCGCTGACGTACGGAACGGAAGCCCTGCGCGCCCTCCTCTTTCCCGCCAGCGCTTCGCCAGATTTTCCGGTGGACACCTCAATTTTGATTTTAGGAATGTTCGCCGCCGTGATGTTCGGCCTGGCCTTCTTTATGGCCAACCGTAGAACGACCAAGCCCGCTGCATGATGCAAGACTACTCGATCTTCCCGGTAATCAACGCCTCGCTGAACGGCACAGCCGCCGTCCTGATCGGCACAGGCGTTTATCTCATCAAGACCGGACGCGAGCGCGCCCATAAAGCCGTCATGGTTCTGGCCATCTCCGCGTCCACGCTATTTCTGATCTCCTATCTGTACTATCACGCGCACATCGGCAGCTACCACTTCCGCGGACACGGCTGGGCACGCCCGCTTTACTTCACCATCCTGACCACGCACACGATCCTCGCCGCTGTCATCGTTCCGCTGGTCATCATCACGGTCACTCGCGCGTGGCGGGGACGCTACGACCGCCACCGCTCCATCGCCCGCTGGACGTATCCCATCTGGCTCTACGTCTCGATCACCGGCGTCGTCGTCTACCTCATGCTCTACAAGATCTTCGTCAGCTAAGGAATTCGAGCAGTTAGCTACGAGTTCGAGCGTTAGCGAGAACTGTCATCCCGAGCGAGGGCGCACGCCCGAGTCGAGGGAGCCCTATCGCGCCACGCCGAAACAGAGCCCCCGCTCCTTCACCACACTGCCCGATTACCCGATGCCCGATCACCCGATTGAAGTACACTTGTTCCCGCATGCGCCCACTCATCGCCGTTCTCGCCCTCACGCTGGCTGCCTCAGCTCAGACCTTCACCCAAGCTGACATCAATTCCGTCTACCCTTCGGTCGAAGCGCTCTACCTCGACCTGCACCGCAATCCCGAGCTCTCGTTGCATGAAGTCAACAGTGCCGCGAAAATCGCAGATGCTCTCCATAAGCTTGGATTCGAAGTCACCACCGGAGTCGGTGGCACCGGCGTTGTCGGCATCCTTAAGAATGGTGAGGGACCCACGGTCATGCTGCGCACTGAACTCGATGCGCTTCCCGTGCACGAGGACACAGGCCTGCCCTATGCCAGCAACGTCATGACGAAAGACGCGGCCGGAAACGACGTCCCCGTCATGCATGCCTGCGGGCACGACGTTCACATGTCCAGCCTTATCGGTACCGCGACGCTCATGAGCCATGCGCGCGATCGCTGGCACGGCACGCTGATGATGGTCGCTCAACCCGCCGAGGAAATTGGCGCTGGCGCCCCCGCCATGCTCAAGGACGGCCTCTTCACGCGCTTCCCCAAGCCCAATTACATTTTTGCCGTTCACGATGACAGCAACATTCCCGCTGGCCAGGTCGGTTTTATCCCCGGCTACGCTCTCTCCAACGCGGACTCCGTCGACATCACCTTCTACGGCAAGGGCGGACACGGCGCGATGCCGCAGACCACTGTCGATCCCATCGTGATCGCGGCGCGTTTCATCCTCGCCGTGCAGACTATCGTCTCTCGCGAACTCAGCCCCACCGATCCCGCCGTCATCACGGTCGGATCCATCCATGGCGGCACCAAGCACAACATTATTCCTGACGAAGTGCACCTGCAGCTCACCGTGCGGTCTTACAAAGAAGAAGTTCGCAAGCACATCTTTGACTCCATGAAACGCATTGCCGACGCCGAGGCTGCCGCCGCGAATGCACCCAAGGCGCCGCTGATCACCAGCAAGGGAGGCGGCCACGCCACCTACAACGATCCCGCGCTCACTGAACGACTCGCGGCAAGTGAAAAACGCGCGCTCGGCGACGCAAACGTCTATCAGATTCCATCCAAGATGGTCTCCGAAGATTTCTCGGAATACGGACTCGTAGGCATTCCCGCTACGATGTTCTTTGTCGGAGCCGTGAATCCAGCGAAATTCAAGGCGGCTGCCGCGAGCGGCGAAGTATTGCCGTCGCTGCACTCCTCCACATTCGCGCCCGACCGCGAGCCCACACTCAAAACCGCGATGCTGGTGGAAACCACAGCGCTGCTGGATCTATTCAAGTCTCCACCAAAGTAGGGAGACTTGGCATTTTCAGTTCGAGCGCAGCGAGAACTGTCATACCGAGCGCAGCGAGGTATCCCTATTGAGACGGAAACACGCTGGCTTACTGATGTGGTTACTGAGTGACTGATCTACAGATGTACTGACGAACTGAAAGACCGAATCGACTAAACTAAAAGGAGCCGCTGCTCCCGGGGGCATCCGCGAACAGCGACTCCAGCAGGGACATCAACAGATCAGGCTTGATCTGCCATTAACTCCCTGTAGACAACGCCGCCCTCCAAAACGTTCCCGAAAACACAGAAATATATTTCTTCTCAAATCTGGGAACCTTCTGCGGTCGCGGTGTCTATTCCCGTAGCGCATGCGCAATCCCGGTGGGCCCGCTCCCACCAGAACAACGCGAGCAGTGGGGCTCGCCTAAAGCCGTTCAGGAGGGCGTATGTTTGAAGATAGCCTGTTTGCATCGAACAGTGTCTCTAATCCACGACGAGGATGGACCGCACTCGTTTCCTTCTTCGTTCAGACTCTTTTCATTGGCACGCTGGTCGCGCTGCCTCTGCTGTTCACCGAAGCTCTGCCGCTCACACACTTAACCGACTATTTGACCGTCCCTGCCGCCTCCGAACCGGCGCCCATAGAACAGGTAATCCGTCACACCGTGCGGCCGCCGGACAGCAACATGATCGGAAATACAGTGCTGCTACCAACTCACATCCCCGACCACATTCAACGTGTCGTGGACGAGGGTCCGCCTCCACAGATCGGTATGCCGGATGGCTCTGTTGACGGTTCGACAAGTACGAATCCGAATAGCGGGTTTATGACAAGCCTTCTCAACAACATTCACCCATCCGTCGCGCACCCCTCTGTAGCCAACTCCAAACCACTGATCGTGTCACGAGGTGTTTCGGAAGGGTTATTAATCCATCAAGTCAAGCCGGCCTATCCCCCGATCGCGTTGACCGCTCACGTGCAGGGAGAAGTGATCCTGCAGGCCGTGATCGGCAAGGACGGTACGATCCAGAACCTGCACGTCATCAGCGGTCATCCCATGCTGATCAAAGCTGCTGTCGACGCAGTCCAGCAATGGCGCTATCGGCCCTACATGCTGAATGGCGAACCGGTCGAAGTCGAGACACAGGTTCGCGTAAACTTCACCATCTCCTGAACACATCACTCACGTGGGGCAGCCGACCCCGGCTGCCCCACTGCGCTATACCGGACCATCACGTACACACGTCACAACTCATGAAAAAAACTGCAGCTACACTGTTCGCCGCGTATGAAAAGTCTGAAATTACAGTAAGTCGATCAGTCTCTCGGTTCCGAGCGTCAGCGAGGAACTGTCATGCCGAGCGCAGCGAGGTATCCCTATCGCCACTAAATTTGGGGAGCTGGAGAATGGAGGAACTGGTCCTGATCGACTAAACGACTGACCACTGACCAACTACTTCGCTGCCGCGTGCTCGCCTAACGCCTGCTCGATATCTTCCGGCCCAAGATTCTCGCCTTCGTTCATGCGCTTCAGCAATGAATCGATGATGTCCTTGGCTTCGTCCTTGCCGTAGTTTTTGATGAAGCCGTCGTAGAAATGCTCACCGGACATGGCCTTGTTGATTTCCCACTCTTTGTTGTTTTCGTTGAGCTCGGTGTAATACACCACGCGATACTTGCCGGTATAAGTGGCTTCTCTGTAAATCTCGAACATCACCTTGTCGGATTCCATCGCCATCGACACACCCCATTCTTATCTGGTCTAAGCATACCGAACTCTCGCCCAACTTACATCTTGACAGCCCACAGCACTCGCGCATCCACAAAAGAAAATCGCTCCCTAATATCGGAAGCGATTTTCAATTACCAAATTACCCGATTACCAATTCCTGCGGTTGCCCCACCCTCGCCTTCTCTTGGCGTGGGTGGGATTCCACTAGTCTCCGCTGAGCTCGACCAGTTCCCTCTGCGCCGGCTGAATTCCGACCAGTTCGCTGGGAACGTTCTCGTGCGTACCGCAGCTAGCGCCGCGATCGCTCGAGCTTCCCGCCAGCTTCAGCTCGTGACGAAGCTGATCTTCAAACTGCTTCAGTTGCTCCTCAATCGTCAGCACCTTGCTCCGGTTGCGGACCATGTCTTCGCGATATCGCTTGAGGAAGTAGCCAATCGTCTCGACACGAATCTTGATCGAGCCGCTCGGCTTGTTCTCGTCAATATCTTTGAAGCAAAAGTACGGGGTTCCCGAGTGCTCCACGATTTCTTCGATCACCGTATAGATCGGAGCATCGTGTCCGCACTTAAAGCTCGACAGCTCCAGTGCCACCAAGTTCGGATGGCGGGCAATATATTTCGCCGCCCAGACCTTGCGCGTGGTGTTCTCCGAATACGAGTTCTTCCAGGCATCGCTCACATCCATTGGATGCTTGATCATGCCCATCTTCACTTCGTCTCCGAAGAGCTTCCATACGATCTCATCATCGAGCGGCAGCGAATCCTGCGAGAACACCGGATACCCGAGTTTCTGGAATTCTTCCAGGATCTCGTGATTGATTCCCGGATCGTTGTGGTACGGACGTCCCAGAAGCACGATGCCTAGCCGGTTTTCGTCTTCCAGCTTCTTCAGCACATCACGCGCGGTACCGCGCATGATGGCGTTGTCGAACTTCTCCATCGCCGCCAGGCCTTGCTCCACCGCGCGGTAGTTCTCTTCTTCGCTCAGCCCGAGAATATCCTGCCAATCATCGAACATCTGGCGATGCGCAACTTTCGCGCTATCCAGACAGATCAGCGTGTCCTTCCAGATCACGCCCTTCTCTTCGAAGAGATTCCCTTCCTTTGTGAACGCCGCTTTCACCGAGGCCGGTGTCGCCGTCACTGTCGGGCACGCGCGGCTCGATTGCGTGTGCTTCAGGAATGTCGGCAGCGAATCGATCATCGGGAAGAAGATCACATTCAGGTTCTTCTTCGGATGCACCGCGTATAGCAGGTTGTGCACGTGCGGAATGCCAACCTTCGACGGGAAGCAGGGATCGATTGCGCCGCGCTTCGCGCCTTCCTTGTAAAGCTGCTCGTTCGTGTAGTCAGACCAGAAGATGTTCTCGGCCTTCACACCCAGCGACTCGAAATACGCGGTGAAGAACGGCCCGCAGCTGTACATATTCAGGGCCTTGGGCATGCCGATGCGAATCTCGGCGCGCTTCTTCATCTTCTCGATGCGCTCTTTTTGCGACTTGGTAATCGCCAGCTTCGGCAGTGCATCGGCGACAACCGGTGGTTCGTAGCTCTTGAACGCCGACTTCGCCGCAATCTCGACCAGGTTCGGATTTTCTTTCTTGATGGCGTCGATGTTGCCCTTGATGACGCGCATCTCTTCCACGTTCTCGACTGTTCCCTTTTCGCAGGTGGCGATAATCAGCCGCTGCGCTCCGTCGATCAGTGGAACTTTGGTCTTCACGGGAGGCTTGTAATTCGGGTTCGGGCTCGCGGTCTTCACGTCGATGAAGGTGCGCAGACACTTGTTCTTGCAGAAGTAGCAGCGCGTATCTTCATTGCGGGCTGTGGTGTAGGTGATGGACGCAACGCCATCCAGACCGATGAACTCGGTCTTCATCCCGTTTTCCCACAGGCGTACGGCTTCGAATGCGCAACCAATGGCACCGGCTTCACCGCAATGCTGGTGAACGATGACCTCGGCCTTTACATCCTTGCCCTTGAAGCGCGATTCGATAAAGTCGACTTGCGACTTTACCGCAGCCATATTGTGCTGCGTTCCGCCCTGCAACACGAACTTGTGGCCAATCGCCGACAGGTTCGGGATCTGCGAAACGTACAGCCAGATGTTCTTGGGCAGCACGTTGCAGAGTCCGGCCATGATCTCTTCCGGCTTCCATCCCTGGCGCTGGAAGTCCACGATGTCCGACTGCATGAACACCGCGCAGCCGTAACCGAACTGCGGATAGCCCTTCGCATTGAAGGCGATATCCGCGAAGTCTTCCACCTTGAAGCCGAAGCTCTCGCATGTGCCTTGCAGGAAATAACCGTTGCCCGCCGAGCATTGCGTGTTCAGCTTGAAATCTTTTACGCGACCGTCTTTCAGGATGATGATCTTGATGTCCTGGCCGCCTACGTCGCAGATCACGTCCGCATCCGGATAGAAGTGCAACGCCGCTTGCGTATGCGCTACGGTTTCCACCAACGCCACGTCCGCGCCCACTGCGTCCTTCAGGATGTCCTTCGCGTATCCGGTGGTGCCCACGCCCATAACCTTGAGCACGGCGCCCTGATCGCTCACCTGCTTGGCGACCTTCGCCAGCACTTCCTGCGTATCCTCAATCGGATTACCGCGCGAGAGCTGGTAGGTTTTGCAAAGGATGTTGCGATCCTTATCGACCAGCACGGCTTTTGTCGACGTAGAGCCGCCATCGATTCCGATGAACCCTTCCACCACCTGACCGGGCTGGAAGGTAGTCGGAATGAACTTTTTCTTCGTGTACTTCGCCCTGAATTCGGCGAGCTCTTCGGGGCTCTTCGCCAGCGCCTGTGCGCCGCCCTTCTTCGCCTTCTCCTGAGCGCGGCCTTCCGTCATGTACCACTCGAGCTTGTCGTAGCCCACATACACGCCGATTCCGGGATCTTCCTGTTTTCCGAACTCCACCGCGCCGATGCAAGCAAAATACTGCGCATTGTCCGGCGTCTTGATCAGCGTTTCCGGATCCACACCTTCTGGCAGCGGATAGTTCCGCTCTTCCCAGATTTTGGGGATGTTGTGCTTCCAGCAATCCCGCATGCCCTTGATGTAGCAATTGGGGCCGCCCAACAAGAGTACCGTCGGACGCAGGGTATTGCCGCGCGTCAGCACCGAAAGGTTTTGCTGCACGATGGACTCGAACAGCGATGCCATCAACTCATTCGGCGGGACACCCTGCTTCTGCAGCCCGTTGATATCCGTCTCGGCGAACACACCGCACTTGCCGGCCACCGGATGCAGCTTCTCGCCCTTGTAGCCCATGTTGCAGAGCTGATCGGACGGAATGCGCAGCTTTGCATTAATCTTGTCGATTACGGCGCCCGTGCCGCCCGCGCACTTATCGTTCATCGACGGCAGCTTCTTCTTCTTACCGGTCTCAGGATCTTCCTTGAAGATGATGATCTTCGCGTCCTGACCGCCTAACTCGATAACCGATCCGCATTCGGGATACAGCTTCTCCACGGCCAGCGAAACCGCATTCACTTCCTGAACGAACTTTGCGCCAATGTGCTTCGCAATTCCCGAGCCGCCTGAACCAGTGATGAAGATGCGATAGTTCTCATCGGGAACATTCGGCAGATCCGTCTTGATCTGCTTCAGCATCTCCAGCAGCTTTTCTGGCTGCTTGGTTTCGTGGCGCTGGTAGTCCTGCCAGAGGATCTCGTCCGTAGTACCGTCCATGACCGCGATCTTTACGGTCGTTGAACCCACGTCCACACCCATCCAGAGCAGGTCATACTTCTTATCAGCAATCGCTTTGTCGGTAAGTCCGGGCATTTAGTCTCTCAGTCCGTCAGTCGCTCAATTTTTCGTTTGGGGGTTGGTCCCTCAGCCGGCCGTTGCGCCCGACCGGCCGAGAGACTGATCGACTTCAGCGGCTTAGTGCGCCTCTGTATGGTACGGCACCTGCACGCCCATCTTCTCCGCCACGTGGATCGCGTAATTCGCGGCAGTTCCCACCACGCCCTTGTATTTCGGCACGGGGTAGAGCGCGTTCGACATATCGGGGTTCTGCTCGACATACGCTTTCAATTCATCGAGGGGCTTCCCGATCTTCTCCATCACATCTTTGAACTCCAGCTTGGCCTTGGCTTTCGCCTCGCCTAGGGCCATCTGTACGCGGCTGTGCGCGTTGATTTCGCCTTCACCAGAAGTCTCGATCGGCAGGAAGATCATGTCTTTGTAGTGCGACACCACCGCCGACTGCGCCCCGTCTGATTGTGTCGAAGGCATGCAGCCGAAGGGCTTCAGAGAGAGCACCATGTGCGCCATCTCTTTGTTCGTGTAGTAAATGTTCTTCGCGACTTCCAGGTGACCCTCGCCACCACCCGCACGCGAGTTGTAGTAAGGATGTCCAAGCCGCTGGAGTTCGTACTGGTCCACCAACCGGTGAGCCGTTCCACCTAGTGCGTCGACAATGCGGTGGTACTCACGAGCGAAGATAACTTCCGCCGCCTTCAGCTTCATCAGCTTGTTGCGGTAGTTCCATTCGATCTTGG